>CAYZNC010000098.1:0-16273 GCA_964478555.1 uncultured Bacteroidales bacterium | reverse complement strand
TTCGGGATAACCAATATATTTAGATTTTTTAGGGTTGATTATGTGGTACGTTTGTCTTATCTAAATCATCCCGACATTTCAAAATCGGGTATCCGGTTTGATTATAAATTCGATTTCTAATGCTGCCGATGAATAATTGCGGTGAATTTCCGGTTAAGTAACTTACATTCTTACGTCAATATCAGGCATGCATCAATTAAACGAATACCTTTAGCTATCAGTTTGTTTTCAAATGAATACATCCCGAAAGTTGAATTTGATGGAATTACCGTAATTTATTCAGGTTTTTAGTTTTGTTTAACACCCAAAACATAAACACTAACAAGGCGGCAGCAGCATATAATCCAAATGAAAGTAGCATAAACTTCTCTGGTTTTATGCCAGGATTTTGCAGTTGGCCACGATCCACACCGTTCAAAGATAAAATATAGGCCTCAATTTGTGCTATCTGTGGTTGAGTTAATGTATTGGCTTTACCAAAACCAGGCATTTTCAGCGCGGGATTTGTTCCCGCGGGAACTGAACCATTTTGAATAACAGGATCAATCAGATCAACAAAGGATAAAGCATTAATATTGAATACTTTCCTGCTAATTGGATTTAACCCGGGAACAACACCAATAGCTGAGCCAGGGTTAGGTACACTGCCAACTCCATTTACCCCATGACAGCCTTCGCATGTTTGCCTGTATAAAATTCCACCATGAGCTGGATCGCCAATATAGAATGAGGCTAAACCACTTATGGGGTGCTGATTTTGTAGATTTAAGGATAAACCAGAGGGCTTGGGTTGAATGGAATCTTTTGATAGATTTGGTTTTGCGGCACCGGATGAAACCGGACTTCCTTTATCAACATTTAAAATGTAGGCGGAAATGGTATTAATTTGCGCACCGGTCAATGTGGTAACAACCGGCATTATGGAGGTGGGTTTATCGGCTTTGGGATTTTTTATTTTGCTTCCTAACCACTGCATTGTCCTTCCTTTAGCCGTTTCATGGGAAAGATCAGGACCAATGGTTCCACCTGCACCGTTAATACTATGACATATATTACAATTATTCGCCAGGAAAAGATCATGTCCTTCTTGAACTTTAGCTGAACTAATGATTGGAAGCGGTATTTTAGTGGGTGATGGAGAAATTTGTGCAACTCCGGGTACACTTCTTTTTCCTTCAATTGTTAAAGTTAGAACTACTGCGACGAAAATGAAAAAAAGACTCATTACCAATGGTCTCCTCAAGGGGCTTCTATCCTCTTTGCGATCGATAAACGGAATGGATGCCATAAAAAGCACCAGCAGAAGAGGAAGCGCAACTGTTCCAAGTGGTTCCCATGCTCCTTTGAAAGCCTTTAATGCCTGAAAAAGAAATAGAAAATTCCATTCCGGTACAGGATGGTAGGAATTATCAAGTGGATCGGCAGGCCCTGAAATTGGGGCCCCAACGTAAACAGTCAGACAAATCAATACCATAAGGAGTAATACAGAAACCACAATGTCCTTGTATAACTGATCAGGCCAAAAAGCGCCAATAACCGAATGTTTTGATTTTTTCCATGGACCAGCACTTCCGGCATGTCTGAAGGCAATTAGGTGAAATATTACAAATAGAACCATAAATGCCGGAATGATGGCAACATGAAATACAAAGAAACGGGTCAAAGTCAATTGTCCGATGGTGGTGCCACCAAGCATAAATATTTTTGCAGATTTTCCTATGAAGGGGAAAGTGCTTGCTATATTGGTACCAACCTGAGAAGCGAAATACCCAACCTCATCCCATGGCAGCAATACACCAGTGAAACTCAGTGATGCGGTCATCAAAAGCAACAATACTCCCAACAACCACGTAAGCTCCCGTGGATGTTTGTACGCCCCCCAGATAAATACTTGTATCATATGGAGAGCAACCAACACTAGCATCGCTTGAGCGCCCCAATAATGCAAGCCATGTATCAGCCATCCAAAAGGTACTGATGTTCTTAAATAAGTGAGGCTCGTATAGGCATGATCTGTTGTGGGCACATAATAAAATAATTGCCAAACACCGGTAAGAACCTGGATTATAAAAACAAAAAGCAAAGCGCTTCCCAATGCATAAAAATAACTTGCGCCACCTGGAATATCCTCCTTCACAATGGCCTTTAAGGCACCTTTGATGGGGAGTCTTTCGTCAATCCAATTAAGCAACTTTGAACCCATAATTCGTTATTCTAGATTAACTTCTTTTCGGAAATGCCAACTTCGTATCGCTCCCATAGAAGGTAAAGTTTCCCGTTTTCAATTTTTTGCGGCAACGTATCTAAGCCACGTGGAGATGGTCCTGATAAAACTTTACCCTCCAAAGAAAAAGCGCTGGAATGACAGGGACAAAGGAACTGTTTGCTTTCGGGCTGAAAATCATAGCTACACCCCAAATGAGGACAGATGGTGGAGAAAACTGTAACATTAGAATCTGAATGCTTAATGACCCATACATCTGAAGTAGCCGGTTGGACCAAAAATGCATCATTTACCAATTCCGAAAAAATAACACGTTTAGGTTCTTCTATTGGTAATGCATCCAAATCGGCTACTTCAACAAACTGTTTTTTGCGTGTGGATTTTGAATTAAACAATGAGCCTACAAGTGGAATTCCCAAAAGGAATGCAGTTCCTACTGATAAAAAACCTGCACCCCTAACAAAAAAGGCACGCCGGTTCATGATTTTTTTATCGTTCTTCTCAGAATTATCCATCCGGTCTGTATTTTCTGCCATGGTAAACTATTATTTTGCAACTGTACGCAAGTATTCGAGTAGCGCTCTTGCCTGATCCTGCGTGAACTTCTGATCTAACATAGGAGTTGGAAGGTATTTCTTATGCAGTTCTTTAGCAACCGGATCGTCTTTTTCCATATTGACAGGATTTAAAATCATATTCATAATAAATTCGGGAGACCTCGTTTTGGTTACATTTCGAAGTGGCGGACCTATTACCTTTTGATCCAAAGTATGGCATACCATACACTTAGCTGTAAAGATAGCTTTCCCATCATTTGCCATTTTCTGATTGACTGGTCCCAATTTAAGTTCTTTTATCGGTCCAATTCCTTTATCACCAGGAGGCTGATTCTTCACAACCATTCCTAAATTACTTTCGCTTTTTTTTGTAAAGGCCAATAAAAACAGCCCAATGAACATAACAGCTAAAAAGGCTACCAATTGCTTCTTCTTCATATATGTTGTTTAAATTTAGATAAACATTGTCACTCATTTCTTCATCACCTGATCACTTCATTAAAAACTAATCCATGCCAGGCAATACAAGGTATTATTTTGGGAACCGTTGCGGTTTAAACCATCGTAATTTTTAGCCTGTCCATCAAATTTATTATACATTACGTACTGAACTGAAAATCTGGTGTTTAACCAAGGTAAAAAACTAACTTCAAACATGGTCCCATTACTATCGGGTTTGCCATTAAAGGTTCCGTATAATGTCTGATCCATATCGCCGGCGATATCGAAATAACCCAGGGTGAGTCCAATACCTTTTTTAAAATATATACTTCCGTCAAGCTTGAAAGAATTAAGTTTTGAGGAGCTTAAGTCTGCTCCACCAGAAGCTTTTGTTGCATCTAATGTTCGGGTTTCCCGGATTAATGAGGAATGTACTGAAATATTCGCTCGGGCAAGCGCATACTCATACTGCAGGTCAATGCCAATATCCGTGTATTTATCTGTTTTGCCGTTAGCATGCTGCGGAAATAAACTCGCTGCCATACCATAGGTTCCGATCATAATGTACTGATTAGAAAATTGATGTTGAAGAGCAAGTCGCCAATATGGCGCAACTCCTGAAATGGTATTAACACTTGATGAATCAGGTGGATTGATAGCGCCTTGCGGAGCCGCTCGATAAACACTTATTTCATAATAAATCAAATTATTAAATAAACCATACGTACCAAGGCCAGCGACCTGTTGACTCAATGCCCCTTCAACCATCGTAGCTGCTGCAGGAGAAGGTGCTACCCCAGAAGTCGAAAAAGGATAACGCCAGGCAGGAACAGTATTCCAAACATCCTGAACAGTTGGATTGTTGTTTAAAGTAAACCCGTAAATCCAGTCTTTTGAGGCGAGCTGCCCTCGATTTGAGTACCTGATATCCGTATTATCCAATCCTATCGCCCCGCTTTGCGGATCATAAGTAATTTGAACAAATGCACCCATATGAGGAGTAACCTGTCCGGCATAAAACAGACTGAATTGTTGCGGAAATTCTACGTTATTGTTTTGAGTGCCAGGTACTTTTTTATTAATATTGGTAAATGACGACATAACCATTCCTGCTATTGGTGGGTTTGTCAACAGATTTAATCGCTTTCTTATTGTATCATCCGGAACAGTAATGGTTGGAGCGGTTGTTAGTGTATATCCATTAAGCTTAAATTGTCTTCCAAACGAATTAAGCTCCGGAAAGGAATTGTGGCACGCTGTACAAGACATTCCTGTTTGACGTGAAAAACTTGGAACTGCACGACATTCTAATGTACTCGTAATAAGCAAAAAAATTGTTATAAATGAGGAAACAAAAATAGATTTCAGGTATTTGTAAGTTTGTATTTCTTTAACGAATCCTTTAGGGCATAATAAATTTTGATTTTTCATGGTTTGCCAATTTTAGGTTTTAACAAATAAATTAATAGGCCTGTTATTCAGAAATAAGAAAAACATATTGTTGTGTTGTCGATATTCTTTATTGTTGGTCGTTTTTTTATCTTTACGATAGAAACGACCTCTACAAACCACCGTGGAATCTAGCTCCACATTCATCCACAATTTCAAGATTCTATTATTTAATTAATAAAACTATAAGAGCAATTCAGATGCAACTATATTAGACCATAACAATAAATAAAGTGATATTGTTTAATGATTTTAAAATAAAAGGGAAAATAGAGAAAAAGAGCCCCGAAACACTCGTTCTTTTTTAAAAATAGAAAGAAGAATTAATCTTACACTTTCTTTGTTAATAATTGTTATACTACCTTGTCCTATCGCTCTTTACTATGTCGCATAACTAGTTTATAAACAATACGTTATCTCGAAAATTTTTAATTGCTTTGCTACTACTTTCTTGTATATACCTTAAATCTGTTCTTGAGATTTATTTTTAAACTTTCTTATTGTTCTACAAAGCTGATAAAATCTCCTTAATATCCGCAGCGTTAAAAAAAATCAAAAGGTTTGATATTATAGAAAGACACTAATTACCTGGCTGAAAAATTTTAATATCTTTATGTCGTATTAATATTTTGTAAATTATTGATTATCTAATAATAGTATTAAATATTTGGAATTAGATGAAGAAAAATTTGATAGTCCACTTTATACAAAGTTTTACTAAAATGTCACAATTACCGAAGTGGTGAACTAAAACCCTCAGAAGCCGATAAGGAAATAACAGACCAGTCAATACAAGCGTATAGGGCTTTATAAATTTGATTATCAGAATAAATGATAAAGGATTTCTTTTAAAAAAATCAAAAATGAGTAAACTAAATAAAGACGAAAAACTAAATAAAAAGCAATTAAGGATTGGATTAATATTTATAATCTTCATTACCTTATTTGCGTATGGCAATGCATTCAAAGGCGATTTTTTAAATTGGGACGATAATTTGTATGTTACCGAAAACCCATCAATTAAAAGCCTTGATATTCAGAATATAAAAACAATTTTTACCAATTCTTTTGTTGGAAACTATCATCCGCTTACTATGTTGAGTCTGGCTCTAGATTATTCCATTGCAGGCCAAAATCCCCGTCTGTTTCATGTGGTAAATATTTTATTACATCTTATAAACACCTTACTTGTATTTGTTTTTATCAGAAGTTTGTTTCGGTTAAAATACAGAGAAAAGAAAAACTTGTCCGAAAAGACGTTTTTCTATGCTGCATTAATAAGTGCTACCATATTTGGGGTTCACACAATTCATGTTGAGTCGGTTACATGGATATCAGAAAGAAAAGATGTCCTTTATGCTTTTTTCTTTTTATTGTCCCTTATCTCTTATTTACATTATTGCGCTAATCCTACAAAGAAAGCATATATATTTTCCATGCTGTTTTTTTTACTATCCATACTTTCCAAAGCAATGGCCGTTTCTTTACCGGTAGTATTATTGGTAATTGATTATTATTTTGAACGAAAGTTATTCTCGAAGAAAATAATCATGGAAAAAATTCCATTTTTTAGTTTGGCCCTGCTTTTTGGAATTATTGCAGTAAATGTTCAGAAAACGACGGGGGCTGTCATGGATATTGTTGACTATAATTTTTTTAACCGTGTAGTTATTGCTGGCAGCAATGTAGTACAATATTTATTCAAATTGCTTATCCCGTATAATTTATCTGGTGTTTATCCTTATCCTGAGTTGAATAATGGTAGCTTGCCTTTCTTGTATTGGTTTGGTTTTATTTTGGCAATTGCTTTACTATATTACCTAATTCGCCAGCTGCCACGTAACCGGAATATATCTTTTATAATATTATTTTTTTTAGTAAATGTTTTTCTGGTTTTGCAGTTATTTCCTGTTGGTGAATCAATAATGGCAGATCGATATCTGTATATCCCATCCATTGGTTATAGTTTTCTCTTTGGTTATTTTTATCTGAACAGGGTTGAAAGAAATGCAAAACCCACAATGGTTATCCCAATAATATTGGCCGTTTATGTTTTTTCCCTTGTTTTTATTACCCGCGAAAGAAATAAAGTATGGGATAACAATTTGATATTTTGGACCAATGTAATTGATCAATATCCAAATGTTCACAAGGCTTATAATAACAGGGGTAAAGACAAGCTCGACAGAAAAGACTTTCAAGGGGCTTTGATAGATTTTACAAAAGTAATTCAGTTAGACTCTTCAAATTTCGATGCCTATATAAATATGGGGGTTACCAAAAATAGTATGGGTTTGTTTGAAGAATCACTGGTTGATTATAACAAAGCTTTTACACTTCACGCTCCATCGGCGCTTTTTTTTAGTAACAGAGGAGTTACTTACCTCAATATGAAAAAGTTTGAGAGTGCATTGTTTGATTTTAACAAAGCTATTGAACTGAATCCTGCCTCCCCACAATTTTACTTCAACAGGGCATTGGCAAAAAGTGGGATGGGCAATAATGAAGATGCTTTGAACGACTTTGACAAATCTTTGCTGTATGATGCGAATTTTTCGAAAGCTTATGCGGAAAGAGGCATGTTACTTTATCATAAGGGTGATCTTCAAAAAGCAATGGCCGATCTCAATAAGTCGATAGATTTAACTTCTGAAAATGCTGATTATGCAAATTATGTAAATCGCGGTGCAATTTTTTATGCAATGAAAAATTATGCAAGCAGCATAAACGATTTTAGCACGGCGATACAATTAAATCCGGGGTTTGCAAATTCTTATATGAACAGGGGTAGTGCATATCGCGAGACAAAAGAATTTGAATTGGCCATTACAGATTTCTCAAACGCATTGAAAATTGAATCTGACAATCTACAATATATGCTATTAAGAGGGCAAACCTATATGGACATGAATAATAATACAGCAGCCTTAAATGATTTTAATACAATTATTGCAAAATCAGAAGGATATGCACCTGCTTACCATTACCGGGGACTAATTGCTATAAAAGAGGGCCGGGTTGATATTGGATGCCATGACTTACAAAATGCTTATAAACTAGGTTTTACTGAATCCAAAGAATGGATCGACAAATATTGCAAATGACTCGTGGAATACTTCCACTTTGTAGGTTTTCATTTACTCCAACACAAATTTTCTGACATTGTACGAGTTTTGTGCCAATCTGGTTTTTGAGCAATTACCCCTAGTTTAAAATCCTTTATAGGTTTTACCATTAAATATTACAACAGAATAATCTGTTGCATAAGGAATCTTAAGAGTAATTGTATCCTCCAGGTTTTCGAATTTTATGCTTCCGAGCCTGACAAAATGTTTATCCTTTTTATTGGAGAATTGTTTCGCCTTTAAACAAATGTTAAGGGTAATCCTGTATACCCATGAACGTGCATGAATCTGAAGCTTTGTAACGTAGGAAAATATAATTTAGGCGCCCGGATATTATCAGCTTGTTATTTCCGCAGGCTCCACGTGAATACTAATCTGAAAGTGCTTAATTTTGGATTTTAATTCTGTTTCTATAGCATCACATACATCATGTACTTGTCTTAATGGCAGATCATGAGACATTTCGAGGTGAAGCTCTGCAAATCGATAGTGCCCTGCCTTACGTGTTTTCAGATCGTGAAAGTGCAGCGATTTTTCTTTAAAAGCGTCGTAAATAATCTGTATCTCATTTTCAGCCATCGCCGCATCTACTAATGGGAAATAAGCATTTCTTAACAATTGAAAAGCTTCAAAAAGAATAAAAACCGCAACCAAAATGGCAACCACCGGATCGAGGTATGTAGCACCTGTTAACCAGATAAGTAATAATCCAATTCCTACCCCTGCCGAGGTATAAACATCCGTTTTAAGATGAAGTGCATCGGCTTCGAGCGCTATAGATTCGGTTGCTTTAGCCACTTTATATAACTTACGCGATACGATAAAATTTACAGCTGCGGAAATAAACATAACTATAAAGCCAAATCCGATAGATGCTATTTTCGAATGATCAAAGATTTTCATTACGGCTTCTATGATAATCCAAAATGAGGCAATAATAATAAGGATGGCTTCTATGACACCGGAAACATTTTCATATTTTCCATGGCCATACGGATGTTCCTTATCAGCCGGAGCATCGGAAATTCTTACAGCAAAAAAAGCAATGATTGCTGCCAGCAAGTCCATGGATGAATGAATTGCTTCGGAGATGATACTTACAGAACCAGAAAATAATCCTACGATTAATTTAATGATGATTAAAAAAGAGTTAGATACGATAGATAATCTGGCAATACTTGCTTTTTTGTTCATAAATTCAGTTTAATTCCTGCAAAAATAAATTCCATTGTAAAATAATTTGTGTCGCTAAATAAAAAGTTATTACCAACTTATTACCGAAGTAAAACGTTAATTAGGTTAAATATACGATATTCTTAAACGAGATAATAGTAAAATTGTTAATTTTAGCACCCTAAATTAATACTTATGACATACATAGCTTCAGAGACCCGTTATCAGCCGATGGTTTATAATCGTTGCGGATCAAGTGGCATTAAATTACCCGCTATTTCCCTGGGTTTATGGCACAATTTCGGTGGTGTAGATATTTTTGAAAATTGCAGGGAAATGTTGCGAAGGGCTTTTGATTCGGGAATTACTCATTTTGATCTTGCGAACAATTATGGGCCGCCACCGGGGTCAGCTGAAGAAACATTTGGAAAAATACTGAAGCAGGATTTTGCTTCATATCGCGATGAAATGATTATTTCTACCAAAGCAGGATATTATATGTGGCCGGGGCCTTATGGAGAATGGGGTTCCAGAAAAAACCTTCTTTCGAGCCTCAATCAGAGTCTTAAACGTATGCAAATTGAATACGTGGATATCTTTTATTCTCATCGTCCTGATCCCGAAACTCCAATAGAAGAAACCATGACCGCCTTAGACCATGCTGTACGTCAGGGCAAAGCATTGTATGCCGGTATATCGAATTATTCCGCAGTACAGGCTAAGAAAGCAATCAGCATCCTTAATGAATTAGGCACTCCCTGTCTTATCCATCAGCCACGGTATTCTATGTTTGAACGCTGGGTTGAAGGCGGTTTACTTGATGTTTTGGAAAAAGATGGGGTTGGTTGTATTGCTTTTTCACCACTTGCGCAGGGCTTATTGACTAACAGGTATCTGAAAGGAATTCCGGAGGATTCCAGAGCAGCTAAAGCTCATGGATTTTTAAAACGAGAATCTATCACTGATGCGCAAATTAGTAGGATTCAAAAACTCAATGCTATTGCCGAAAACCGTGGACAAACGCTGGCTCAAATGGCTTTAGCCTGGGTACTAAAGGATACAAGGATAACATCCGTCTTAATTGGAGCTAGCAGCACTGCACAACTCGACGATAATCTTAAAACATTACAAAATTTAAAGTTCTCAGCAGATGAACTAAAGAAAATAGAAGCAATCATAGCTTAATTGAACAAAATACTCCACCTCAAGGTTTTGAAAACCTTTGAGGTCTTTTTCAATCTTCCAATTATATTGCTTTCATATTCTTCTTAGTGAGCTCTTCTGCAACAGACTTTTCGGGGGCAGATGTGTCATTTACAGCTTTTGCACTTTTATGTTTACGGTGGACGCCAAAGCTGCCCTTCGATATTTTTCCGCGTCGGCTCTTTTGATCTCCTTTTCCCATATAACTCAATTTTTAGTTATACAAAAAATAAAGAAACTTTAGGTAACAATGAATGTGATATTAATCGCTAAATTAGTCAAATATAGAAACTTAAGGCTTAAATCATTGAATTTGTTAATAACTATGTGAATAAATTTTCTTACTTTAAGATACTATTTTTTCACATTGATAGTTAGTGAATTACAGAGCTATTTAAAAAATCATACTTATAATTTACTTAAAATCAGAGATATAATTTTTAAAAAGAAAATTTTTAATGCTCTATAACATATGTTAAAAAAAGTTAATTTAAAATTTTAATCACTTACTTTGGTTCAGTCAAAACACTTTTGACATACGAGTAATAAGGAGCGAAACCTTGGGTGTGACATTTACGACTACTAACTAACTACACCTTTTCAATTTTACATCCTAACCAAAATTACACTCGGGTTTCTCCTTATTATTTGACGCAAACTTCCCTTTAACAGATAATTTCAACTTTTTACTTTAAAATCTTATATTTTTTTTAATCTTTGCTTATCTATAGTGGACAAATGCGTGTCTTTATTATAGATTATTTTTAAATTCATTAATCTGAATTGTTTTATACAAATGAAACTCCTGTGCTTTCAGATATTATACGACAATAATCAGCTATAGGAGTTCCATCAAACCTAAATTAAATTTAATACAATGATGAAAAACAAAGTAGTAACATTTGGTGAAATTATGCTTCGTTTGAGTACACCGGGATATGAACGGTTTACTCAGGCTACAAAATTTGATATTAATTTTGGAGGAGGCGAAGCCAATGTTGCTGTATCACTTGCAAACTATGGTATACCAGTTGAGTTTGTGACTCGTTTGCCCAAAAATGATATAGGACAGGCATGTGCTATGACCCTTCGCAAATACAACGTGGGAACCAATTTCATAGCAAAAGGCGGTGACCGGCTTGGTATTTATTTTCTAGAAACCGGAGCCGTTGCCCGTGCCAGCAAGGTAATTTACGATCGTGCGTATGCATCTATTGCTACCATTGAACCTGGTATGATCGATTGGGATCAGGTATTTGAAGGAGTTACCTGGTTTCATTGGACAGGAATTACTCCAGCCATTGCCGAAGGAACGGCCAAAGTGTGCATTGAGGCTATAAAAGCTGCAAATAAAAAAGGGATCACAGTTTCTACAGATCTCAACTTTCGTAAAAATCTTTGGAAATATGGGAAAAAAGCATCCGAAGTAATGCCCGAATTAGTAGAAGGTTGCGACATTATTTTAGGTAATGAAGAGGATGCTGAACAAGTTTTCGGTATCAAGCCGGAAGGTGTTGATGTAACCAAGGGACATGTTGAAGCAACAGCATATGAATCCGTATGTAAACAACTTATGAAACGGTTTCCCAAGGCTAAAAAAGTAATTATAACACTTCGTGGATCTCTCAATGCAAATCATAATACATGGTCGGGGGTTCTCTGGGATGGGAAAAAACTCTATCAGGCTCCTGAATACGATATTACACACATTGTAGACCGTGTGGGTGGTGGAGATTCGTTTATGGGAGGTTTAATTTATGGCATGCTTTCTTATGAAGGTAATGACCAAAAAGCCCTAAACTTTGCCGTTGCCGCCTCGTGTCTCAAACATACTATTCCCGGCGATTTTAATTTGGTTTCCGTGGATGAGGTTGAGAAATTAATGGGAGGGGATGCTTCAGGTAGAGTATCCAGATAGACATGAGAAGCAAGACAAAAGATATAAGACATAAAGATATAAGACGCAAGATATAAGATGCAAGACCTTATACTTAGCAAATTGGCACATTGGCACATTAGCACATTAAAAAAATAAAAAAATGGCTCGTTTTACAAGAATTCAAGTTGCAGTTAAGATGCAGGAAACCGGAATGATTCCTGTTTTCTATAGTAAAGACACAGAACTTTGCAAAAAAGTAATGAAGGCCTGCTACGATGGCGGAGCTCGTGTATTTGAATTTACAAATCGTGGCGACTTTGCCCACGAAGTATTTTCCGAATTAAGCAAATACGCGGCTAAAGAACTCCCGGAATTAATCCTCGGCGTAGGTTCGGTTGTTGATGCAGGAACAGCCTCTCTCTATATTCAGTTGGGAACAAATTTCATCGTTTCGCCTATCATAAATGAAGAAATGGCGAAGGTTTGCAATCGCCGTAAAATTGCATGGTCCCCGGGATGTGGTTCAGTTACTGAAATTTCAAGGGCAGAAGAACTGGGTGCAGAGGTTGTCAAAATTTTCCCCGCCTCTCAGGTTGGAGGACCGAAATTCGTAGAAGCAGTAAAAGGACCTTGTCCCTGGACTAGCATTATGCCAACCGGTGGCGTAGATACTTCCGAAGAAAATCTTTCTGCATGGTTTAAAGCCGGCGTTACCTGTGTAGGCATGGGATCGCAATTAATAACCAAAGATATCATAGCAAAAGGTGATTTTCAGAAACTAACCGATGAATGCAAAAAAGCTTTGGAAATCATTAAGAAGTATAAAAAACAATAACATATAAACCTTACTAATAATAACCTAACTAAAAAACACTAAATGAAACAAACTATTACTGAAAAAGTAGGAAAATATAGATGGGTGATTGTAGGCCTGCTCCTGTTTTCAACTACGGTTAATTACATGGACCGGAATGTTATCGGTTTTCTTAAACAATATTTCTGCTCTCCGGAAGGTTTTGGCTGGACTTCCCTGCAATTCTCCTACGTTACCACGCTCTTTACAATTTTTTATGCGGGATTTACTTTAGTTTCCGGCGCTATTATAGACAAAATCGGAACAAAATTAGGACTGGCCTTTTCGTTGATTATTTGGTCTATCTGTGGCATGTTAAACGCATTTGTTGGCAAGACCATATTTTTACACGTAGTTATCAGAAGCCTTTTTGGTGCAGGAGAGGCAGGAAACTTCCCGGCATCTATTAAAACCGTAGCCGAATGGTTTCCAAAAAAAGAACGCGCATTAGCAACAGGTATTTTTAATTCCGGCTCCAATATTGGGGCCATGATTTCTGCTTTATTTGTTCCATGGTGTTTAGCCTATTTTGGAGGAAATCTGGGTTGGAAACTATCACTCATCATTACCGGTGGCATTGGTTTCTTATGGTTAATCTTTTGGTTTTGGATATACGATACCCCAAAAAAGTTAAAAGAAAAAGGCATATTATCAGCATCTGAGTACGAATATATTCATAGTGACATCGATGAACAAGTTAAAGAAAAAGAAGAGGGAGACAAAAATGAAAGTGTCTCATGGTTTAAACTTTTAACCTATAAACAAACATGGGCTTTCTTTTGGGGAAAATTTATGACAGATGGCATATGGTGGTTCTTTTTATTCTGGACTCCCGACTACCTGAAAAAACAATTTAATCTGGAACCCAAAGTTCAGGGCTATCTTTATTTCATTATACTTGGTGTTGCTATTTTTGGAAGTGTTTTTGGCGGAAGTATCCCCTTGCATTTTATGAATAAAGGATGGCAAACCTACAAAGCCCGCATGACTTCGATGTTGCTGATAGCATTTGCTCCTTTGTTAATCCTGTCAACGCAATTTTTTGCCAATGCTACCTTTCTTGAAAAAAATATGGCTATAACATTCGCAGTTGCTATCCTTTGTGTGTGTGCAGCTGCACATCAGGCATGGTCTGCAAATCTGTTTACAACTGTTTCGGACATGTTTCCTAAAAAAGCTGTTGGATCAGTTACTGGAATAGGTGCAGCAGCGGGCGGTCTTGGAGGTGCAGTGGTACAACTCCTTGCAGGTGCACTTAATACATATTTCCCTTTATCAGCTTATTTTATACTTTTCATCGTTTGTGGCTTATCATATCTTTTGGCATGGTCAATCATGAAATTATTGGTTCCAAAACATAAACCCATCACAGATTTATAAATTTATTATTATATTTTTTGAAAAGGCCATCCGCATAAGATGGTCTTTTTTGTTTATACGCTTGGCTTTATCGTATTTTTTAATAATTTGCAATATTTTTTCAAAATTTAGTTAAACGACATATTCACTACCATGAAGCAAATAAAAGAAAAAATTGGTAATTACAGATGGGTAATTGTCACGCTGCTACTATTCTCCATGACATTTAACTACTGGGATCGCCAAATTCTGGCTTATCTGAAACCTTACATTTGTTCCAAAGAGGGATTTGGATGGACAAATATCCAATTTTCAATTCTTATTTCCTTTTTCGTGGGAGCTTATGGATTAACAACCATGGTTGCAGGTTCCATTATCGATAGAATAGGAACAAAAGTAGGACTTGCCGTATCGTTGATTATATGGTCAGTATTCGGGATTATGAACGCTTTTGCTGGCTCAGTACTTTGGCTGCATATCATTGTCAGAAGTTTTTTTGGAGTAGGTGAAGCAGGTAATTTTCCGGCATCCATAAAAACCGGAGCCGAATGGTTTCCAAAAAAAGAAAGGGCTCTTGCTACCAGTATTTTCAATAGCGGAACTAATCTGGGCGCCATGATCGCAGCATTATTTGTTGCCTGGTGCATGGACTATTTCGGTAATGAACTGGGATGGAAAATGGCATTTATCATATCCGGAGCAATTGGTTTCATTTGGCTTATATTCTGGTTTAAATTTTATGATTCACCTGCAAAATCAAAATATTTAAGTAAAAAAGAATACGATTATATCCACAGCGATGTGGATGAAAAAATCGTTAACGAATCCACAGGCAGCGGCGTTTCTTTCGGTAAATTATTCTCCTTCAGGGGAAGGATCACACGCGAAGCCTTTTGGGGGTCGTTTTTGTTAATTAACATCATTTGCGTGTTCCTCATTGAAGTGATGAATCTTACACTTGAAAAAGGCCCTTTGGGTATAGTTCCAAAAATATACATTGGATGCGTTGGCATTGTTTATGTTTGGCTGCTACTTGCCTTACAATCCAAACGGCTACATGACATTGAAAAAAGCAGTAATTACCTGTTTCTAAATCTCATACCGGGTATAGGAACGATTATTGTATTACTCATTGCCGGATTGGCTAGTAATATAAGCAAAACAAATAAACACGGAGAAACGATACCCAGCATTTTAGCTTATAAACAAACCTGGGCATTCTTCGTAGGCAAGTTATTAACGGATGGAATATGGTGGTTTTATCTATTTTGGCTTCCCGATTATCTTATGAATCAGTTCCACATGACTTTGTCTCAAGTAAAATGGCCAACTTTTATAGTTTTCTTTATTTCTATCATAGGAAGCATAATTGGTGGTACGATGCCCTTATATTTTATTAATAGAGGCAAAAAAGTGTACAATGTTCGTATGACATCCATGTTGGTATTTGGTATTTTCCCGATTATTGTTTTAACCACCCAATACTTTGGCGATGTAACTCATTTTGGTAAGAATGCGATGTACTTGGTTATTGCAGTTATTGGTATTGCTGCGGCTGGACATCAGGCATGGTCCTGTAATCTTTTCACAACCGTTTCGGACATGTTTCCCAAAAAAGCAATCGCATCTGTAACTGGTATCGGGGCTATGGCTGGTGGGCTTGGTGGGGTAATTATGCAGTTACTCTCAGGTTCTTTACGTGACACTTTTAGTAATACCCCTCAAACAGCCTATTTAATTCTATTTATTATTTGTGGAACCTCCTATTTTATTGCATGGGCTATAATGAAACTATTGGTTCCTCAACACAAACCAATTACTGACTTGTAAGTCATTTGTCATAATGCGAAGACACTTAGAATACACAAGAGACTTCTCAAAAGTTCAGTAACTATTCTTTAAATAACCTCTTGTGTTTTTTTATTGATTTATTAAGATTATCTCAGTTATTTTTATTAATTTAATAGATGTTTTAAATGTATCGTAAGATTAAACGCAATTGAAATGCGG
>CAYZNC010000097.1:0-17681 GCA_964478555.1 uncultured Bacteroidales bacterium | reverse complement strand
AAAAAAGAAAAAGACAAACTCAAAGAGTTAATGGAATCAAAATCCAATTTTATTCGTGTTTTGGCTCACGACTTACGATCTCCTTTTTCGTCGATCGCTGGGTTTGCTAAAGTTCTGCTCAACGATGAAGATCTGAAGAAAAAATTGACGGCTGACCATAAAGAGTTTTTGCAATCCATTGTTGATACTTCACATTATCTGTTTACTTATTTCAATAAATTGCTTGACTGGTCAAAAATTGAAGCTGGTAAAATTGAATTGAAGAAAGGCCCGGTGCAAATTTCTAAGCTTTTCGATATTACCCGCATGGTTTTTCAAAAAAATATAGATGAAAAAAAGATCCGGCTGATTTGTGAAGTTTCAGATGATCTATCGGTTCTGGCTGACGACACTTACCTTAACCAGGTAATAAATAATCTGGTAAGCAATGCCATTAAATATTCTCCGGAAGGAGGGTCGCTGACACTGAAGGCATTTAAGGCGCCAAATGAATCTGTTGTAATTGAAGTATCGGATAATGGAAAGGGAATTGAAAGCATCACTCCGCAGCAGTTATTTGACAGCCCGTATCATAAAAGCGCCATGGGGACTGCAAATGAAAAAGGGAGCGGATTAGGATTATTTATTTGTAAAATGATTGTTGATGCCCATGGTTTTGATATTAGCTTTCGTTCAGAAACAGGGAAAGGAACCACTTTTTTTGTAACCTGTAAATAGAAAGAACAAACTGAGAAAAAACGATGAAGCGGACCTTGTCAACCAAAGTCCGCTTCATCAGTTTTTTAAATAAAAGCTAATGACCTACATTACTGTTCCCATATGAACCCGTAGCCCTATGATGTAAAAAATTACTACCGTTATTACTAAAACAGCAAAGAAAACGATCATGCCTTGTTTAAGAAGTTTGTTACTCCGGATTAAACGAACCTGAAAAATTAGTTTTTTTATCCGGTTTAACAGGTTATCCTGGGCACTATCATCTTTAACCACATAATCAAATGCACCATTTTTAATAACCTCAACGGCTACATTAATATTGCTCTGACCCGAAAGAAAAATAAAATCGATGTTCGGTTTCATTTCTTTTGCTTTTTGCAAAATCTCGAGGCCAGTAAGTTTTCCCGGGCCCAGATCAAAATCCTGCACCACAATAGATGGTGGTGTGGTAGAAAATTGTTCTAACATTTCTTCCCCAGATGAGAATTGCTTAACGTACGAAAGCCTGTTTTGGTGCAGAAATGCACAGATCATCTTTCTAAATGGAGCATCATCATCAACAACGTAAATAAGTGGATTTCTAGAATTATTTCCCATACCTTCCTAAGTTTAATTATTTATTAATCTATGATCGATAACATCGGTTATTAAAGCGACTTCATTTGTTCTGCCGATTTCATATAACTAATTTACTAAATTTTTACATAATAAACTAAGGTTTTTGCCTCAATATCAAATTACAAAATCATCAACATTAATTAAAATTGAACTCCAGGAACAAGGATGTCGGAAAAGACACAAACATTTTTTACGAACGCCCCTTGATGGAATGATTTAGTTGTTTGAACAAACAAATTAATTAAAGAAAAACGGTATTGATCTTTAATTCGGTTTCTTCCGCAAAATCATTGATTTCACTTAGCATATCGGCATCCTGTTTCTTGTAATACCAATTGATAGTAACGTTTCCCCCTACCTCTTGATATTTTTTTAACACATACAGCATCTCCAATAAAAACCGGGAAGAACTGGTATTAAAATAGGTAAGTTTAAAATTAAATACAACAGGTCTTTTTTCTGAGACATAAGACTTTATCCAGTTTATGATGGGCTCATAAAACCGGAATGTTTCTTCCATGAAAGATTCGCCGGAAATTTCGCACAAACCGGTTTCATAGTTAAAATCTATTGCCGGATAGAAAATTTGGTCCGACTTAATTTTAATATTTAAATTTTCCATATGGTCAGCAATTTAATCATTTTTTATCAAAATTCACTTTATGTATGGTAGCCAAAATTTTAAAATACATTTTGTTGGTAGTTTCATCGGTAATAATTTCATATTCCAGGGTATTGCCCGAATAGATAGAAATCATAATCAACCCTATATGAGCGCCGGTATCTTTAAACTCAGCCTGTCTGTGTAATTTCTTTTTTTTGGTTCGTAAAGCGAAAATGCTGGACTGATTAATGTCAGCACAATTTGCATCCAATATTGGAGCATGGTCTTTTTGAATTTCATTGATGGTAGTGCAGTGTATTTTCTGTTGCTCTTCGGTTACGTATACTTTACCTTGTCCGATAGAAGTGCCGTTGGATAATACCACTCTGTCAAAAGAGTATAATGCCACATTTTGGGCAAGTTCAATAAATATCTTATAGAATTTTCCCCGTACTTGATCCGTTGCATCAATATTATCCTGCGAAAATTTTGCAAGCACTGAAATAATCTGGATACCAAATGGCCCTTCATAAGTAATTGTTCTTCCTTTTGCCATCTTTGTCGGTTTAATTTAGTCTTAATCCCAGAACTGTAACATCGTCTCGCTGCTCCTCTAAACCTTTATGTTCATCAAAGGCTCTTTCGAGTTTTGATTTTATGACAGGCATTGATTCGCTGATATTTTCGTTTAAAATTGCCGTAAATCGACTGGTGCCAAAACGGTCTCTGGAAAGGTCCGGTTGATCAATAATACCATCGGAATATAACAATATCACATCGTCTTTGCAGACTTTTATTAATTTATCGGTAAAAGATTTGGAATCATCCATTGTAAATCCACCCAAACTTCTCTTGTCACCTTCAATAACCAGGAGTTTCCCATCCGTTTTATGAAAAACCAACAAAGATCTTTTAGCGCCCGCAAATGTCAATTCTTCACATTCGCCTTCTTTGAGCACTATCTTACAAAAAGCTAAATCCATACCATCGGTCGATTTTTTATTATGGTGCCCAAGTTCTTTTTTTAGCTTATTATTCATTTCCTCCAGAATTTCAGCAGGTTGATAAATTTTCTTTTCAATTACTGTTTCAGTCAGCAACCGGTGCCCGATCATCGACATAAAGGCTCCGGGAACACCATGCCCCGTACAATCAACAACAGCAATAAACCAAGTAGTTGTATTACCTGCGCAAACTTCATGAAACCAGTAAAAGTCTCCCGATACAATATCCTTGGGCCTGTATAGGACAAAAGCTTCAAATGTCTTTTGCAGCAAAGCCAGATCAGGAAGCATAGCCTGTTGAATTCGCAAACCATATTGAATACTATCCGTGATCTTTTTATTCTGTAAATCCAATTTATTCCTTTGCTGGGTAATTTCTTCCTTTTGTTTTCTCAACACTTTATTAGCCTGCAATTTTAACCGCAATAAATAGCTGAGAACTAACAGGAATAATACTGTTATGCCAATTCCTCCTATAAGCGTTTGTTTCACATGCAATTCATACTGCAGTTGTATTTCTTTTTTCTTGAGTTGTTCATTCCTCAATTCCAATTGCATTTTTCTTTCGAAGGCTATTCTGCCGGTAACCGCTAATGAATCCTGGGTTGTTTTTAACTCTCCCTTTTTAATTTTTAGCTCAATTTCGGTGATACGCTTTTTTTCATGCGCATTGTTAATTTCCTCAGTGGATGATTGCTTGAGATTTGCCAATTCTTCGGCTTTTATTTTTTTATCAACGGTGGAATAAAGCTCGAAATATGTATAAGCGTTGGATGCATCTCCTTTTTTTTCATAGCTTTCAGCTAGGAGGCTATAACACTTCCCCAAGAGTTTCAGGTTATTTGTTTCTTTCGCAAGAGCTAGGGCCTCCGAAGCTTTGCCAATGGCTTCGTCGAATGACGATAACTCAAATGCCACGGACCCCACATTGATCAATGCATTGAACAATTCTGTGCTATTTTTACTTTTACGAACACAATTAAGCACATTACTAAAAGCGGTATGGGCCTCTTTGTATTTTTCTTCATCCAGGTATATCAATCCCATGTTATTACCAACCGTAACCATGGCATAGACATTACCCTGCTGTGTAAATAAATCGAAAGCTTTTTGGAAAGATGAAATTGCATGGCTTTTGTCGCCGCCGTTCCAATAGGCATACCCGGCTTTGCTATAGAATTCAGCAGCCTGCGTAAGCTTTCCCTGGTTGTTATAGCCCCTCGCTAATTCCTCCAACTCATTGATCTTATCCTGCGCCGCTATGCCCATGGGTAGCAACAAGAAGAAATATGTAATAAGCACCTTCATCATGTTCCTCTTTTTTATCATATTTTATATTCAATGCACGGTTGCAGAGCTATTTATATGGTTTAAACAAATGTCGTTTCGACTCCGCTCAACGACCGGAAACACCAGACCTCGTAGTTGAACTCTAATGGAGTCGAAGCATGGTTGCTGAGCGCAGTCGAAGCATGGTTGCTGAGCGCAGTCGAAGCATCAATCTTTCAAAATCTAATTCCCAGGATCATCATATCATCTATTTGTTCATAGCCCTCAATCCATTCGTCCATGATTTTTTTAATCAATTCATATTGTTGCTCCATAGAAGTGAATGCCGCAGCCTCTGTTAACATTTCGCGAAATTTTAAATATCTGAATTTTTGATTTGTTGGGCCACCGATCTGATCAGGATACCCGTCTGAAAAAAGATAAATCGTATCGCCTTTGGAAACAGGAATTTCAATTTTTGAAAAAGGCACCTCAATGTTTAAATAAATCCCAATAGGCATGCGGTCACCCTTAAAAATTTCCAGGGGTTGTCCTGCACGAACCAAATAACATGGATTAAAGGCCCCCGAGAATTGAAGAATATGATTGTTGCTATCATACACACAAAGAGCGAGGTCCATGCCGTTGGAGATTTCTCCGAATTCGCCCTTTTGGTTAAGCAGATGTATAACCTGTTTGCGTAAATCATTTAATATCTGATCAGCACTGATTTTGGAAGAATTATGAACCACTTCATTTAGAAAAGTAGCTCCAACCATGGTCATTAAAGCTCCAGACATCCCATGGCCTGTACAATCTCCAACCGCTACCAGGGTTAGCTCATTCTTACGAGAGATCCAGTAGAAATCGCCACTTACTATATTGCGTGGTTGATTATAAATAAAATAGGAATCAAACCGTTCCTGAAATATCTCTGCGGAAGGTAAAATTGCCTTTTGTACCAAACTTGCATATTGCAGACCATCTACCAGCTCAGTCTTCTGCCTCAGAATAGTATCTCTTTGTTCAGTTGCTTCCATTCTTTGAGCCTTTAATAGTTCATGCTGCCGCTTTATTTCATTACCTTTTTCAGCAAGTTTTAAATTTAGCTGAACCCTCAGCAACAGTTCATCTTGATTTAAGGGCTTCAACAGAAAATCATCAGCCCCGGCTGAAAATGCTTCCTGGAATTGCCGCGTTGCCGACATTACAATAATAGGAATATGTTTAATCAAAGGATTTTGTTTGATTTTCCTGGTAGCTTCAATTCCATTCATCACAGGCATTTCAATATCCGTAAGAATAAGATCGGGACGTTCATGATAAGCTATCGTGCAAGCTTCTCTACCGTTAGTTGCTACAAATACTTCATAGGACTTTTCAAGCAGCATATACTTGACAGCTTCCCGGATAGAAATTGAATCTTCTACAACCAATATTTTATGGTGCATCCCCATGTCTACCTATTTATTTCACAAAAAACTCAATGGTTTTCTCACTTTGATTACCCAAATTATCAGTGGCGCGAATTTTAATTATATTCTTCCTGCCGGCAATAAAATTCCTTATACTATTGGTATAGGGCTGCATAGCCGTGTTATTCAAATCAAACCACAAATTTTTGAAACCCGATTTAACGTCCGTAACCGAAAGGAAAACAACCACATGTTCAGGATATTGATTGAGCTTAATACCATCAGATTCTACCACACCCATGGATAAGGAACTAAAATGTTCCGATATTTCAGGCCCCGTAGTATCGACCATCACTCCAAAATCCTGCCGTGTCATATTTTCAGTATTATCATAACCATACACGGAAATATGATGGAAACCTTCTTTGTTTATCTTGAGTGGCATTTCATATTTGGCCAAATCAGTGCTGTCAATCTGATACTCTATCCGCTCTATACCTGATTCGTCATCTTTTGCATCGAGTTCAATACCTGTTTTAGAACTGATAAATGTCGTGTCTCTATTTACGAAATACGCTCCACGAAAAGTGTGACCTACCCAGGGAGCTCCTAAATCGATATATGGAATCGAATTTTTCTTGTCATCCGAGGTTTCTCCTGTACTTTGATTGCCCACATTATCCACAGCATAACTCTTTACCAGCAAGTTACCTTTGAATCCTGATAGTATGACAGGCTTGTCATATTTAATAAAGGGGGCATTATTGATGGAGTAGAAGATTTCCTTTACGCCAGCTTTATTATCGAACGAAGTAATCTTTAGTTTTGAAGTTCCGGCTGAAAATTCTTTACCATTGGCCATGAACGTTTTACCTTGAATTTCCTCCATCACTTGCGGAGGCGTTTTGTCTACGTAAAATGCATAAGTACTCACCTTCTCTTTATTATTTACCTGATCTGTTGAATAATAAAAAAGCTTATGATCTCCTTGCTTTAAGGCGGAAGTATTTATCTTACCAGCATAAGGTCTGAATACGCTGTCATCAATGCTAATGTAAATATGTTTCAATCCCGATATTTGATCATTAGCCGTAATAGCTATCTGGGCTTTACCGGATAAAACATTTTCAAATTGCGGGCCCGTAATATTCATCGTACTGACAGGAGCAGTCTTATCTACTGACAATTTTATTTCCTTAAGTTTTTCAACATTACCAGTGTTATCTACACTATAATATTTGATGGTATACAGCTTTTCCTGGTTAAGTCTGAGCACTTCATGAAAAGGTTTATATGCAGCCCCATCAATAGAAATGTATGTATTTTCTGTACCAGACATTGCATCAGTAGCTTCAAAAGAAATAGACAAGGAGTCTGTGACATAATGTATTCCTTTTATCACAGTTTCCTTAAGCTTATCAAATATTATTCTGGTTGAAGGCGGCTTACTGTCAACATAAACATGATATTGAATATCAATTTTCGGAAGTACCTGCTTTTTAGTTACCGTGTCAATAGCTGAAGGAGAACGAAGTGTATTACGCCCTTCCGTATCAAAATACATAGGATTGGAATATTTGGGCGTTGTTTCGCTCTTTAACAAGTAATGCGGAGCATTGGGATCTGCTGAAGAAGATATAAAAAAATAAACAGGTAAATTTTTATTAATAAAAACTTTCCCTTCCGGTGAAATATAAAATTTCTTTATGTGAACTGGCAATTCCTGTGCAGTTACTACAAACCCAGTTAAACAAACAAATATAAAAGCGATGTAACCTTTTCTCATATTCAGTGTATTTTAGATACATTAAGTTACAAATAAATACTAATATTTCCATGGAAAATTTACTATTTAAATAACTTCCAAATCAATCCTGAAATATTTGATGAAAATAGAAGCAGATAACCTCATCCAAAAAGGGAATAATCATAAATTTGTAATCGAAATAATAGTGCATGAAAATTCTCCATACCTCCGACTGGCATCTGGGTAAACGACTCGAAAGTTTTTCGCGACATGAAGAACAAAAGGCCGTATTAAATGAAATTTGCGAAATAGCTGACCGCGAGCGGGTAAACGCGATTATCATAACCGGCGACCTGTTCGACACCTTCAACCCGCCTGTTGAAGCCGTAGATCTATTCTACAAAACATTAAAACGCCTTGCAAATAACGGACAGCGTGCTGTAATTGCCTTGGCAGGTAATCATGATTCGCCCGACCGGATAGAAGCACCTGAGCCATTAGCACGTGAATGCGGCATATTGTTTGCCGGATATCCCAATTCTCACATAGCACCTTTTGAACTGGAAACAGGTTTAAAAGTTACGCGTAGCGAACCCGGTTTTATAGAATTGCAATTACCCAGTATACAAGAGCCCTTACGTATACTTCTTACTCCATATGCCAACGAATTACGCTTAAAATCATACCTGGGCCACGAAAATACAGAACAAACCCTTAGAGACGCTTTAAAGTCGTCCTGGGAAAATATGGCACAAACTTATTGTGATAACAAAGGGATTAACATACTTGCAGCTCATCTATTTATGGCCAAGGAAGACGCTGACCAACCGGAAGAACCGGAAGATGAAAAACCTATATTATTTATGGGTGGAACACAGGTAATTTATTCGGCCGATGTACCTGCGAATATCCAATACGTTGCATTGGGTCATCTTCACAAGGAACAGGTTATTGATTATCAGCCATGTCCTATAGTCTATTCCGGCAGCCCACTTGCCTACAGCTTCAGTGAGGCCGATCAAAAGAAATATGCCATCCTTATCGAAGCTGTACCGGATGATGTGGTAAAACTATCAGAAATTCAGTTCACCAAGGGCAAACCACTAATGCGGGTACGCTTCGAAAATATTGATGAAGCCGTTACCTGGCTTGTCAAACACCCCAATGTGTTTGTTGAGCTCACCATCGTTTCGGAAATGTTTTTGTCGTCTGCAGATCGCAAACGGCTGAACGACGCACATGAAAGTATTGTAATGATTATCCCTGAAATAGCTGCTAAAGAAACAATTCAAAAAGACACTTCCGGTCATACCGACCTGAATAAAAGTATGGAAGACCTTTTTAGAGAATTCTTCCTTAATAAAAAGGGACAAGCGCCAAATGACCGTATCTTAAACCTGTTCAAAGAAATACTGTCGGAGGAGGGAGTATGATACCAGTTAGCCTTACCATCCAGGGATTGTACTCGTATCGTAAGAAACAAACTATCGATTTTGCCAGCATGACTCAGGCAGGGTTATTTGGCATTTTCGGACGCGTAGGTAGCGGCAAATCAGCAATTATTGAAGCTATTTCTTTTGCTCTTTACGGCGAAACCGAACGCTTGAACACAAGGGATAATCGTAACTACAATATGATGAATCTCAAATCGAACGAACTGCTCATCGATTTTGAATTTAAAACCGGAAACAACATCCGTTATCGTTTTGTGGTAAAAGGGAAACGCAATAAGCTTAACTTTGAAGATGTAAAGACACTCGAACGTTCAGCCTACAAAAAGCAAGAAAACACATGGGTGCCTATCGAAGTAAGTGATGTTGACCATCTTACCGGGTTGAATTATGATAATTTTCACCGTACTGTTATCATCCCCCAGGGAAAATTCCAGGCATTTCTGCAATTGAGCCCTTCGCAACGCACCACTATGCTCCAAGAGCTATTTAACCTCGACCGCTACGAATTAACCGGTAAGATAACCGCTATTGAATCTCGTAACAACGCGAATATTCAAAACTTCAAAGGCCAATTACTATCCATTGGCGAAGTCGACCCAAATGAACTATCAACCAAAGAAAAGCTTCTGGTCCAAAAGCGCATAGATATTATCAAACTGGAAGAAGAACTGAAATTAAAACAAAAACAAAGTCAGCAATACGAGCAAGTTAAGACATTATACTTAAAGCGAAAAGAAGAGCAGCTGAAAATTACTGAATTAGAGAAAGATGCAAACCTCATTGGAAGTCTCGAAAAAGAAATTAAGGAGTATGAAAATCTTATCATCACTTTCAAATCCGACTTTGACCGGTTCCATGCCCTCGAAATAAACCATAAGAAGATAAAGGATGAACTGACGCTATGGCAACAGAAGCTTTATGCGCTTAGCGCTAACATAGCCAGCACAGAAAAGGAATTCGCCGACCTCAAAATTGAATACAATAATAAAGAGATACTCCTCCGGGAAGCGGAAGAACTTAAGAAACTAATCGAGATAAAAGAACTTGAAGCCAGAAATGAAGCATTGATACAACGAAGCCTGAAGGGCACAGAGATCCTCCATGCTAAAATAAAATCCATAGAAACCTGCCGTCAAGACCGGGCTGCGCTTAAAGAAACGACAGAAAAAACCCGCAAAGATCTTCCCGACTTGGTACTATTAGTAGCTATTAAAGAATGGTTTACCAATAAAAATAATCTTACCATTTCCATTTCAGAATTAAAAGCCAAAATCGCCACTTTAAACCTGGAACTTGCAGCAAAGAAAATGTTTTTAGTCAAGCTTGCCGAAGAAAGAGAGATCGCCACAGACCAAGATGTAAAATCACTGTTAACATCCACTATCGCCTCGTTGGATACGGAAAAAAATCAAAATGAAAAACATAGACACGAATTAGATAAAACAATCCTCCACCTGGAAATACAAAACAAACTGGATGAATTCGCTTCGGACCTGGAGGATGGAAAGCCATGCCCGCTTTGCGGTTCAAAACATCACCCGGAGGTTATCAATGCACAAAGCGTATCGCTGGAATTAAAAAAAGCCCGAGAACAGCAGAAAGAGCTAAAAGAACAGATCAAACAGATTAACGACCTGGAAAGGGAAGTTATCATATGGCGGGCACAACATATTGCATTGGAAGATCAACTGAAAAAAGAAAACCTATGCCTGGAAGAGCTTGATAATAAAATAAAAGAACATGAACTAAGATTCGTATGGTCAGCATTTTCATCTGATAATGACACTCAACTCAAAGAAACATTTAAAAAGGCAGAAACTGTAAAGCAGGAACTCGAACAACTGGAGCAGGAATTTAACCGGCTCAACTCACAAATGGAATCGGATGAGCAGGAACGGGAGAAATATAGCAAGACCCTGGACGAATTCAACCACCAGATTACCGGTCATAATTCACAGATTCAATTGCTCACTCAACAACTGATGCTGATCAAACCGGAAGAATTCAAAGCTTTGTCTGCAGACCTTCTGAAATCCAAGGTTGAAGAAAAACACAATAAATATAGCACCCTTATTGAAAAGTACCAGAAAAAAGAACTGCAACTGACGGAGTTAAGTCATCAGGCAAGTTCTCTTGCAGGCAGTATTAGTGCCAACGAGAACGCCTTAAAATCTCTGGATAACGATCTAACCCAATTAACTGCTGTAATTGATAAAAAGCTACGTACGGGTAACTTAACCAAAGAGCATGTTGCATCCGTTATAAGTAAAGCGCTAAACACTGCCGATGCTAAAAAAAAGGTAGAAACTTATCACAGAGAGGTAGAAGCACACACAAGACTTTTGAATCAGCTGGAAACAGAGCTTGATGGTAAAGTGTATGATGAAAAAGCTCATCACGAAATCAATATCCGGTTAATAACCGTTACACAACAGATATCCGTTTTAAATCAGGATATCGGTAAAATGCAAACAGAGATTAACCACTTAAAGACCAATCTCGACAAGCTTATGGCTATAAACACAGAACTCTCTAAATTAGCATTAAGGGCGGAGGATATTACTGAAATGAAAAATCTGTTCCGTGGAAATGCCTTTGTCAACTTTATTTCAACCGTATACCTCCGTAATCTTTGTAAAGTTGCTAACGAAAGGTTTTACCGGCTAACACGACAAGCGTTATCACTGGAGCTAAGCAGCGACAATAATTTTCAGGTATGCGATTACATGAATGAAGGAAAAATAAGGAATGTAAAAACACTATCGGGCGGACAAACCTTTCAGGCTTCTCTCTCCCTGGCTTTGGCCTTAGCCGATAGCGTACAGAAAATTTCTTCAACCCACGAAAACTTCTTCTTTCTCGATGAAGGCTTTGGCATGTTGGATAAAGACTCATTAAGCATAGTTTTCGATACCCTCAAGCTGCTGCGAAAGGAAAACCGCATAGTTGGAGTTATTTCGCATGTTGAAGAAATGCAGCAGGAAATAGACGTACACCTGAAAATTACCAATGATGAAGAAAACGGAAGCATTATTTGGCCTAGCTGGGTTTAAATTGTTATTAGTAAATAAGATGCTCACTTAACAGCCTTGAATATCTAAAAAATGATTCGTCGTTAATGCGTAAGAATTATTTTATACCGTTGTTAATAAAACTTGTTATATACTTTTTATCGACCCGCATGATATGATTGACCAGCCATTCCTGTAAAAAAGTTAAAACATCAACGGCCAGCGTTGTATCATACATCTGGTATTCCACATAAAACTTCTCTATATTTTCTAAAAAGAAGTGATGTTCCGCCTGATGAGCTTCAGCATCAGGGTAACCAATCTGCTCAAACCATTTTTCCTCGGTTTTAAAATGTACAAAAGCATAATCTCTCATATCAGCTATGGTTTTGACCAAGACTCCATCATCTTCTTTCCTTATTATTGAATCATACAAAACATTAATAATATCAATAAACTTCCGGTGTTGTTGATCAATCTCCTTAATGTTCAATTCAAGATTTTTATCCCATTTCACTAATATATTCATAGTAATGTAATTAATTAGGCACCAATGATCATCCACAACATTAGCATAAATATACAAAAATAAAAAATTCAATGCTAATAATTTATATAGAGGCCAGAAGCAAGATACACAACTACTTGTGAAAAAGTGGGCTTTGGGGCAGTTTTAACGTCGGTCTAATCCGTTGCAAAGAATTTGTAGAGAAGCATAACGGAAGAATATGGGCTGAAAGTAAAAAAGGTAAAGGAAGCCAGTTTAAATTTACGCTGCCACTGGGGTAGTCTTAATCTTATATAATTTCAAATACCACTGGTTGATCGTTATTTGTAGTTTTATCTTAAAATTTTTGGGCAAATAAATTAAATTGGTATATTAGCTTCATCAGTATTTTTGAGGAATTGAACGAAACTTTGAAAAATCATATGATGAAAACTATTAATTTAAAACCCATTGCGCTTTTTGCAGGTTTAGCCTTTATTTTTTCTACTTCCACCACATGGGCATCAGTGTCTTCTTACACGAGGGACCAGGATGGCATTACATTTACGCTGGATAAAGGAATGTTAAAAATTAAAATTTGCAGGGAAGATATTATCGAAGTAAAATATACCTCCTTAAACAGCCTGGAATCAAAAAATTCGCTGGTTATTGTTAATGAGTGGAAACCTATAGTTATGTTTGATGTTACCGAGCAATCGGGAGAAATCATTATTGCTACCAGTCGGTTAAAAATCAAAGTGAATAAATCAACCAATTCAATCAGGTACACTGACCTGAACGATGGAGTTATCCTGGCTGAAGATGAAAATGCCGGAAAACAAGTAATGGCTGCAACTGTAGCTGACATCAATACATATAACTGCTCTACTTTATTCAATTCGCCTGCCGATGAAGCCCTGTTCGGCCTTGGCTGTCATCCTGAAGATTCACTAGCCATAAACTACAAAGGACGTAACCAGGATTTGGCTATAAAATATATGACAGGCGCTATTCCCGTGCTTTTATCAACAAAGGGATACGGTCTTCTGTGGGACAACTACTCCGCATCTAATTTCTACGGTGGAGAATCTAACAACACCAAATACAAATACGTGTCGGAAAGCGGCACCATGGTTGATTACTATTTCTTTTACGGACCGGAATTCGATAACATTATATCGCTTTACCGGTTTGCAACCGGAAAAACTCCTATGTTCCCTAAGTGGAGTTTCGGACTTTTCCAATCGCAGGATAGGTATAAAAGTCAGGTGGAAGTATTGTCCGTAAAAGATAATTACCGGAACAATCATATACCTGTAGATTGTATTGTTCAGGATTGGTTTTACTGGGAACCCGACTTAATAGGTTCGCATGTGATGTATCCTGCACGGTATCCTAATCCCAAGGCCATGGTAGACGAATTGCACAAAGCTAATATCCATGGAATGATATCAATTTGGCCTGTTTTCGCAAAAGGCACAAGAAATTTCGACGAACTGAAAAAGGCTGGAGCAATGACAGATATTGACTGGGATAATTTTACAACTCACACTTATGACAATTACTATGACGCTCACAGCGATATCGGTCGTGATATCTACTGGCGACAAGCTAAAGACAGCCTGATAGGGCGTTACGGTTGGGATGCATGGTGGGTTGACCAATGCGAACCGGACAACGGCACTCGCCTTGATTTACGCAGAAAAACCACATTTGCAACCGGCAAGGGCATCGATTATTTCAACACTTACTCACTAATGCATACGGTTGGGCTCTATAAAAACTGGAGAGCCGATATTCCTGGCAAACGCGCATTTTTCCTGGTTCGCCAGGCATTTGCCGGACAACAACGAAATTCAGCAACCCTATGGTCGTCGGACATTACCTGCACTTTCCATTCCTTTAAGGATCAGGTACCACAGGGAATAAACGCCTGTGCATCAGGTATTCCTTATTGGACGTCGGATATTGGTGGATATCATTTACATTGGAATGCACCGGATTGGACTGCACCTGCTAACAGAGAATTGTTCACGCGATGGTTCCAGTTTGGAACATTTAGTCCCATCTTCAGGATACATGGCAAAGGTGAAAGAGCGCTATTTTCAAATAACTGGGACGCAGACACCAAGGCAATTTTACTAAAGTTCGACAATTTACGTTACCGTCTGGTGCCTTATATTTACTCCCTTTCATGGAAAATTACCAACGAAGGATATACGATCATGAGAGCCCTGGCTTTCGATTTCAGAACCGACGAAAATATTAAAAACATACCCGATCAATATATGTTTGGGTCTGCATTCCTTGTAAATCCTGTAACTGAACAGTTGTATTCTGCAAACACAGAAAAAACGAAATCCCGCAGAGTGTATCTCCCAAAAGCGTCCTGGTATGATTTCTGGACTGGCAAATCGCTGAATGGTGGCCAAACCATTGACGCCCCTGCTCCTATTGAAATTATACCACTATATGTTAAAGCCGGATCAATAGTTCCCATGGGTCCATTCCTCCAATATGCCACTGAAAAAGCGGCTGATCCCATTGAATTAAGAATCTATACAGGCGCCGACGGTCAGTTTACAATTTACGAAGACGAAAACGACAATTATAACTACGAAAAAGGTAAATACGCAACCATTGCTTTATCGTGGGACAACACTAAAAAAACATTGTCCATTGCAGACCGTAAAGGCGAATTTCCTGGTATGTTAAAAGAAAGAACTTTCTCTATCGTGTTAGTAAAAGAAAATCACGGGAATGGAATTGATATTTGCAGTAACCCTGATAAAACAATAAAATACAACGGAACCAAACTGGAAGTAAAGCTTTAAAATAAAAAAGTTGCAAAAAATTAACTTAACGATGATGAAGCATCATAAAATAACTTATTTAGCTGTCTTCCTCAGTGCTCTTACCTTTTTTATCAATGACATGGCACAGGGTCAAAAGATCAATGCCATGCCATATACCTGGAAAAACGTTCAAATAGTAGGTGGTGGATTTGTGGATGGTATTATTTTTCATCCAACTGCCAAAGGAGTGCGCTATTGTCGTACTGACATGGGAGGGGCTTATCGCTGGAACGACACCATAAAAAGATGGGAGCCCCTTCTGGATTGGCTTTCTTATGAAGATGTGAATCTCATGGGCGTTGAAAGTATAGCACTTGATCCGTCCGATCCCAATATGCTGTTCCTATCCTGTGGTACTTATACGGCACCTCAGGTACCAAATGGGGCGATACTTCGCTCCAGCAACAGAGGTAGAACTTTTCAGCGAACCAATATGCCTTTTAAAATGGGGGGCAACGAGAACGGGCGTGGCAATGGCGAACGTATGGCTGTAGATCCCAATAATGGCAATATTCTTTACGTGGGAACCCGCCTTGCTGGTCTTTGGAAAAGCATTGATAAAGGAGTATCGTGGAATAAAGTGGAAAGTTTTCCGGATGTGACCGAAGCAGTAACTTCAACATCAGAGAATCAACTATGGAATCGCGGGGCAGGCATTGTATTTGTTGTTTTTGATCCTGCCAAAAAGACAGAAAACAAAGTCAGTGCAGTAATTTATGTTGGCGTGTCGCTGATGGGTAGAAATAATTTGTTTCGTACAACCGATGGCGGAAAAACCTGGGAACCTGTGCCGGGTCAGCCCATTCAATATCGTCCTAACCATGCCGTTCTGGCATCTGATAAAAACATGTACTTAACCTATGGCACCAATGCCGGGCCGGCACGCATGCAAAATGGTGGCGTTTGGAAATTTAACACAACCAATGGTGAATGGACTGAAATTACACCTGACAAACCTGATCCCGCAAATAACAAGGCCTTTGGCTATTCAGCAGTTTCAGTAGACGCGCATAACCCTCAGGTAATCATCGCAAGCTCATATTACCGTTATAGTAATGGCGGTGAAGATATATTCCGCAGCATTGACGGAGGTAAAACCTGGAAAACCATATTTGGAGACATCGGAAAATTCGATTTTACACTGGCTCCTTACATTTCACATGCTGGCATTCACTGGTTGTTCGATATTGAAATCGATCCTTTTGATTCCAACCACGCTATGTTTACTACCGGATATGGCGGACACGAAACGTTCAATTTAACAGATAACGATTCAGGTAAACCAACCCTATGGAGTATAATGACAACCGGGGTTGAAGAAACCGTAGCGCTCGAATTACTGAGCCCACCAAAGGGTGCGCAGGTAATCACTGCAATCGGCGATTACTGTGGTTTTGTACATTGGGATTTAGATAGGCCGGAGCCCAAAGGTTGCTTCGATAATCCTCACTTTGGAAACACAAACGGTTTAGCTTGTGCGGAAAATAAACCGGAAATCATAGTCCGGGTTGGTATAGCTGCCCGGAATAGTGGAAAAATTAACATAGGATATTCGATGGACTTTGGCAAAACCTGGCAACCCACACTTTCCATGCCTTCTTCAACTTCAAAACTAGGACATATTGCTGTTTCTTCAGATGGTACAACCTGGGTTTGGACACCTGAAAAAAGTCCGGTGTATTTCACGGCTGACCATGGTACAACCTGGGTTCAATCCAAGGGCATACCCGACGATACCAGGGTTATTGCTGATCGGGTAAACCCTTGTACATTCTATGCTATTTCATTATTTGAAGGAAAACTTTTTATCAGTAACGACGCTGGCGCTAACTTTGTAGAACAACCCCTGGATATTCCGGGTGGCTTTCCAAAACATTCCGAAAAACGTGGTGATGGACGCGGCGGACAAGACCGGATTTATGCAACACCAGGCAAAGAAGGCGATTTATGGTTAGCTGCGTTCGACGGGCTATACCATTCAAAAGACACTGGAAAGACGTTTTCAAAGCTTGAGGGGGTGCAGGAAATACATGCATTTGATTTTGGTAAAGCAGCCCCAAACGCTGATTATGATGCATTATATTTAGTAGGTATTGTCAATGGCCTTCGTGGCATATTCCGCTCCGATAATACCGCCAAAAACTGGATACGCATTAACGACAACCAGCATCAATGGGGATTGATTCTGCATATTACCGGTGATCCTAAAAAATATGGACGAGTATATGTAGGAACTCATGGACGTGGCATTGTATATGGCGATCCCACTGGCTTATAAAATGCGATGAAAACTAATTCAACAAACTAATAAAAATATTTCCCCATGAACAAAGCTAAAGTATCAAAAAAAAACAATTTCCTCAGATATAGCAACAAACTGATATTGATTATACTTGTCATCAACTTGGTTGCATGTAAAGAAAAGAAAACATCAGCTACAAGACTGGAATTCACCGGAAATGAAATCACTGGAAAGTACAAAACGCCCGATTGTCCTGAA
>CAYZNC010000096.1:0-17777 GCA_964478555.1 uncultured Bacteroidales bacterium | reverse complement strand
TGACAATAAAAGTAATAAAGAGAATCAGATTGCGATCCGGAAAAGGCTGGCCTTGCCTAATAAGTAATGGTATGGAAAGTGCAGCTGCCAGAGATACAACACCACGCATTCCTGCCCAGCCCAAAACAAGGGGCGATCTCCACCCTGGATTATCATCAGCAACTATAATAAAATGACTCATAAACCTGGTAAAGAGAGAAGCTCCCAGCGTACAAAGCAGCCTGGTAATAATCAATACCAGAGAAACAGCCAAGCCATATTCTATTGCTTTTACCAAGCTGATATCTCCCAGTTGATGTATTATAGAGGGCAATTGAAGTCCAATGAGTAAAAAAACCAATCCGTTAAGTACAAAACGTAAAACAGTCCATACATGTAAACCCTGAATCCGGCTTTGATAGGTGAGCATACGCTGCCGTCTGCTTGATAAAAGAAGTCCTCCACTCACAACTGCCAATACCCCCGAAAAATGAAAGTGTTCTGCAAAATAATACATGCAATAAGGAGTTACCAGCGTTAAAACGATTTCGACGCTTGGTGTTGTTGGCAACCAACGATGAAGTCGGTAGAAAATAAGTCCAATAACAAGTCCGATCAGTGTTCCCATGAAAATTACAAGAACAAAGCTGGTTGCAGCGTGTTGAATTTGGAATTGTCCTGTTATCACTGCTGCTAATGCAAACCGAAATATCACCAGTGAAGAAGCATCGTTAAACAGGCTTTCACCTTCCGCTATGCTCACCAGCGATTTAGATACTTTTAGCTGACGCATGATTGTTGTTGCAGAAAGGGCATCAGGCGGTGAGATAATGCCACCCAAAAGAAATCCAAGCGCTAAGGTAAATCCTGGAATGAGCGAATAGGATACAAATGCTATTACACACGAGGTAATGACAACTATAGGAAAAGCAAAACTGATGATCACACGTCTCCATCTCCAAAATTCTTTCCACGATACTTGCCAGGCAGCCTCATAAAGTAGAGGGGGGAGAAAAATAAAGAAAACCATCTCCGGATCAATGGTAATCTTCGAAAATCTTGCCATAAAACTGAGAACCAATCCGCCTAATACGAGCACAATGGGATAGGGCAGCCGAAGCTTATTAGCAATGATAACCAGTGCCAGAATGATTAAAATGAGATAAATGTATTCAATATAAAGGTTTTGCATAAAGTGACTTTAAGTTAACAAAAGCAAAAAGTTTGCACTTCCAGATGGGATTCACATTTAGGTTACTTTGCCGCAGATTGGGCTTCATTTAATTGATTTAAGGCTGTTATATTCATCGTCAGTTACCCTTTCCATCCACACAACTATACCTTTATGCGTATTTGTATTGACAGCTATATGCGTGAATTCGCTGTCGTGAGAAGCTCCATGCCAATGTTTTACATCGGGGAGAATATGAACCACATCTCCTTTACGAATTATTTGTATTGGTTTTTCTTTTTCCTGGTAATAACCTGTTCCGTCCGTAACAATAAGGATTTGGCCTCCCGGATGTGTATGCCAATTATTTCTTGCACCTGGTTCAAACACTACATTACCTATTTGAACATTTAACGTGGGATCATTCAGGACCAATGATTTAATCCAAACCGTTCCGGTGAAATATTCAGCCGGAGCTTTTTCACCTTTAGGAAAAATTGTATGATGGCTTTCTGAAGTATTCATACTAATTGAGTTTACATGAATAATCTGCTAATTCCTTTTTTAGTGTTGATATAACAAACATTAACAAGTAATTGATCACTAAACAAAAAAAATAGTTATGAGAAGTTTATGAAGGATAGATTGTAGACAAGGCCTATTGTAGGAAATTTCATTTAACTTAGCGTCTATGAGCGAAACCCGATATATTCAGAACCAGCAGCATTACACCGAAGTGATCAAACTCATTGCTGCGGTTAAGCAAACGTTGTGGATTGGCACTGCTGACTTAAAGGACCTGTATGTAAAACACGGGGATAACACAGTTCCTTTGCTGGCAGTCATTGCAGATCTTATTAAGCGCGGCGTATTAGTCCGTTTAATCCATGCAAAAGAACCGGGACCTAATTTCAGGGCAGATTTTGATAAATACCCGGTTTTGTGGAAGGGCTTGGAAAGGATGTTATGCCCGCGAGTTCATTTCAAGCTATTGCTGTTCGATGGCAAGATAGCTTATATTGGATCAGCAAACCTTACAGGTGCTGGCTTGGGATTAAAGGGTGAAAACAAACGTAACTTCGAAGCCGGAATACTAACCAGCGAACCGGCCCTGGTAAATGCTGCAGTGGATCAGTTTGACCAGGTATGGATTGGAATCCATTGTAAAAAATGCTTACGAAAAGCATTTTGCGGAGACAGGATTGTGGAATAGATTTCGGGTTACTTTGATAAACCTTGTTCCATTGTTTATAAACCTTGTCTCGTTATTTAATTTTATATTTGGTTAAGGAATTAGACCTTTAAAAAAATGAATATAGAGAACTTAAAAAATTACTTCTTTATTGGAATAGCAGGAACCGGAATGAGTGCTATCGCTCAATATCTGAAAGGAATTGGTAAGAATGTAGCCGGATCGGACAGGCTTTTTAATCGGCATAACAAAATTTTAATCCAGGAGCAGTTAGAAAAACAGGGTATTCAATGTTTTTTTCAGGATGGATCGGGAATAACCGGCAGCACTGAAGCGGTGATAGTATCCACAGCAGTCGAGGAAATTAACATTGAATACCAGAAAGCAAAAGAATTAGGCATTCCGATTATGAAGAGGTCTGAGTTGCTCGCTGCCATTTCGTTGAGTAAAAGAACAATTGCAGTAGGTGGCACCTCAGGGAAATCTACCACTACAGCCATGATATTCCATATATTACAGGAAAACGGATATTCTCCCTCGTTAATTACAGGTGCTGGTTTGACAGCGATACTGAAGCTGGGCCTTCCCGGAAATGCCTGGGTAGGAGAAAGCGATTGGCTGGTAATAGAGTCGGATGAATCGGACGGATCCATTGTTAATTACTATCCCGAAATAAGCGTAGTTCTGAATGTCGAGAGAGATCATAAAGAATTCGATGACCTTATGCAGTTATTTTCAACATTCAGGGAGCATACACGTGGATCGTTTATTGTAAACCACGATCATGCTTTGATAAAGACATTATCGCAGGATGCTAAAAATGATTTTGGAACAGTCGATGGAGCGGGTTATACGGGGAAAGATTTTAAACAATCCGGCTTTCAGATTCTATTTTCCGTAAACGGTGTACCTTTTAAAATCCCATTGATAGGGAAGCATAATATGGAAAATGCGCTGGCTGCAACTGCTGTTTCGGGCGCTATTGGCATCGGTATTGAAAATTCGGCGAAAGCTTTGGAGAGTTATGTTGGGATTTACAGGAGGACACAACTGGTGGGTGAAAAAAACGGAGTTTATGTAATAGATGACTTCGCCCATAATCCGTCTGAAGTAGAATCAGCTATTAAAGCCTGTCAGCAAATAGGTGAAAGGGTGATAGCCTGGTTTCAGCCACATGGATATGGCCCGCTAAGGTTTATGCAGGAAGAGCTTGCCGAAAAAGTATCAAAAGTTCTCAGGGATAAAGATTGTTTTATCATGTCGGATGTGTATTATGCAGGAGGAACTGTGAACAAAGACATTGGTTCGGATGTGGTGATTAATGAAGTTCAAAAAAAGAGCAAACATGCCTTACTGGTCAACGACAGATCGAAGCTTCCAGGGGTGGTTAAAGACATGGCTCAACCAGGCAATGTTATTCTGATGATGGGAGCTAGAGACCCTTCTTTATCTGATTTTGCGGTTGAAGTATTAGAGAATTTGTAAATCGAGGAAAGTGTTCGAAAATGGTGCGTGCGGAGGTTATCCACAGACTGTTTACAAATATGCCCTTTTTTAAAATATTTTTCGGATTTTTTGCAATGAGCAAACCGAAAGTTTAGTATGTTTTTATAAAAAAAATCACACTTTCCGGCTTGCTATAATTATTTCTGCTATATCAGTTTTTTAAGCTCTGTAGCATCAAATACCAGCTTAATGTCGCTTATTTTTCCATTGCTTACGGAAAAGAATTCGGCTGTACGAATGGTACCCGCAGGGGAAAGAGTTATCACATCATACAACTGAACGCCTCCATTTTCATCGTAATAGGCGTTAATAAGCCCCACTGAATTAACCATTCCCATAAGCATTTCCAATGATTTCATGAAATCATCAGCATTTGAAAATGTATCCATACTTCCCGCAAATGCTAATTTATCTGCAAGGAATGTCCTTGCTTTGTCAAGATCCTTTTTTATCCAGGCTTCATGATAAGCTTCAATAATTTGTTTTGCATTCATAAATTTTGTTTTTAGTTAAAATCCCAATGATCAAAAGTATCTCTTTAAGTTTTTTGCGATAACTGTCATTTATGACAATTTAAAGTGGTGTTTTTGACATATCTTTGTTGAAATATTTAACCCCTTATAATCTATGAAAGTAGCAGTCTTAAATTACCCGGATTCAGTACTTAGCAGTGTTATTGCTCCCTACGAAATACTAAGTCAGTCTAATAATTTGCTCGATTTCTATGGTGTAAAGCATAACCCTATAAAATTATCTGTTGATATAGTTACAGATGGCAATGCCGAAATTCAAAAGGAAATGGCAATTTATCAACCCAGTATTACAGCATCGGATTATATGGAAAATAATAAGAAGTATGATCTTGTAATTATTCCGGCCATGAGAATTGACAGCGTAGCCAATGTATTAGCAAGAGAAGCAAAACTGATGGAATGGGTTAAATATCAATATAACGAAGGAGCTGAAATAGCTTCCCTTTGCTTAGGCGCATTTTTGCTTGCCGGCACAGGTCTGTTAGATGGTAAAAATGCAACAACCCATTGGTTGGGAACAGAATTATTCCGTAGTATGTTCCCCAAAGTTAACCTGTTAAATGAAAAAATAATAGTCGACAATGGGAGGCTATATTCGTCAGGTGGAGCATTTTCGTTTACATTGCTTATTATTTATCTGATTGAAAAATATTTCGGACGTCCTTCAGCAATACTTATATCGAAGATTTTTCTTATTAATATACTTGATACAAAACAGTCAACATATGCAATCCTGAATCTTCAAAAACAGCATGGAGATGACAAGATCCAACTTGTTCAGCAGCACATTGAGGAGAATTATAACCGCCCGTTGAAAACTGAGTACCTGGCAGAATATACAAGCCTGGGAATTCGCACATTTATCAGGAGATTTAAAAAAGCAACCGCAAATACTCCGTATGAGTATGTTCAGCGAGTTAGGATCGAAGCAGCAAAAAGACTTTTCGAAGAAACGGATAAGGGAGTTGAGCAAATAAGCCGTAGCGTTGGTTATGATGATTTCAGTACCTTCAGAAAAATCTTTAAAAAATTCGCCGGGACAACACCTACAGAATACAAAAGACGCTATTCGCGAGTTTCAGAGGACGCCAAGTCAAAATAGAATCAAAAAATATGTTGATGAAATTTATTCTCCCTTTGGATATACATAATTGGTCGACTGCTCCATCATCTTAACTGGTCTTACTTCAATTTTTGCCGCTGTGTTATAAGCAAATTCCGGATTACGTTTTGCAATGGCAATTGCTTCGTCCATATCGTTTGCAAGAATGTGATAGTAACCAACAATGATTTCTTTGCTTTCATTATAAGTACCATCTTTAAATGCACCGGGAGTACCAGAAATCATTGTACCTTCTCTTACCAGCGGTTGAGCGCTTTTCAGATTACCTTTTTTCATCAGGTCTCCAATGTATACCTCACATGCTTTCAGAAACTGTTGTTGTTGTTCTGTTGACATATTTGCTTTGTTGTCACCTAAGTTGCGGATTAATAACATGAATTCTTTCATTTTTTGATTTTTAAATTGTTAATATTTTTTGTCTATTTCTCTAAAGACATACGGAATTAAGAAAAAGGACATGCCTTTCAATATATTTATTGCAACTATTTTATTTTAATAGTTCGGCTCTTACGGATTCCAAAACCTCGCCTGACCAGTTCTTTCCTCGCCACTGAGAACGGTCATATATCTTCGGGTTCCTAATACTTAAACCTATGCCCCAAATTCTGTCGTAGGGACTGGATTCAGCAAAATATTTTCCAACACTTTGCGTAAGTATTTTTCGGAGTTCTACATTTTGAGAAAATTTGGCAATGTTTCCTTCAAAGGAAAATTGTTTGCAGTGCTTGTGCCATATTTCTTTATTGAAACCCGTGACTTTTTTTCCGAGATGCCTGTGCCTTGATGGGTCGGATGAGTTAAGGATTCGTTTTGCAATTTCATTATCGTTAAACAAGATTGCCTTTTGATACATAATATACTGTTCAACACAGCAGAGATTCAAATTGCCGATTTTGAAATCACATTTGAACCAATGTGAGTAAACAAACTTCTCACCGAAATAAAAAATAAATTCTTCTTTCATCTACTTCAGGAAAATGGAAAAAGAGATAAACGAGGATTCTGCTTATAATCAAACCATTTTGGCCGCTCCTATTTGCATTAACAATTCTAACATGCTCATTTCAATCCAATGTTCTATAATTTTTCCAGCGTTATTGAACTTATAAACATGGATTTCGTTCCAGTTGATTTTTTTATTGGTAGCAGGATACTGCATATATGGACCGGCATTGGTTGCAACAGCATGGCTCATTTCTACTACAAAATCATCATTGGCAATAAGGCGGTCTTCGGTTACAACTACATCAGGAAATGCAGTATTCATCATTGTTCCGATTTCTTTATATCCCTGAAATCCGGGACTTACAGGTGCTCTGAAATTATGCTTAAAATCTGTTGCAAACAGGTGATCAACATCGTTTACATTGTGTCCGTTTTTGAATACCTTGGTAAACTCACGAACGGCTGTCATGTTTTGTTCTTTTGACATGTTATTCTTTTTAAAGGATTAATAATTATTTGAATTTAATTTTTATACTTTGAGCAATTTAAAAGCGTGTGCCCACTGATTGTGCAGTAAGCCAGGGATGGCCCACAACATTGACAATGGTTCAATGGCTCGGGATGCTTCAATACTTCCCATGTCTTCTACTTCCCAATCAAATAGATTGAGAATTTCACTCACTTCTTTTTTTGATGCATCATTATTTCCGCAAATGCACATGGTAGGTTTACCACCGGGAAAATTTGGGTTCAACATTAAGTGAGCGCCAACGGTGTTGAATGCTTTTACAAAATTGGCTTGCGGGGCTTGTTTTTGTAAACGTTCCATCAGTGATTCGTCCAATGTTGTGAAAAATTTCAGGACGCCATTTGTTGGTGGTGCATCTGCAAAAGGGTTGTTGGTGTCAACAACCGTTTTGCCTGCAAGTGAAGATGCTACTGATTTTACTACTGCTTCGACTGCTGTCCCTTTTACCGCTAAAATAATGATATCGCCAAATGCAGCGGCCTGATCAAAGTTTCCCAATTTTGCATTCGGGTTTTTACTTTGCCAATCGCTTAACTTTTTCGTGTCGCGGCTTCCAAGCATTACATCGTAGCCAAGGGTTAGTAAACCTGTCCCTAATGTTTGTGCAACCATTCCGGAACCTATAATACCAATTTTTTTCTTTGTCATATTATTAATTTTATGCATGTTGCCAGGATTGTCAATTGCTTATTTATTGCAGCCAAAATATTTCTTCATAGGCCCCCAATACTGCAAACCCCAGTGCGTGCTGACGATAGTGTACAGTGATGCTTTCTCTCCCGTTTGTTCGATAAACACTTCGTAGTCGGGAACATTTACATGCACCATTTGAATCTCTGCACCGAAAGCAGTTTTCTTAAAGGTGAGTACCAAAGTAGATTCCATGTCTGTGATTTGTTTGGGATTGGTTGCCATATCGAAGGGACGATTTTTCCAACGGTGAACAATCAATTTTCCAGGAACAAGTGAAAGGACGGTGCCACGCATGTTGTATTCCTGATTGCCATTTTGGTCTTTGAATCCCCAGGCACGAATCTCATCACCGACCTGACCAGTAGGTACATTGCCTACACCGGTGCGGTACCATGTTGTTTTGTCTTCACCCTCACCTGAGGTTGTCATTCTACCATGTTCAACTGAATTGAGGTAGGCATTGTAAAGGGTTTCCGGAGAAACACCGACGAATTGATTTGTTTGAATAATCATTTTATCAATTTTTAAGTGAACAATTATTTATTGTTTTTTTATAAACCGATTGTTGAATTACACTTCTTCTAAAATATGGTACGTTACAATTTCAGGTGGTCCTGCAAGAACATCAGCCATTGCAGCGAAAAGTTTTTTTACATGATCACCTTGAAGATGCTTATTGTGATCCTCTTCTGTTGACCAACGCTCTAAACCAACTATTAAAGCGGGGTTGTCTTTTGAACGGAATAAACTGAATTCAACGCTGCCTTGCTGTGCTCTTGTTGGGGTGGCGACATCGCATAACGCTTTTTCCAGATCTTTTTCTTTGCCAGGCTTTGCCGTGGCGGTAGCAATAATGATAATGTCAGATTTTTTTGCCAATACAGTTTTGCTTTTGATTCGTCACTCATTGTGTTTAATTTTTAATCGTTTAAAATTTATTTATTTGAATATTGCAAAAACAAACAATTCTTAAAAAAAGGGACATGGACTTAAAAATATTTTTACCAGCCCCATATTCTTAACCTATAAACAATTATTAAGCTTTTTGAGAGAATGTCGATTATGACAAAATAGAAGGGTGTTTTTGACAATTTCGGAAGATTCTCACTTCCATAAGGGACCTGCAACGGCTGGCTTAGGTTTAATTTCGGATTACTATTATTAGCAGCAGGAATTGTTAATGGTGCTTACTCATTGGCTTGCGGTGAGAAGCTCAGGCAAAAATTTCTGAAGTGAAATTTCTTGGAACATAAAAAATTGTTCAAATCGAATTGGCCTTGGTAGTTTCAAAAAACATTATCGTAGAGCAAGTCTATAATTTCCCGCCAACTATTTTTATCATCCCATTCGCCATTTGAGAGAAAGATCAGCCCTTTCTTGTTATTGGGGTTATACGAAATAAAAGATGAGGTTCCAAGACCCCTCCCAGAATGCGCATATAGAAGGGCTCCTTTGTCTGTGCCGTATAAAAACCATAAGTGAAACCCAAGATTAATATCCTTTGGAGTTAATGCCTGAATAGCAGTACTATCAAATATCTGTTGATTATTCCATTTCCCATCTTGAGACCAGGCTATTAAAAAATGTGCCAATTGTTCTACATCGGTTTTTAGCCCTCCTGCGGGATAATCAGGAAATCCACCATATCCTTGTTGTTGAAATTGATGTAGCGAATCTGAATAAACATAAGGCATAGCTACCTTGTTTGTATCTACATCACGAAGAAACCAACCGGTGTGGTCCATTGAAAGAGGTTGAAATAATTTAGTCCTGCAATATTCATCAAAAGATGCACCCGAAATGCGTTCTATAAGATACCCAATTAAGGCAATGCCCATATTTGAATAATTGGATTTAGCATTTGGCGGATAGTGATAGAAATTCTTTTCCTTGTCATAATGTGTCCCTTGAGGGGAGAAATAATTTTTCAGAAAAACATTAAGCGGAATAGTCGGATCTCCTTTATTTACTGACCAAAACTGACTTAGGTAATCTACATTATCATCAATAGAAGAACGATGTCTTAATAACTGCCGGAATGTTATGGGTGTTCTGGGATAGTTAGGATTAAGTACTTTAAAATCTAAATATGAATTAATATCCTCATCCATCTTAAACTTTCCCTCCGCGTAAAGTTGCATTAAGGCCGCTGCAGTCAATGTTTTTGAACATGATGCAATATCAAATAAAGTTTGCTTTGTAACCGGAATTTTCTTCTCAACGTTTTGGTAACCATAATAACCTATCCACGTAACTTTTCCATTGTCAATTGCAACAGCTTCAAAGCCTGGAACATGTAGCTTTTGGATTTCTTTATTAATGAGCGAATCAATCAATGGTTTCTGCCCATAAATTGAAGCTGCAAAAAATGAAAAAAGCAGAAGTGATATCAAGTATTTCATGTTGATTTTATGTTATAAAACTAGCTTAACTCGCAACAAAGCAGCTGTTTATAATGAGTTATTGCCCCGTTTTTAATTTTTCTGCAATCTATAAATGTGTTTATACCCTATACAATAAGCAAAATTGTCTGATACAAAATCAATTAATCCTAACGAAAATTGCTTTTGTAAACCAGATTTAGTCCAATTTTCACCACCATTTGTTGTAGTATATGTATAAGTACCAATAAATGAAGGAAAGTCTCCTCCAATATAAGCAATACTATCATGTATGATTATTCCATCATTATTATTGCAAAAATGAAAATTTTCAATAGGTGAATAAGGGGTTCCAAAACTTGGGAAAGGCTTATTAATTTTATTCCAATTATTTCCTCCGTCCGTTGTTTTATATCGATCATTACCCTTATTCAAAAAACCGATACTTTCATTTAAAAAATAAAAGCCACTAATATAATTCCAAGAACTCGCAGGAGTTTGTAAAGCAATCCAGGTATTTCCATGGTCAATGCTTTTATATATTTCTTGATTCTTTCCAGTTGCAAAACACATGTCACCTAAAAAAAATAATTTGTTTTGTGATGGGTCTAATTCTAAATTAACAACTTGCCAACTTATACCTCCATTATCAGTAGTTACGACATACGAGCCTGAATTGATCCAATTGAGCGCTATGCCATGATTAATATCAAAAAATTTCATTGAACGCAAATTATATGCTGTGGTATAGTATCGCTTAGTCCAGTGGGAACCACCATCAATTGTCTTATATAATATTCCGTAAAAATCGCCATTAAGAACATTCCAGGTTCCATAGATGTACCCAGTTGTGTCGTTAATAAACGATAACGCACTTGTCATTACACCCGTTGAGTCCATTTCAATAGATGAATGTTTCCATGTGATTGTTGAATCTATTGTTTTGAGTAAATCTCCACTCATGCCAATAATATATCCGGTTTTTAAATTTAAAAAATCCACATCTACCGGAGAAATCCAATTATAAGCAAAGCTAATGGAATCAATTTTCCATCCTATCATCTTAAAGTCAGAAATAACGCTATGATCAATATGTTCTTTTTTACAATTTGAAATGAAGGCTGTCATGATCGCCATTGTAAATAAGAATATGATTCTATTTTTCATCATTTATCTAAAATGTGATAGTAAGATGAAAATTTCATGAATAGGTTGCGTTAAAATTGGGCATTAATTACAGAAAATAAAAAAGCCCGTAAATCATCAGACTTACGAGCTTTATTAGGGTTGTTTATTCAATACTGAACACAATTGATGTGGCAAACGGCATTTCTCCCGGACAAGTAATAGCAAGGCCGTCAGCTGCCTGTTTCCATTTGAGGTTACCTTGGTAGCCAAGCAGCTTAACGCTTTTGACTGGTTTGGTCAGGTAATTCGCATCTGTACCAAGCGATTTTATTTTCAGTTGCGCACCAGACTCTGGTACGGTCATACAAAAAGCATAAAGTGCTCCATTTTTGCCTATGGTGAAACGAAAGTCCTGAGCATCGAACTTGAAGTCTGCATGACGACGTTTCAGTTTACCTCCGGGAAGCATTTTCAACTTGCCGTTTACTTGTTCCCCTTCGCCTGGAATATTCCAAGCGTGACTTCCGTACACCGCTTCTCCGTTTCGGCGCATCCATACACCAACTTCCTTCAACATCTGTTGGCTGCCTTCGTCCAGAGAGCCGTCCGGCAGAATCGAAATGCAGAGCGCAGCATTGCCGTCGCGAGCAATGGCTTCGATGATATACCGAATCATCATCCCAGCATCGTAGGTGAAGCCCGGTGCATAAAACCAATCACCTACCGGCGCTTCTGCAATCCACGGTTGTTTGGTGTTGATGTTGTCTGGAACACCAAACTCCTCGGTATTAACCGTACCATTGGTCTTGCTGCGGAATTTCACAATGCTGAAGGTATTCACCTGACCGCGACGTTGGAGCGTACGGTTGTAGAAATCGGCAATAACCCGCTGCATGGCATCGGCCTTGATACCCATGCCTGTACCGTTCCCGGTGAAAGGGCCCTGAACCGTACCGTCAGTATAGATGAAGTCCGGGTCGTACTTCTCCACTACATCCATCATCCGTAACGCCCATCGTGTGGTATACCACTTGGCGTAATCCAGGTGATTCGTATATATGCCGGCCGGTGGAGGCGACCATCCCGAGTAAGCAGCTTTGGTTACGCCTTTGTATTCGCGCAGGTCAATGCCATACAGCAAACGAGGATCGTATCCTTCCCACCATTTACCCTTGCCATCGGCAAGTGTAAGGTTGCCATCGTAAAGAACACCTTTCTTGTCACCAATTGTATCACAACCAAACGCCGTTTGCCACCACCACCAGGTATATTCGTGATGGAACGTTACACCAAAATGCATATTATTGGCGCGGCAAGCTTTGGCCCATTCGCCGATCAAATCGCGCTTTGGCCCGATATTGACTGAATTCCAAGGCTGATAACGCGAATTCCACAAATCATAGTTGTCATGATGCACGCCTTGAATCATCAGGAAACGAGCGCCTGCATCTTCATATATCTTCGTGAGTTTTTCAGGATCGAGCTTGGTGGGATTCCAATCGCGCAATACTTCCTTATAACCAACCTCGGATGGATGACCATATCTCTTGAGATGGTTTTGGTAGGCACTATATTCCGGTTTATAGAGATTACGCGCATACCAGTCGCCACTTTCGCCTGCCGATTGCGGACCAAAGTGAACCCAAATACCGAACTTAGCTTCGCGGAGCCACGCAGGTTCGCCTGGATAATTTTTTTCGATGGATTCCCATGTGGGTTCAAATGGCCCCGGAGCCACAGGAATATCCAACTTCATTTCGGGAAACGATTTCCAATCACCCATTGGCACGCTGTCTACTGGCAGCTTTGCCGGGATTGAAGGAAATGGCGGAAGCAAATTGGAACCGTCGGCAGATTTTGTCTGTACCGAATTTTGGCCATTTGAATAAAATGCCATTAACGTAATAAAACAGATAATTAGAATTTTTTTCATTGTTTTGCTTTTTATTTTATAAACTTGAATTCATTTAATAATAAATTGGCTTCGATTTGCTTGCCGCTAACTTGCTTATACCCGCCATGTCATAGCAGGTATCTACCCAATTTCAAATGGGTAACCGCCTAAATGTAGCGCTTATTTATTATATCAATAATAAACATTTTTATACAAAAAAAATCTAAATAACACTGCAATATTTTAAATATTCGTTGTACTCATAATATAACTTCTCAATTATGTTTAAGCGTATTTGCGTCAATAAGGCACCCTTTTTTTGTTTTTTTGGGCAAACATGATTGCATGGCATACCATATTTCACATGGATGGTGAATATCCGCTATTAATCAATTGATAATCAAAATATTTATGTTTTTTATTTCTTGTTAACAAAATTTATTGAAAAAAACTTGCGTAAGTAAATACTTACACATATATTTGCGTAACCAAATACTTACATAATATGTCAATCGAAGCAAGAAGAGATGTTTTTCAGGCGATAGCTGATCCAACCAGACGTCAAATAATTGACCTCATAGTTCAAAAGTCGATGAACTTAAATGCTATCGCCGATAATTTTGATATTAGCAGACCGGCCATATCACAACACATAAAGATCCTGATTGAATGCGGACTGGTTGTCATTCGACAAGAAGGGAGAGAAAGGTTTTGCGAGCCGAAGCTTAACGAATTAGGTGCTGTATCTAATTGGGTCGACCAATATCGTGAGTTTTGGAACCGAAAATTCGACTCTTTGGATAATTACTTAAAAAAGGTTCAAACAAAAAATAATTCTAAAAACAAATAAAAATGGAAACGATTAATCAAAACAACAAAAAAACTGAACTCATAATTAAAAGAGAGTTTAATGCATCGAAAGAAATAGTATTCAACGCTTTCTCTAATACAGAAGCATTATCGCAATGGTGGGGTCCTCCTGGAGTTCCAATTACTGTTGTAAAACTTAACTTTAATCCTAATGGAGTTTTCCATTACAAGGCTGAAATGAATGGACAAATAATGTGGGGAAGATTTGTGTACAAGCAAATAAGGAAACCTGATTTATTGGAATTCATTTCTTCGTTCTCAGATGAAAACTGCGGCATTACAAGGGCGCCTTTCAGCGAAAAATTTCCTTTGGAAATTTTCAATCGTTTTGAGTTTACTGAACAAAACGGTAAAACAGCTATTACATTGAAAGGCTATCCGCTAAATGCAACGGATGAAGAAATACAAGCATTTGCTGAAATGACAGCAGGTATGCAACAAGGATTTTCCGGAACATTTAATCAATTGGAAAAATATCTGTCAAAGAACAATTAATAATGGGAAATATGAAAAATGTTAAGATACTTTATTGGATTTTTACATTCCTATTTATAGCTTTTACATTGTTAACTTCTATATCACAAGTTATCTCTGCAAAGAGTTCGGTAGAAGTAATGAATATTTTAAAATTTCCTCTCTATATACTGCCTTTTCTGGGTCTCGCAAAATTTTTTGGAGTTATTGCTATTGTTCTCCCGTATTTTCCTAAAATAAAAGAATGGGCTTATGCAGGTATTATGTTTGATTATTTGGGAGCGACATATGCTATGATCGCAGCTGGCGGAAGAATAGATAAATGGGGATTTATGATTATCCCAATTCTTCTTTGGTGTTTGTCATATTTTTATAATACTAAATTATCAAAAATCCATAATGATGTTTCAAAAGTTAATTATGAAATTTCACAGATTTCAAATAAGATTTAAAGAACTCATTGAATGGTATTGTACTGCGTAGACGAATAATTACTATCGGTAGACGGTATCCAATTAAAGTTCTAGTATGCCAGTTAACCGGTTTTCGCTTTTATTTCCTGCGTTATACTGCTGGTTCTACATTAAGCTCCTGAGGCTGCTAAAGAAAGGCACAGATTGCGCTAGCGCTAAATCCGCGCCAGAGGTTATCCAATATTCTAAAACGTTATATAAACCATTTTTTCGCATTTGGTTTCCGATGAGGGCAGCCAGGCCAACAACAAGGTTGTCGTTTACCATCTTTCAATTCTTCAACCATACGGCCAATATGTTCTATTCTAGTCTCCGACTTTTTGACTATAGTGACCCAACATATCCATTCGTTGCGTTGAATTGGTGTAAGTTTATTCCATTTGGCAAGTATTTGTGCATCGGATGCCAACGCCTTTACCATATCTTCCGGCACATCGTGTACTACACCACCTGCAATTTTCTCGGTCATAATATCAAATGTGTCTATTTTTAAGTTTCCTTTGTTCATATATCGACTCGATTGGTGGCTCGTTGTTATTTATCTCTAGCATAAATATTTGCAATAATACCTGTAGAAAGTGGTGTTGAACTTACCAGTTTCAGGTCAATTTGCTTTTGTGCCTTGGCAAATAATGGTAGTCCTTTACCGAGAATTACCGGATGAATTAAAAGTCTATACTCATCAATCAAGTCATGTTTCACAAGGTCTTGAGCAAAACTTGCTCCTCCGTGGGCTAAAATAAAATTGCCATCTTGTTGTTTAAGTTCAGCAATACTCGATACAATATCAGAAGCAACAGGAACATTTGTCCAAGTTGACGCACTTTTAGAAAGTGTTGTCGCAGCAATTCCACTTTCAGTGTCTTTTTGTGTTGCATCTTTTAATGCTTGAGTTGTTAATTCAATGTTTGCTGGTTCAATAATTCCCTTTTTAGAAAAAATAATTTTAGGTATTTCATTCATAGGTGCAGCCAAAGTATCAGAAGATGTTGGCCAATAATTAGCCATATCGTGATATGTTCGCCTTCCCATAATGTGAACGCCTGCTTCCCAAAGTGTTCTTTCAATCCAGTCAAGAGCGGATTTGTCCATGGTCTTAAACAACCAGTCAAGTTCACCATTTTGTCCACCAACAAAACCGTCAGCAGATAAAGACATTTTTAGAACTAATTTTCTCATCTTTTCTTCAATTTTAATTTTGATGTCTTATTTGCAATGACCGCCAAGGTTTGCGGCTACATGGATGGCCAGAATCAGTATAATCTTTCTGTTTTAATTCTTTTTCGGCTTGGGGACGTATTCAAGCACAACAGTGCCGTTCTCAAACCGCTTCACGTCCGATAATATCAAGTGTGTGGTGACGCCGAGTCCTTCAAACAGGTGCATTCCGTTGCCAAGCACGAAAGGGTACACAACGATGCAAAGCAAATCAACCAAACGCTCGCTAAACAGGATGCGGTCGAGGGGTCCCGTTCCATATTTCACAAGGTTTTTGCCTGATTGGCCCTTAAGCTTTCGAACTTCTTCTGCGATGTCCCCTTGGATGATGGTCGCATTCCATGACGCCTCCCTGAGGGTCGTCGAGGCCACGTATTTCGGAATGCTGTTCATGCGATCTATGAAGTCCAACGGCGCCCCTTGGCCAGATTTCGCCATGCTCACGTACGCATCCGAAAGCGCTTCATAAGTTTTTCGGCCTAGAAGCAGTGCATCCGATGCAAAGAGTCGTTGTTTTTGGTAGGAGTTATGCTCCTCATTAGACATGAAATACGGCAGTGCTTCTCGCACTATGTCTGGACTGTCCATAACGCCGTCAAGACTCATGAACGTAATCTCGATGAGTTCCGCCATTGGTTTCTCCTTTTATTTTGTATTTAGAACATTAATTAATTTTACTTTGTTCATATTAGTAAACACATCAAATACTGCAATTTTTATTCATATTATAATAAAAAGCGTGGCCGTCAGTTTCACTTAGTTAGCGATTCGTTGTTTATTGTTCAGTCGGCTCATAGTAAAGCGTTATTGCACCAGAGTTAAAGGATTTTGTCTTTAAAAGTTTCAAAATAGTCTTTTCGTTTATGGCTTTAAATAATGGCAAACCATTTCCTACTATAACTGGGTGAACACAGAGTTGATATTCATCAATTAAGCCAAGTTGACTTAAGGATACAATTAAACTTGGGCTGCCAGCTAAAATGTTTTTACCTGCTTGTTGCTTGAGTTCTAAAACTTCTTCTTTAATGCCTCCCTTTGCCAACTTAACATTTTCCCAATCAACATTTTTCAGCGTGTGGGAAAAAACAATTTTGGAAATGTTGTCTATTAATACTGCAAATTCATCTGTTGGTTTGTTACCAGTAGGATTTTTTACTATGGTTGGCCAATAACTTTCCATAAGTTGATATGTTATCCTTCCGAATAATAGGGTGTCTGCATTACTTAATAGCTCATTGTAATGTTGAAGTATTTCATCATCTGCTATCGTTGCCGTATGGTCGCAAAACCCGTCAAGTGTCATATTGATTGCTGCAATTAATTTTCTCATATTCTGAATTTAAATTGTCTGTTAATTGATTACTTGCGGCATGTTGTTTTATGTCTGGCGTTACTGTCAGTTATTTTTATCACTGTCCATGATAACATTACTTCCAATGGCTGGCGAAATTAATTAATAATTTCTCCTTTGTTATTCGCCAACTTTTCACGCCATTTTTGGAGTTCCTCAGGTGTTAGTTTAACCCAATCTGTTACTTCTCCAACGATTTTCAATGGTGCTTGGCTGCGAAATGAGCATGTCGGATTGCCCGGAAATTTTTTGTCTGTAACGTTCGGGTCATTTTCAAAGCTCCCTGTCGGTTCAACGATATAAACACGTTCACGTCC
>CAYZNC010000095.1:14053-17978 GCA_964478555.1 uncultured Bacteroidales bacterium | reverse complement strand
GGGGCCATCCATGGAAGGATAAAACTTTGTAAAAAATAATAAAAGTATATTGATAAGTAAAACGAAGTAAAAAAAATAAGCTTCGTTTAAATGCAGGTTTTTGAGATTGGTATTTTTGAATTTATTGAACATTTTTATTTTTTTTTCTAAATATTAAAAAAGAAGAATAATTTATCATTTCTTGAAGATCTCCTGGTTAGCTCTAATTGGTAAATTCTTTTTTTCAATAAAGGCAAAAAGCACCATAAATAGCATAAAAGGCAATAACCAGATTATTCTTCCCTGATATCTACTAGCCACACCCGACATTGAAGCACAAATCATTGCATTAAACAGGAGACCGGAAAAGACTATTAAAAACAGTGTACCAAAACGTTTGCGTATTCTTTTCCCAAGGGAAGGCAAAGACATCAAAATAATAAGAACTGCAAAAGTCCCCGTAACTACAAATTTTTGTATTTTATTTTGCGTGTCAAATTCAAGATTATGGGTATATTGCTTGGCTTTTTTATAAGCGCTCAGTTCTTTTGGAAACACAGCTTCAATGCAGCCATATGGGGCGCTTCCTATTTGCATTGAACCTAAAACACCGGCATCAAAATCTATTAATTGGTTCGATGTTCCAATAAGTATTGCCTTGAGGTATCTGATTAGAAATTTTGGTTTTGACAAAACATGCAACATTAAATTACCATATTCATCATTTTTTTCGATCCAGCAGTCACCCCATCCGTTTTTAGCACATCCGCCTCTATAAAATACACTATTAAAATCCCAAAGAAAAACAGCTGTTTCTTGGGGTAAACTATCTTTGTAAGTGCATAAAGAATAATTTTTTTTATCGCAATTTTCATCAAGATAATCTTTTATAATTCCCATTTCAATCATTCTGGCCATAGGCATAACATTACTTGCACGTGCCATCACAAATCCTGATCCATACGATAAGTTTATCAACCTGATTAATAAAAAAGAAAACACAATCCATATTACCGATAATTTAATTCCTCTGGGGTTAAATAGTAACCGTTTTCGAAATATCCAATGGATCAACAAGACTAAAATAATCAGGATAATACTTAATAAAAGGTTAGAAAAGTGACCAATAACGGAAATGACAAAAATTAACGATAAAATAATTTCTGTTGTTTTTTTAGATATTTTTTTGAGTAAAATATATCCCACCGACAATATGGTTAATCCCGTGAAAAAGTCTGGCATTAATTGACTCGTAAAATTAGGCAGGGCGGTGAGGGAGCAAAGTAAAATGACGACGACAAAAGTCCATATAACAGGATTATTTTTGGTGAGTATATCCCGCATATAAATGTAAAGTATGTAAAATACTATGATCGCCTGTACAACAATGGTGATCCATACGCTAAAATGTAATGAAGTAACCAATAGAAAAATACTATAACCAATAGGCCTATCAACCGGTACATGTTTTGTGAAAGCAGCTAGCATGTAAGTTCCGCTATCAGAGTATACCATTGGAAAATGGTTGATGATAGCCGGATATATAAGGGTTATTAGTGAAATTGATATCAAAAACAACGAAAAGAAAACTGTAATCCAATATTTTTTAGTATGCATTGTAGTTTAGTTAAAACCATTTCAAAATTTCAAGTTATTATGATACTTTTTTTTTGTCTCGAACCTTGGTTCCCGCCAGTTGTCGGGCAGCATTGTTCCTTATATCTGTTATTAGGGTTATCCTCTCAACGTTTTTTCAATACTCTCCCAAACCCTGTTTGCAGTTATATCCCAGCTGAATTTTAGCTTTCTCATATTGCCCTTTTCGATAAGGTTGTCTCGCAAAGCACTATCTCTATATATGGAAAGCATTGCCTCTTTTATTGAATCTATAGAAAAGGGATCCACAAAAAGAGCAGCATCACCCGCAACTTCCGGCATCGAGGTTACATTAGAGGTGATTACCGGTATACCCGCAGACATAGCTTCCAGAATGGGGATTCCAAATCCTTCGAAATAGGACACATATAAAAGTGACAAAGCACCCCCAAGTATAAGTTTCAACTTTTCCGTGGTCAACCTGCCGGTAAATACGATGTCGGACTGATAAGCAGATTGCTGATAGGCCTTTTCCATCTCATCGGATAAAAACATTTTGGCGCCCACAATAACTAATTTTGTGTTACTTCCCGATGTCTTTTTAAATTCATTAAATGCTTTAAGGATGCGGGTAATATTCTTTCTGGGTACCAGAACTCCCACATACATAAAATACTCACAGCCATGGGTCAGTTCTTCCCTGATTTTGATTTTTTCATCATTGGATATCGGTTCAAATATTTCGTTGGCTCCATTGTATGCGACATCTATTTTATCCGGCAAAATATTAAAATTGGTAGCAATGTCGTTCCTGGAAAATTCGGATACCGTTAATATCCGTTTAGCCATGCGGGCAAATCGGGGAATAAAATAATGATAATATTGGTTTACAATATATGGTAAATCCTTTGGATAATGATAGAAGTTAAGATCGTGAATAACAGGTAATGAGGGAATATCTTTTAATTTTAACGATAAATAACCATCAGGCGAAAAGAATAAATCAGGCTTATGTTTTCTTACCCTGTTCACGATTGAATATTCAAGCCAGATATATGATAAAAACGGGTGACGGGTGGGAGGGAAGATGATTTCCGGTATAACGTTAGACCCAAAAATAAATTTTTCTTCAAATGGTCTGTCAAATAAAAATACAAATTGATGTTGCGGGTTTCCGGTAACAATCCGCTTCAGGGTATGGTATTGAAACCATCCTATTCCACTTAGTTTTTCTGTTATTAAGAGGCGTGTATTAACAACAATTTTCATGTCAGTCGTTTTATTCCAATATTTTCCATGCTTAAAACTGAAAATAAATAAATGGTTGCAGAACGGAAGACTTAACCTGGAAAACAAGCAGTGCTACAGAAACAGCAATGGCCACTTTGGCGTATATGGGTGTGGTGATAAACCATCCCCTGTATTTTTCTTTTAACGACGATGGCAGCCAATGTATTGTGAATCCAAGAAGCATAATTAAAAAGATGTTGGCATATCCTGAAAGAATAGATGGTATAGCACGTGTACCAAAATGATTGAAGATCTGCGATAATACATTACGAACCGTGATCATATTCGGTGCCCTGAAAAAAATCCAGGCAAAAACAACAAAATGGAAAGTTAAAATCTTCGTTATTATCCGGCTGTAAGCATTTCCGGTGTTTTTGGAAGGAAATACAGCCATCCACAATTTGTGAATTGCTAAACCAAATCCATGCAGCGCACCCCAGATAACAAAGCGCAGGTTTGCGCCATGCCACAGACCACCTATCAACATAGTAGCAATCAGGTTCAGATATGTCCGTACTTTGCCTTTCCTATTCCCCCCCAGTGGAATGTACAGATAATCTCTTAGCCATGAGGACAGCGATATATGCCAGCGTCGCCAGAAATCAGTTAGATTGGTTGCTTTATAAGGTGAATTGAAATTTATGGGTATCCGAAAACCCAGTAATAAAGCCAATCCTATGGCTATGTCGGTATATCCCGAAAAATCGCAGTATATTTGAATCGTATAGCCATAGGTACCCATGAGGTTTTCGAATCCCGAGTAACTTAAGGGATTATCGAATATTCTGTCTACAAAATTTATAGAAATATAATCAGATATCAGCATTTTTTTTAAGAGGCCGTTTTGAATCAGAAATAATGCATGTCCCACTTCACGGGACGATAGGACATATTTCGTGTACATTTGCGGGATAAATTCGGCGGCTCGTAAAATTGGTCCGGAAATTAACTGCGGGAAAAATGATTTATAGAAACCGAAATCTATGATATTCTTAACCGGTGTGGTTTGCCTCCTGTACAAGTCGATGGTATAACTAAGGGCCTGAAACGAAAAAAAAGA
>CAYZNC010000095.1:0-13953 GCA_964478555.1 uncultured Bacteroidales bacterium | reverse complement strand
AATAGAGAAAAGCAACAACCAGATAAAGGCACCGCCGCATTTATAATAAAAGTAAAGGCTGATTATAAAGAGATAGGCATTTCGAACAGGCATCCACTTAAATACTATGGCATAGCCTAACATTACCACCATGAAAAAAATCCAGAAAAAAAGTTGGGTAAAAAGTAACGGGGTAGCCGGATCGTAAAGGAGGTAATGAAGAAGTACTTCTTTTATGTGAATTATCATGCTAAACTTACTTTTTAAAACACTAAAAAAAATTAGTTACCGGGTTTTGTCCAGAAGTTTGTTCAAAGTCCAATACCTAAACATTACCAAATTTAATTTTCTTTGATAGCCTTACGGAAGGCTTCAAAAAATAATTCTCCCTGCAATTTATAGCCTTCCTTGCTCAAATGTATAACATCTTTGTACATTAAACCATTTTTCTGCCATTTTTTTGAGGCATAAAGTCCGCCCATAACTTCGAAAAAATCCCAATAGACACAATTCTTTTCTAAAGCACAGGCGATAATTGCCGATCTAACTTTTAACAGATTCGGATTGGGGAATTTTTTATCCCGCAAATGATCACCGGGAGTTGTAAGAATAATGCAGGCATCAGGCAAAATCTTTTTAATGCCTTCGATCATCGACAAAATTCTGTTTTTAAGTTGCACTGTATCAACATATTTCATAAAAGCATCGTTGGTTCCAAGTGAAATAATAACACAATCCGGATGTTGTAGCTTCATAATAGGCAAATAGTCAATTGCTCTGGAATATGATTCGTAGGTGCTGCCATTCGCACCTAGGGCATGATATACAATACCGTGCTTATTATTCAACAGTTCCATGCCGTATACAGCTGGTCGTTTATTAGTTGAGTCGCTTGTTGTTATATGAATACGAATGGTATCGAGGAAAGAAGGATATGTGAGCCTTGTGGAATATAAATTATCTTTATTACTAAGTACGATCTTTTCTGCTTCAGGTTTGGAGCTAATTTGCAGTGTTTGGTTATTATGATAAACTATGATCTCATTGAAGGGATATAAAGTATCGGATCCCTGCCTTAAATAACCATTCAGGTCAGCGTTTGAATTGTTCATCCATAAGGTATAACCTGAAATGCCGGTTTTTTCTTCACCGGGTTTAAAACTATATTTTTGACCCGTCCATTGTTTTGAGAAAATGAACCGTACATCCTCCGGGCCATTCGTACTTACCAGTGAATAAGGAAAAACGAAGCCGCGACTCGATACACCATATTCATTATTTAAAAGGGTGCGAACCCTATTGGTAAAATATCCGCCTTGAATGTGTGAATCGCCGGTGTGATCTATAATAACCGTTTCCGAAAGATCTGATTTCAAGTTGCGTATCTTTCTTTTAAACGATTTCCAATTGCTATTATGTTGCGTATTTTGAAAGTTGTTTTTTGAAGAATCGATCATTAATGCGCCGGCGGTCATATTCGTTCTGTTATTTTCGCCTTGCGAAAATCCTTTTGCTGTCAATAAGATAAGAAGAAAAACTAAAATAAATTTCACCTTTGATATGTTATGTTGTTAGTCTGAAATATTTGTATGGTTTTGACTTGCAATTTATATAAATAATGTGAATGTGAATCTAGATCGAACTACAAAGTATAAAGCCAGAAAAAACTTTTGATCTGCGCAAGTTTTTTTCATTTACTATGTCTAACTTCATAGTAATTTAACAAAACTTCAAAACTTATCAAATGCCGGTAAAATTTTTACTACTTGTTAGTTTTTGTATATTATTTTCATGGAAGATACAAGCACAAAGACAAATGGAATACCTTGACAGGGGCGTTATAGCAATGCATCAGAATAAAGATTCGGTGTTTATAAGCTGGAGAATGTTAGGTACAGATCCTGATAATGTGGCCTTCGATCTCTACAAGAAAACTGGAGGCCATGACCCTGTTAAGCTTAACGACGCCCCAATTGCTAAAGTTACATGGTATATCGACTCAAAAGTAGATTTTACCCAAACCAATGCATATTTTGTTAAAACCGTTGGCCACAAGGGGAATGAAACAAGCAAATCTTATATACTACCGGCAAATGCAACGGTAAAACAATATTTATCAATTCCACTGCAAACTCCGGAAGGGTATACACCCAATGACGTTTCTGTCGGCGATCTGGATGGCGATGGTGAGTACGAAATTGTATTACATCAGGTTGGCCGGGGTCATGATAATTCTCAGGGTGGCTATACAACGCCCCCCATCCTCGAGGCTTATAAACTGGATGGTACATTCTTATGGAGGATTAACCTGGGCAGGAATATTCGCGAGGGGGCCCATTACACACAGTTTATGGTATACGATCTTGATGGCGACGGCCGGGCAGAAGTCGCCTGTAAAACCGCCGACGGTACTATCGATGGCAAAGGCGTGGTAATAGGCGATTCATCAGCAGATTATAGAAATGCCGCAGGCCATATTTGTAGGGGACCTGAATATTTAACTATTTTTGACGGAAAAACCGGAGCGGCTCTCTCTACCGTCAACTATATCCCTGGAAGACATCCTTCCAAACAAGACCCAACCCCTGCCGAGATGAAAGAAATTTGGGGGGATGATCATTATAATCGCTCTGAGCGCTATTTAGCTGGCATAGCATACATCGACGGTAAACGTCCAAGTCTTATAATGTGCCGCGGATACTATACCCGTACGGTATTGGCGGCATGGAATTGGCGTGATGGCAAGCTAACCCCTGTTTGGACATTCGATAGCGATGACGGTACACCCGGCAATAAAGCTTATCGTGGACAAGGAGCTCATAGCCTTCGTATTGGAGACATCAATGGGGACGGAAAAGACGAAATCGTTTACGGCGCTTGTTGTATCAATAACGATGGCAAAGGTCTTTATTCAACGGGTTTAAAACACGGTGATGCTTTGCATCTTTCAGATATGGATCCTGATAGGCCGGGTTTAGAAGTTTTTATGAGCCACGAAAATCCATCGGATAGCGCAGGATCTGAATTTCGCGATGCCCGCACAGGTGATTTAATCTGGGGGAAACCTTCACACGGCGATGTTGGCAGAGCGATGGCTGCAGATATTGATCCCCGGTACAAAGGATATGAATGTTGGGTATTTGGTGGAGAAAAAGGGTTATTCAGCTGCAAAGGAGAAAAAATCTCAGAAAATACTCCCAGGTCCTGCAATTTCGGAATATGGTGGGATGGCGATCTATTGCGAGAGCTGCTGAATAAGAATTATATTTCCAAATGGAACTGGAAAAATAGCAGGGACAGCACTATCTTCATTGCAGAGAATTGCTCTTCCAACAATGGCACCAAAGCCACACCCGCTTTATGTGCAGATCTTTTCGGCGATTGGAGGGAGGAAGTTATTTTCCGAACAACAGATAACAAAGAATTGAGAATTTTCACAACAACTATTCCAACAGATTATCGTTTTTGCACACTAATGCACGATCCAATATACAGAATTAGCGTTGCCACACAAAACGTTGCCTATAACCAACCTACCCAAACCGGGTTTTATTTAGGTGAAGGAATGAAAAAGCCACCACAACCGAAGATTACAGTGAACAAAATAAAGAAATAACACAGAACGTATACTATTGATAAATTTAAATATGAGCATAATGAAAACATGTTATCAAAATTTCCAAACGTTAAAATTTGCATCGATCGCTAAAAAGCCCCGTCTCTTTCTTTATATTTTTATGGTGGCTGTGGTTTTTATTTCTGCGGCGTGGACTATGTATGATACCTCCCGACCTGTCGTTTACATTATCGGTGATTCAACTGTAAAAAACGGGGGTAATGAAGGAATTTGGGGATGGGGCAACATTATTCCGGAATATTTTGATACTGTTCAGTTAAAAATCGAAAATCATGCAATTGGCGGTCGTAGTAGCCGCACATTTTTAACGGATGGCCGGTGGGACGTAATTATGGCTAAATTAAAACCCGGTGATTATGTGCTGATGCAATTTGGACACAATGATGGAGGAGCATTAGCCGATTCATCACGAGCCCGGGGCACTATTAAAGGAATTGGTAATGAAAGCCGGGAAATCTTTAACCCTATTAAGAAAAAACAGGAAGTTGTTTATACCTACGGTTGGTATATGCGCAAATATATAACTGATACCAAGGCCAAAGGTGCTATACCCATAGTTTGTTCTCCAGTACCCCGCAATAGTTGGAAAGACGGCAAAGTAAAGAGAGATACAGCTTCCTACACCATGTGGGCAATTCAGGTTGCTCAACAGGAAGGCTCTTTTTTTATAAATTTGAATGAGCTGGTTTGCAATCAGTATGATAAGCTTGGAGAAGAAAATGTAAAAACCATGTTCACTACCAAAGATAATACACATACCAGTAAAGAAGGTGCAACACTTAATGCAGCTAGTGTTGTTGAAGGTATAAAAACTTTAAAGGACTGTACACTAGCTAAATATGTAATAGATTCAAAAAAAGCCAATTAATAAAATACTCCATTAATTATTAACTCAAATTCTTAAGAAAATGAAAACGTTAAATTCCCTAAAAGTCATTAAAGCGAACACCAAAGTTTTAACATTCATGCTGATCAATATTTTTCTTTTAACTTGTGGTTTAACATTTGGTCAAAAGCCCAATTATGCTGGCGATTGGACATTGAATGAAGGTAAGAGTCAGATGGGAGAGGGTAGAGGTCGTATGGCGGCTTCTAAGATAAAGATTTCGCAGGATGCTATTGCTATAACCCTGGAAAGGACCTCAAAACGTCAAACCGGTGAGGAATTTACTTCTAAGGAAATCATAACCTTAGATGGTCAGCCATGCGAAAATACAATATTCGAAAATCGCACCAGGAAGTCAACAGCTAATTGGTCGGCCGATGGCAAATCACTTATTATCAATTCCACATCCGTTTTTGAAAGGGATGGAAATAAGACGGAAATGAAAGGGGTGGAAATTTTCAAAATAAGTGACGACGGAAACGCATTATCTATTGATGTGACATCGAGTTCTCCACGTGGTGAAAGGAAACAAACTTTGGCATACGATAAAGTGAAATAAAATAGCACTTCGTGCTTTAAGAAGAAATGAAACACATAGGAACATAGATAACATAGAAAAGAAAAACTATGTTTCCTTTGTTCCTATGTGTTTTAAAAACATAAGAACAAGTCTGTTTAAGGTTCCTCTTATCTCAAATATACTTTTCCAAAAAAATAGTAACTTTACAAGGTTGCGTATTGAAGTAAATGATAAGCAACTGTTTATAAACTATAACTTTCCATGACTAAAATCATGAAATTCAAACTCACTATGAACCACAAACTATATTGCAAAATTCAATCCGGTAAAACCATTGTATTTGCGGCAATGCTCCTGCTTTTCATACATACAACATCATGGGCACAAAATGATGTAAAGGTTTTCAACGTACTTAGATTTGGGGCAGTCGGTGATGGAAAGACCCTTGATGTTAAGCCCATACAGCAGGCCATAGATGCAGCCTCACGCGAAGGTAATGGAGCCCAGGTGTTTATACCCGGAGGTCGTCACTATCTTATAGGTACTTTGCAATTAAAGAGTGGCATAGATTTTCATCTCGATGGAGATGCAGAACTTGTTGCGGATACAAACCTGACGAATTATCTTAACGATGCAGTGTTCATTGCGCGCGATGCCAAAAATTTTAAAATTTCCGGTACGGGCAGTATTAACGGGCGAGCTCTGGAATTCATGTCGCATTATGATAAAGAAAAGGAATGGTGGATTCCTAAAGCCTGGCGCCCGAAAATTTTTGTGTTAACCGACTGCAAAAAATTCGAAATATGCGACATCAGTTTTGGTCCTGCACCCAGTTGGGGGTTGCACATGCTAGGCTGTGATGGTGTTTTGATTGACAATATCAAAATTAATAATAATCTCGAAGTGCCTAATTGCGATGGCATTGATCCGGATCATTGCAGGAATGTGACCATTCAAAATTGTCATATTGTTTGTGGCGATGATGCGATAGTTATAAAAGCTACACGGCAAACGGAGGATTTTGGGCCATCATCTGATATTACCATTAAGGATTGTATATTCGAAACCCAGGATGCGGGGGTTAAAATTGGAACAGAAACTACGCAGGATATTTCCAATATTACTTTTGAGCGTTGCAAGATTAAAACCAGCAGCCGTGGTATTTGCATTCAATTGCGTGATTCGGGTAGTGTTTACAATATCACCTTTAAAGATATAGAATTTACTTCGCGTTATTACTCTGATCCATGGTGGGGACGCGGTGAAGCTATTTCATTTACGGCAATACCACGTACGCCAGAATCTAAAATAGGTACTATCCATGATATTACTATTAAAAATGTGAAAGGTTTAGCCGAAAATAGCTTGCGAATCTGCGGTACAAAAGAAAGTAGAATTAGTGGTATAACCCTCGATAATGTGCACATCACACTCAACAAGTCTACCAAATATGCCGGAGGCTTATTTGATAACCGGCCCACTAAAGCATATCCTGCTCTTGAACAACATGATAATCCAGGTATTTACATCTGCTTTGCGGATAGCATAACCTTAACCAAATGCATTGTGAGCTGGGGTAAAAATTTACCTGATTATTATACCCATGCTTTGGAAACAGATAATGTAACCAATATTAAGGTTGTTAATTTTACCGGTAAAGCTGCCCATCCTGATAAATTTAAGGCGGTGTTGAACAAATAAGGTAATCTTAGATATACCAATGAGTTCAATCACTTCGTGCTTATGCGGGCTTTAAACCCAAAAGACCTCAAAGGTTTTGGAAACTTTTGAGGTCCGTCTAAACGGCAGATTTTATCTTTTATTCGAGTATTTCCTTATCGTGCATGCTTTTGAGAAAGCCCACAAAGTCGTTTTTATTTTCAGAGTCCATCCAGGCTAACGCAGCTTTTGGATGTTCATTTAACGAACCTGTAATGAGATAAGGAATATGATAGCCCCAGTCGATTGTCTTTTGCAATGGCACAAGGTGTTGTTGAATAGTCGCCAATACAGGTAGCAAGCGATATTTGGGATTTTTGAGAAAAGCAATTAAACATTCCATCGGGCAATTGCCGGCTCCACGTCCTATGCCCATAAACGTTGCATCGAGCATATTGCATCCCTGAATAATACCGGTTATGGTATTTGAAAAAGCCAATTGCATATTGTTGTGGGTGTGAATGCCAATAGTTTTGTTTGGCAATGCCTCCCTGTATTTTTTCATCAGCACTTCTATTTGTTCGCAATGAAGACTTCCAAAACTGTCAACTAAATAAAAAATTGGCACCCTTGATTTGGCAATGTCTTTTAAAGCTTCATCCAGTTGCGGTTCTATTACTTTTGAAACCGACATCAGGTTGATAGCTACCTCGTAACCCTTATCCATGCAGTATTCGGCATGCTGAATCGCCTTATCCATTTGATGAACGTAACATGCAACGCGAATCATGTCGATCACGCTTTCTTTTTTAGGCTTGATTTCGTTTAGTTCTATACGACCAATGTCAATCATCACCGAAAGTTTGGTGTTGGTTTTATTATCGCCAACTATCCTTCGTAAATCTTTTTCATCACAGAACTTCCAGGGACCGTTTTCCTCACGGGAATAGGACTTATCGCTACTTTTATAACCTATTTCCATATAGTCTACACCAGCTTCAACACAGGAGTCATAAACACTTTTGACAAATTCATCTGAAAAACGCCAGTTATTCATTAGTCCACCATCTCTGACAGTGCAATCAACTACTTTTATTTCTTTTTTGTACATGGTTCGGTCATTTAATAGGGTTGTTGCTCATATGCTTCTCAATTCTTAAGGATTACTTCTTCAGTAATTTCATTTGCTCATCAATAAAATATTGGATGAGCGTTTTATAAATGCCTTCAATAATTTCCGGGTTTAAATCTTGATTTTCAGCCCACTCGCGTCTTTTTAGTAATACCTCTTCATAGCGTTTCCGGGCAATCACATCTTCTTCGTTTGATTTGAACCTTACAATTTCCTTAACATACGTCAGTCTCTTACCTATGCTTTCGATGATCTGATGATCCAGTTTATCAATTTCGTTTCTGATGTCCGCTATGGTATCACATTCCTCGGGCAATTTCATGAATATGTATTTAAAAAAGAGTTTATTAAATTTTATAAATTCCGCGCTCAAAATCGGCTGCTAAAGTGAGCATTTTTTTTTAATTTTTAAGAATTGTCCATCAATTTTAATAATTTTCTAAATGGTGCTTTAAATCAATGATTTATATAATAATTATGTCTTGTATTCGGATGATCATAAAAATACTTTTTCATGTATGAGCGTATTTATTCACAACTGTTTTGCAGAATGGATCAGATCAAAAGTATTCTGGGGAGCTTGTTCAAATTATTTTGTTCGGTCAAAAGCCTTTTTAAGCTTGTCTTTTTAGAAGTGTGGACTCTTTATTGTAATTTTGTATTTTAAACACAAATTATGGAGCAATTTTCTGAGACCCATCCATCCAACATATTCTCATTTTGTCCACGCTGCGGGCATCAGGGTTTTTTATTTGACGGTGTAAAAGCGCATACTTGTTCTACTTGTAGCTTCAAGTTTTATATTAACGCAGCAACGGCAATTGCCGCAATTCTGGTAGCTCCAGATGGCAGCATTGTGCTTACGAGGAGAAAAAATGAACCTTGTGCCGGAACATTCGATTTACCGGGTGGTTTTGTCGATAAAATGGAGCGGGCTGAAGACGCTGTGAAGAGAGAGATCTATGAAGAGCTTGGTGTATTGGTTTCATCTATGCAGTACCTGACTTCATTTTCGAACGAATATGTTTACAGAGGTATCAGCTATTTTACCTGCGATCTTGCGTTTATTTGTCCTGTTAACGATTTATCCGGATTACGTCCTTCTGACGATGTTTCTGAGGCGATTGTCATTAAACCTGATGAGATTGATTTTAGTACGATTAGTTTTCCTTCCATTGTTAGTATTCTAAAGGTCTACATCTCCAAATGTTATAGTCTGTAGGTATTTAGGCTGAAGACTGTGGGTATTTCGTACTTTTACCAATAGTATAAACCTTCCCGCAGCCTATAGCTAAATCCTTTTTTTGATAATTATTTGGTTTTTTTACTTTGTACCAAAAAATTTTTACCTTGCGCATTGAATTTACCTCCATCATTTTATTATGTTAGGAATTTTTATCAAAGCTTTGAGATTTGCAGCAGATAAGCACGTGTTACAGAGGAGGAAAGGCTGTGATAAAATTCCTTACATAAACCATCCGATAAAAGTTGTCCAATTGCTTTACAATGCGAACGAAACAGATCCTGAACTATTGGCTGCAGCTTTTCTTCATGACGTACTCGAAGATACCTGCACTACCGTTGAGGAGATGCGCAGTGAATTCGGTGACCGGGTTACAAATATTGTGCTGGAAGTAACCGATGACATGACACTCAGTTATGATGACCGGAAACGTTCGCAAATTCAAAGAGCGCCAACCCTTTCGGATGATGCTAAAAAAATTAAAATAGCCGACAAAATTTCAAATATCAGGGACATTCTTGATTTAACCCTTGCCTGGTCCGATCGTCGAAAACGCCAGTACTTCGCATGGTCTGAAAAAGTTGTTCATGGGTGCCGTCATATTAATCCTTTGCTCGATGCTGCATTTGACGAGATCTTAAAAGAAGCGTTGGGTGCTGTTCCCAATGTTGACTAAACTTCATAAAATTGCGCTCATCTTTTCTTTTCAGCTACCACTGAAAGCTGCAACCCTCCACGGACATTTTGCAAAAGCGTGATTTTGCACCAAAAGGGCTGAATAGCTTTAAAGATATCATTGGCTATAGTATTGGCCATGCCTTCTGCAAATATAGCCTCCTCCCGGAAAGACCATAAATAGAGTTTGAGACTTTTACTTTCGATGCACAGCTTATCCGGAGCAAACTCTATGATTACCGAATAAAAATCGGGCTGATGTGTTACGGGACAAAAGCCTGTTAATTCATTGCTCTCAAATTTCACGGTTTGCACATCAGCGGGTTTCTCAAAAGTATCGAGCTCTTTCGATGGTGCATTGACCTTTTTTCCAAGAAAATTAAAGTTTTCCATTTTATTAGTCTTTAGTAGTAAGCCTTTAGTCGTAATTAGACTCTGGTCTTAAGTCATTAGTTGTAAGTAGTCTTTAGTCGTAAGTCATTAGTAGTTATTAGATTATGGGCCTGCTGGTTAAGTGAATAAAAATACTTTTGGTCAACTTGTGTTGTAAAAGACCTCGGAGAGGTCAAATATTTGTAGAAAGACGTGCCAAATCGATGTTATTCGACCCCGGCTGGGGTCGCATTGAATAATTGGTTATTCCTTTCTATAAACATTTAATCCCGCTGGGATTTAGAAGCAAGGTTTTAAGAAACTATGGGTAAAAAACTTTGCATCTAATTGTATTCCGTTGGTATATCTTGCTATTCATCATAATAAACCTATAATTACTTAGTACTCAGTACCCAATACTAACTACTGGATACTAACGACTACCTAAGGTATTATTTTTGCTCCAGTGGTGCAGGTTTCGTTGACCTCAATACAGCGTACGGCTATTTTTGAACTCCCAAACAACCGGATAGCTTCATTAAGAATGATCTCTGCTATATGTTCCGAAGTTGGGTTTTTAACGGTAGTGTATATCCTTTGGCCTGATTCTCTGATGAAACTACACATGGGATCGTTCTCCCAAAGTAATGAAGCATGATCTAGATTATCATCAATCCATGTTTTGAGGATTTTCAGTTCCTGGAAATCAATCAACATATCTTTTTCATCCAAATCATTGCCTTCCAAATGAAGCGTTACTTTCCAGGAATGTCCGTGATTGCTGGTACATTTTCCGGTATAATTTTTAAGTAACCGGTGTGCAGCTTCAAATCTAAATTCTTTTGTTACTATGTATTTCATGTATAATGTTCCTTCTATTTTCCTCTTTTTGCTCCCCACAGCATAACATGCAGCCGGGGTGAGAAGTTATATCCCTGTTCCATGATCGAATCAACCAGTTCAGGTTTTATCTGCGATTCCAATGTTTGTCCCTCCAGCGCAATGTAAACTTTTTTCCGGTCTATGGCAAACTGTTGGATGGTTTCGGTTACTTCAACAAGATCAGCCATATTGCGAATGACAAATTTGAATACACTGTATTCTTTTCCAGCCCAAAAACGGAGGCTTAGCTCATTTAGCCTTTGCCTGGAATTGGAAAGTTTAGGCGAAATAACCCAGTTGAAAGTTTTGATAATGTTTTCATCCATGGCAGCCCGGGTAATTCTGTGCTGGTCTCCGAATACGATATCCAGAGGTTCTGTGGGAATGATGGTACCATTACTTTCCACATGATATTTTTTCCCGGGCACCACTAGTTTATCAAGACTGTATAGCGAGGGCTCTCCGCCAGTAAATATAACGTGGTAATTGGTACTCTCGGATATGATGTTTCTCAGGTCGTTTTGCAAAAGGGTCTTGAATTTACCCGATTTTAAATTCCAGGTGTATTTACTGTCGCACCAACTGCAGGTGAGATTGCAAAAATGAAAGCGAAGGAAAAGGCTTAGCGCACCCGCGTAATTCCCTTCGCCCTGTATTGATGAGAAATATTCAGATAAATAATAGGTTTCTTTTGCTTCCACTTTGAATTATTGTTTGTTCATGGCTACGAATCCATCATAGCCCTTCTTTCTGAGCTTACAGGCGGGACATTCTCCACAGCCCATACCCCAGGCGTTCATTTGTTCACTGGCATTGTAACAGGTAAGCGTTAGTTCAATCATTTCTTTCAAATTTCCAGCCTCCCAAGCCATTTCGAAAGTTTGCGCTTTGTTTTTCCACATAAGCGGCGTAAATATGGTAACTGGTTTATCCAAACCCAGTGAAAGTTCTAACGCTTTTGCCTTGATATAACTATCCCTGCAGTCGGGATAACCGGAGAAATCAGTTTCGCAGGTACCAATTACAATGTTGATTCTTTTCTCCTGGTTTCGAAAAGCATGATTCGAAATTATGGTAAGAAATATGCCGTTGCGGTTAGGAACAAAACTGGCAGGTAAATGTTGGGCCATTGGGTGATTTTTATTATGATCTCCCTCGGTGAGGAGCGTGCTTTCTGCCAATGTCCTTATAAAGTTACCGATATCATAGACGGTATGTTTAATTTCAAAGTGTCGGGCAATTTCAGCGGCATAATGTAACTCACGATGGTGCCGTTGACCGTAGTTAATACTCACGGCTTCAACGTTGCTAAAATTTTGTATAGCCCACACAAGTGACACAAACGAATCTTGGCCGCCCGAAAGGAGTACATAAGCCGTGTCATTGAATTGTTTCATCTCAGAAATCATAAAAAATTATAAAGTTTTTAACAAACCATTAATCGATAATCCTATAATAATGGCTATACTAAAGCTGATAAGGGTACCTAATAACACATATTCACTCATTTTACTGGCTTCCGATTCTTTAAACCTTAAAATAGATTTAGCAGCCAGTAAGAACCCAATAGCTGGAAATTGGTTTAGCAGAACGAACGATAATATCATAACTCTTTCAATATTACCTATGAGCCTGCCTGCCTCTTCAAGCTTATTGTCGGTTACAACTACATCGCTCAGCCATTTTCCTATAACTTGTTTGATTAAGATATTGGCCGGCTTTAAACATAGGAGGTACCCTAGAATATAAAACAACACATGTGTATTTTGAAGGAGTAGTTTAAAACTGTCAATACCCTTGCTGAAAATTTGTCCCTGGTAAGCATAAATGCTGGTAATGGCAAATATAATAAGAAGATGAATCAATTGATCAGCGAAAAAAAACCAGTTCCGGTTCGGAATTTTTTTCATGACGGAGGCTTTCAGCCCATCAATGATGAAATGAGAAATACTGATGATAACCGAACACCACCAGAAACTAATGTTGAATGACAGAAGAAATGATAGCATCCAGACTAGCATTATGTGAATGTACAAATGCTTCGAATTAAAGCCATTTTTATTCTTTGCCTGTGCACCTGCCTCATTTTGGATAATAAAATCACACAGGAAATGGGCTGTTAATTGTAAAATAAGTAAATTGATAAAAGGTAACGCCATAGGTAAAGTTTTTAAGATACTATTGACTCAAACCGTGCAACCGCCTTTTCAATTGCATTCCACGCTCCCGACTTTGATCGTTGGTTTACCGCGGATTGGGTTATATTTAACTTCACGGCTATTTGTTCTTCGCTTTCCCCGGAGAGTTTTTCCATGATAATTTTACATTGGTTTGGGGTATTCCGGGCAATAATGTTGTCGATGAGCATTAGCACTGCCTCAAATTCCTTGTTCCATTCCGCTTTGGCCGTTTGAATAAAAAGTGTGTTTTTGATTACCACCCGGTCTGTGTTATGCGTGCTTTCGGAGCTGATAATTCTACCTGAAAAGCTTATGGCTTCTCCCTCAATGATACCTTTGTCTCTATCGAATTTTTCGAGTGTGCCAATGCCAATAGCAATACGTACTCCATAAATTTTGAAGTATTTGTCACGCGATTCGGTAGTTTCTTTTTCAGCATCTACGGCATTGCCGGAAATGGACTTAATGAAACATTTAATAATTAAAGCTATCCTTAAAGCTAATTGAGGTTCATCGATATAACATTCGATATAATCCCCCTTTACCACTCTGCCGTAAAAGTTGTATCTCTTTTCCAGTTGTCCGAACAATTCTTTGATCTGGTCGATCAATAATAACCTTTCATCAACACTCATGCTTGTTGAGGCAATAATGTCACCTGAAAGGGTTGCTTTGTTCATGGTTTATAAAAAACTATTGTTAAGAATGTATGGTTTTGTTATTCCCAATGACCCCTTCGACTCCGCTCAGGGACCGCCTTCGACTTTGCTCAGGGTTCGGTACTCCCC
>CAYZNC010000094.1:0-18217 GCA_964478555.1 uncultured Bacteroidales bacterium | reverse complement strand
TTTATGAGTATTTGTTACACTAGCCTTAACAGACAACTTGAGTTTATAAGGCCGGTTAAATGCTTCTTGCGATAATTTAAAATAGGTGGAAAGGGTTCTGATAATTTCTTTAGACAGGCCTTTTTTATAATTCAGGATATCGGAAACCAAACCTTTGCTAACGCCTAAAATGTTAACCAGGTCTTTTGATTTTAAGTTATGCTCTTTCATTAATGAGTGCAATAAGACTATTGGGTCCATAACCTCAAAAGAATTGTGCTCCTGGTCCCATTTTTCGATCAAAAAGGTAAGAAGTTCTATTTCATCCTGGTTGCTGTTTTCCTTCTCCAGTAAATTTTCGAGCTTGGAACAATAATCCTTATACTGCTCCTCCGTTTTAATGATTTTATATTTCAGAGTTTCCATAATTCTTTTCTTAATAAGCATTTACCGTATATTGCAGGTTTCTGTTACAAAGTTCATCGTATTCTGCATGGGTACCAATCCAGCAGACGAAAAGATGTACCTGATTTTCTCCAAAAGCGTATTTGCATATCATCCTGTAATTGTTTCCTCCAATATCAAATACGACCCTGTTAGAACTATTGCCCAATAAATCGGAAGAGCCAAATGTCTTTTTTATGTCGGCAGGCTGATTCCAATCGGCATACTTCACAAGCGATAACCAGGTATTAAAAGAACTTCTGCTTCTTGCATTTGCTGCCGCAAATACTTCAATAGTTTGTTTTTTTATCAAATGAACTTTCATGCAAATATAAGTATAAGTTAGCAACCATGTTCACATTTTGTGAACTTTTTTTATAGTTCGCCTTTGCGAGCTATACACTTTACTGTACGATGATTTCATAATCTATTAAAGAAACATAATTGCTACCAGTGACAAAAACACCAGCATACCTAATACTAGAATAATTTCTCCCCAGGTATATGTCTCACCTTCCGGCTTGGGATAGATGAGGTTTATAAAATCTGATAATATCTTTTTCATTAGCTTACTTTTTTCATTTTCTTCTTTTGATTCAGTTTAGCCTTGAGAAGACCCATATCCTCACTCACTTTCTTTTCAATGACCTTGGCATATATTTGGGTGGTTTTTATACTCGAGTGACCTAAAAGTTTAGAAACGGTTTCCATGGGGACTCCATTGGCCAGGGTTACGGTGGTGGCAAATGTATGCCTGGCTAAATGGAAGGTGAGATTTTTATTGATCTTGCAAATGGTTGCAATTTCCTTTAGGTAGGCATTTAACTTTTGGTTTGAAAGCTTAGGCAATAAGCCGCCGGCATTAACAATTTCAGGATTATTTTTATACTTCTGCAGGATTGCTTTTGCCTGAGCCAATAAAGGAACCCGGACCCTTTCTCCTGTTTTCTGGCGTTCTGTGAATATCCACTGCTCACCATCAATACCAACGCAAAGGTTATCAGGCGTTAATCGCATTACATCGATGTATGCCAGACCGGTGTAACAGCTAAAGACAAACAGATCTTTCACTTGCTGTAAGCGAAGCATATCCATTTTTTTGCTTTCCACTGCCCTGAGCTCCTCCATGGTGAGAACATGTCTTTCCACTTTCTTAAAAGTACATTTGAAGTTGGAGAACGGATTCTTATCCAACCAATCATTGCGTACTGCCAGGTTAGTAATTTTCTTTAAATTTTGAATGTACTTCATGGTTGTGTTGTGCTGAATGTGTTCTTCGGTTTTGAGATAATATTCGAAGTTTGAAATGAACTGGTGCGAAAGCTCCTCCAGGTAGTAATCGGATTTCTTATACTGATATCTGATGAAACTTTCGACCTTGGAATGTATGGTTTTAAATTTTACCATAGTGGCATGAACCACATCGATTCCCACCATTTTTTTCATCTGCTCATTGTGGTAATCAAATACCTGAAGAATGGTTCGTTTTTCTTCTTTAACGCCGGTGTAGCGCAGTTTTATAGCTTCTGCAGTGATAAACTCATCAAACATCTGCATTTGCGTGTAAATCTTGAATAGCTCTGATTTAACCTGGTTGATGTAGTTGTTGATGGTTATTGCTTCGGGGTGTTTAGTACTTGCATATCCTGTTTTAATAATCCAAAAGTCAGGATCAATCCTCTTTTTTAATGAGAGTTCGGCACGTTTTCCATCGATAGTTATTCGCGCGAAAATCGGAGCTTCATGGTCTACTATTTTCGATTTATTAATCCAAATGAGAAGTGAGAACGTTTGAGTTGTTTTCATAAATTTTGATATTTAGGTAACCGAATCATGATTAATTTTTGATAATCTTTGATGCTTTTTGATGAATTTTTAAGCTCGCAAACAACTGTTTTACAATTCACTATAAGCAATTCGGTTACCTAAAATAGGTAATAAAAATAGGTAACCGAATAGGTAACCTAATCGTTGAGTATTTTTGAATTAATTTGTGGGTGGAAATTAAAAAATCCACTTAAATACAGATAGTTAAGCGGATTTGAGTTTTGTTGAAAACCTCAGGTGCGGAGAGCGAGGGATTCGAACCCCCGGTACCCCGAAGGGTACAACAGTTTTCGAGACTGCCCCGATCGACCACTCCGGCAGCTCTCCTAATAAAAAATCACTAATTCAACTTAGTGAATGCGCAAAAGTAATGGATTTATTTTAATTGACTTATCCGGGGATATAAATTTTATAAAATAGAGGGAAAATTGCCCTTCGACTTCAGGGACCACCTTCGACTTTCTAATTACAAAAAAAGTATTTTGGATGACCGTTCAGAGAACGGTACTTAATGCGGCGAAGTCAGGAGACATTCGCCGAGCGGCTTCGTTGGCTCATCCTTAGGTTATTAATAAGAGAAATGTGTTTGAAAAATGTTTGTCTCTTCGATTACATTCTAAGTTCACACTTCAACTTAAGGGTTCGGTTACCTGTTAGTGTATTGCTTTTCGTAATACTTTTCATAGGCACCGGAAACTACGTTGTTCAGCCATTCTTCATTTAAGAAATACCAGTCCACCGTTTTCGCCAATCCTTCCTCAAATTGAAGGGAGGGTTCCCAGCCGAAATCAAGCCTTAATTTTGATGAATCGATAGCGTAACGAAGATCGTGACCTGCCCGGTCTTTTACAAAGGTGATAAGCTTTGCAGACGTCCCTTCCTGTCTTTGAAGTTTCCTGTCCACCACTTTACAAAGGAGGTTGATCAGGTCGATATTGGTCCATTCATTGATACCTCCGATATTATAAGTGCTGCCTATGGCTGCCTTATGATAAAGTAAATCGATTGCCCGCGCATGGTCAACTACATATAACCAATCCCGTATGTTTTCGCCCTTCCCATAGATGGGTAAAGGTTTGTTGTTTTTAATGTTGTTGATCGATAATGGAATCAGCTTCTCAGGAAACTGATTAGGCCCATAATTATTGGAACAATTGGAAATTATAATCGGAAGTTTATAAGTGTGAAAATAGGCTCTTACCAAATGATCGGAACTCGCCTTTGAAGCGGAATAAGGACTCCGTGGATCATAAGCTGTTGTTTCCGTAAAAAAGCCGGTTTCGCCAAGGGAACCATAAACTTCGTCGGTGGATACATGGTAAAATAATTTGCCTTCCATGTTATCTTTCCAAACTTCGCGGGCAGCATTAAGCAGATTAACCGTTCCCACAATATTGGTGAGGATAAATTCCATGGGGTTCACGATAGACCGGTCAACGTGCGACTCCGCTGCCAAATGAATAATTCCATCTGGTTGGTATTTGTTTAACAGGTTTCGCATGGTTTCCGTTTCCGTAATGTCGGCCTTCACAAATTCGTAATTGGGCAAAAAATCGACATCCCTAAGGTTTTCAAGGTTCCCTGCATAGGTAAGCTTATCGAGATTGATAATTTTATAATCAGGATACTTTTTAACAAACAGGCGTACCACATGGGATCCTATAAACCCCGCTCCTCCGGTTATGATAATTGTTTTTGACATGCAAAGAATATTAAGTACTGAGTACCAAGTACTGAGAAATTGACAAATTGATTATTTATGATTCCTAATATGCTTTTCCCAATTCCAGGCTGACATTAAAGTCTCTTCCAGGCCAATTTTGGTTTTCCATCCTAGTTCTTTATTCGCAAAACTGGTATCGGCCCAAACCTTTTCAACATCGCCTGCCCTCCGCCCTACAATTTTGTAATTCAGTTTCTCTCCGGTAACCTTTTGGAAAGTATTTACCATTTCAAGCACAGATACGCCCCTGCCTGTTCCCAGATTAAAAATTTCGAAATTCGATTTGTTCTTATTCTCGAGTAAACGCTTGATGGCTACAACGTGTGCTTTGGCTAAATCAACCACATGAATGTAATCGCGAACACAGGAACCATCAGGAGTATTGTAATCATCTCCGAATACTTTAAGCTGATCACGAAGTCCAATAGCAGTTTGGGTTATAAAAGGAACCAGATTTTGAGGTACACCCAATGGCAATTCTCCAATTAAAGCAGACGGATGAGCACCTATCGGATTAAAATACCTTAATGCAACAGCGCTGATTGACTTATTCGCATGAATCGCATCCTGAATAATTTCCTCAGCAATTTGTTTTGTATTTCCATAAGGTGAGTTCGCCTTTTTAATAGGTGCCTTTTCGGTAACCGGAAGTACATCAGGTTGCCCATAAACCGTGCATGACGATGAGAATACCAGACTGATGGCGGGACGTTTATCCATTGCATCCAGTAGATTGAGCAAAGAATTTAGATTGTTCCGGTAATACATCAGCGGTTTTTCCACCGACTCCCCCACCGCCTTGTAGGCAGCAAAATGTATAATGGCTGTTATATCCGGATATTTAACAAACAAATTTGAAGTCGCATCCCGGTCGCAAAGATCAAACTTTTCAAAAGCAGGACGAATACCGGTTATTTTTTCAATCCCGTCGACCACATCTGCCGAAGAATTGGATAAATTATCTACAATAACTACATCAAATCCTTCATTAATAAGTTCCACAGCTGTATGTGAACCAATATAACCCGTTCCGCCCGTAACTAAAATTCTTGTCTTTGCCACAATGATCCTTGTATCTAATTTTTAAATCCTTTTTATAAGCTCCAATAAGTAAGTTTTTTAATTTTATTGCGGTAAACACCTTTTACATCCACAAATATACCATTTTGAGTACTGATGCCCATAAAATAATCTTCGTCCAAATTTAAATACTCTTTGTGATTAACTGCCAAAATTATGGCATCGTATTTCCCGGTAATTTCCGATAGTCCGAAACCATACTCGTGCTTCAGTTCAGTGGAATCGGAATTAGGATCGACAACATCAACATTGGCACCAAATGATTGTAATTCGTAAACCACATCAGCCACTTTTGAATTCCTGATATCGCTAACATTTTCTTTAAAAGTGGCCCCCATTACCAACACTCTGGACTGATGAATATTTTTATCCGCAGCAATCATTTTTTTGATGGTTTGCTGACCAATATATTGGGCCATAGAATCGTTGATGGATCGCCCTGAATTAATAATCTGAGCATGAATACCCAGTTCCTTCGCTTTAAAGTAAAGATAATACGGATCAACCCCAATGCAATGGCCTCCTACCAAACCGGGATAAAATTTCAAAAAATTCCATTTGGTTGAAGCCGCTTCAATTACCTCATAAGTGTTGATATTTAATTTATTAAAAATAAGCGAGAGTTCATTCATGAAAGCGATGTTGATATCGCGTTGAGTATTTTCAATGATTTTGGCTGCCTCAGCTACTTTTATGCAGCTTGCCCGATGCACTCCTGCGGCTACTACCAGCTCGTATGTTTTAGCAATAACATCAAGTGATTCTGCATCGCAACCGGAGACCACTTTTACAATTTTACTCAGGGAATGCTCCTTATCGCCCGGATTGATTCGTTCAGGAGAAAACCCAACTTTAAAATCACTCATGTATTTTAATCCGGAAAATTTCTCAAGAATGGGTACACAATCTCCTTCGGTACAGGATGGATATACTGTCGATTCGTACACAACGTAATCTCCCTTCTTTAAAACTTTCCCCACGGTTTCCGTCGCAGCTAAAAGCGGTTTAAGGTCGGGCAAATTGTGCCTATCGATAGGGGTAGGAACTGCAACTATGAAAAATTTCGCTTTTTTTAAATCTTCAATATTAGCCGTAAATGTAATATCGCAACCATCAAAAGCTTTTGAATTCAATTCATTACTTGGATCAATTTTGTTTTGCATTTTTTCAATACGCTCGGGTTTAATATCAAACCCAACAACTGAAATTTTTCGGGCAAATTCCAACGCTATAGGCAACCCGACATAACCAAGACCAATAACGGCTAGTTTTTCTTTTTTTGATAAAAGATCATTATACATACGCATTTTTTAAAAATAAAAACTGTGAATCAAAATAAGCTCAACAATTAACAAATTAAACTCAGTATTTGTTTGTAGTTTTTATTTTATTGCAGAACGGATGATAATCACCTTTTAACCCTATTGCGTTGGCATTTCGAATGGCAAAAACATTCTCTATAGCAGATTTGGCCTCTAATAAACCAAATCCTTCGCCTTTGAGAATGGCTTCGTAAGTTTTGGTATGCAGATCGGTAAAACCTTCGCTGAACTCAACCTCTTCCTTATTCATAGTAATGCACCTGTAAGTACGTTGTCCTTTGGCTTTTATTTCTTCAGGTATATCATTGTAATCGAGGCTCAGGAACCAACGAACTCTTGCCCTTTCAAGTTGCATAAAACCTGCAGCCTTATCGGATGTTGAAACGTGAACGATATTTTCTTTCACCGGACCAAAAATCCAGGTCAGCATATCAAAAAAATGAACACCAATGTTGGTTGCCACACCACCTGATTTGCTTAAATCGCCTTTCCAAGAAGTATAGTACCAGTTTCCACGACTGGTTATATAGGTAAGGTCGATATCGAAAGTCTGATCCTTAGGAAGGTTTTTAACTTTTTCTTTTAAGGCAATAATGGTATCGTGAAGTCGTAATTGGAGTATGTTGTAAACCTTTTTTCCGGTTTCTTTTTCTATTTCAACTAACCCGTCGATATTCCAGGGATTCAGTACAAGGGGCTTTTCGCATATTGCATCGGCCTGGTTACGAAGTGCAAAACGAATGTGTGAATCGTGGAGATAATTGGGGGAGCAAATACTTACATAATCTACCTTTGTTCCAACCCTTCTGAGTTTATCAATATGACGGTCGAAACGTTCGAACTCAACAAAAAAGTCAGCTTTGGGGAAGAAGCTGTCGATGATACCGACACTGTCGAATTTGTCCAGTGCTGCGATCAGGTTGTTTTTTGTATCCTTTATAGCTTTCAGATGACGGGGAGCTATAAAGCCTGCTGCTCCGATTAATGCAAAATTTAATGGGTTACTCATTACTTAGTTATTTAATTTTCTTTACATATCCATTTTCCAACATGTACTTTTCGTTACTTTCAGGACATACCGCAAAACCCTGTTTGTTAAAGTTTAACCGTTGTCCGTATTCGCTCATCCAACCCACATGTTTGGCCGGATTGCCTAAAACAAGCGAATAAGGTTGTACTTCTTTAGTAACAACTGCGCCAGCACCTATAAACGCATGTCGGCCAATTTTGTTTCCACAAACTATTGTGGCATTGGCTCCTATAGTTGCACCCTTTTCAACCAGGGTTTGCATGAACTCATTTTTCCGGCTAATCGCACTCCTGGGATTAATTACATTGGTAAATACCATGGATGGTCCAAGGAAAACATCCTCTTCACAAATTACTCCGGTATAAATTGACACATTGTTTTGTACCCTAACATTATTGCCAAGCACTACTTCGGGGGAAACCACAACGTTTTGTCCGATATTACAGTTTTCACCAATTTTACAGTTGGACATGATATGGCTGAAATGCCAAATCTTGGTTCCTTTACCAATAATACAACCTTCATCAATGATAGCCGTTTCATGCGAAAAATATAGTTTTTCCATTATTTAAAAAATTCAAAAAATGAACTGGTAATATAGTTTAGCTGCTCATCATTCAATTCCGTGTGCATAGGAAGGGAAATAACCGATTTACATAACTGTTCAGTAATTGGAAAGTCTCCTTCTTTATAACCCAGATATTGATAAGCATTTTGCAAATGTAAAGGAACAGGGTAATATATCATAGCCGGAATTCCTTTATTTTGAAGGTATTTTTTTAATTCTTCGCGATCAACACCTGAGAGAACAAGTGTATATTGATGAAAAATGTGCGATGATTTCGGATTACGTGCTGGAATACGAATTTTAGCTTGACCAGCAAATGCCTGATCGTAATAGGATGCAGCTTTTTGGCGCGCTTCGTTATATTCGTTGAGATGCTTTAGTTTTACACTCAGAATGGCGGCCTGAATACTGTCTAACCTGGAGTTTACACCAACATGATCATGATAATATCTTACTTTCATTCCATGATTTGCAATTGAGCGGCACATTTGAGCGAGGTTATCGTTATTGGTGAGAATTGCTCCTCCATCGCCGAAACAGCCCAGATTTTTAGATGGGAAAAAAGAAGTGGTACCCAAATCTCCAATAGTGCCAGCAAAAGAACTCCTGCCATCGGAAAATTTATAAACAGCTCCTGTAGCCTGAGCACAATCTTCCACCACAAACAGATTTGATGCCCGTGCAATATTCATAATATTTTCCATATCCGAACATTGCCCAAAAATATGTACGGGAATGATAGCTTTCGTTTTTGGCGTAATGGCCTTTTTTATTCCTTCTATGGAAATATTAAATGTTTGTGGATCAACATCCACTATTACCGGTTTTAATCCGAGCAAAGCAATCACTTCAAGTGTAGCAATAAAGGTGAAATTGGAAGTAATCACTTCGTCGCCTTGTTTAAGTCCAAGTGCCATTAAAGCAATCTGCAAAGCATCCGTACCGTTAGCAACAGGTATAACATGTTTTACTTTAAGATAATCTTCCAACTGTTGTTGAAAAGCTTTCACCTGAGGACCGCTGATAAACTCCGTATTATCGATAACATTTGAGATGGATAAGTCAATTTCGTTTTTTATTTTTTGATACTGACTTTTCAAATCTACCATCCTGATTTCATTCATAGTAAGTAGTAATTTAATAAGCCTACGAAGATAATAAAAATAAAGTAAATGAGGATACTTGTTAATTTGAATAAAAAAGGCTGTCTGGAGTTCACCAAACAGCCCTTTAAATGCGATTTTATAATGATCTATTTTACAATAAATCTGGTATTATAAACATTAGATTGGTCAATCACAGAGATGATATACATACCACCTGTGAATTTGCCATCAATAGGAATGGTAACCAAGTTTTCTCTTACAATCATTTTCTGAATTGTACGTCCATCCATGTCTGTAATAACAATAGTGGTTCCGTTTTCAGAAACATTGCTTAATGTCAGTGAAATGCTGGTTCCAGTTTCAACCGGATTGGGGAATACCGTTACCTGCATTTCTTCAGCATTTGCTGCTAATGCGCTCTTTGCACATGCGGTAGGAGGCGTAGCAGAAGAACTGGCATATATAGCAAAGTTACCAGTCTTTGATACCATTACAAAATTAGCACCATCAACAGTTACCCAATAATCGCCATCCAAGCCTGTAACTCCCGAACCTGTAATTGTACAAGCTGGAGAAGCAGAGGCAAAAGTTTGGGTAATTTTAGTTAAAAGACTTAGCCACCAAGCTGGAACACCATTATTTGTGTTTATGGAAAATTGCCATAAACCTCTATTTGGTAAATCCCAGTTAATAGTAAAGTTGGATACATTGCTAAGCGTTGGACCACCTGTACCTAAAACATATGCATGACTATATGAACTATTTGCAAGTGTAGGCAATGCGGTTGCACGTGGAACTGCAAATTGTGTCAGCAAATTACATGATTGAACAGTAAAGGAAGCTGCAATCGTATGATTAGCTCCAACCGCAGTGAATGTATACGTAGCAACAGCTCCTACAGAAGTTCCATCAACAATAACATCACTAATTGCATAACCGGCTAAAGGAGCGATTGTATAAGTTTGACTAGCTCCTGCAAGCAGTGAAATTGAACCTGTTGGAGAAATAGTGCCATTTGAACCAGCAGATGCTGAAATGGTAAAGGTAGGAATCGGGGCAAATGTAGCAACGATAGTATGATTAGCTACTACACTTATGAATGTGTAGCTCCCATCCGCGCGAACCGCTGCACCATCTACAGTCAAAGTGCTTACCACATAACCAGGTAAGGTTGAAATTGTATATGTTTGATTGGTTCCCTGAGTTACCTGCACAGATCCTGAAGGACTAATTGTTCCGCCAACACCCGCTGAAGAAGTGATGGTAAAAGTAGGAATAAGCTTAAATGTAGCGGTAATAGTATGGTTTGCCGTTACATTGCTGAAGGTATAAGTTGAAAGCGCGCCGACAGACACACCATCCACTGTTACATTGTCTATCATATAACCTGGTGCAGGAGTAATGATAATTGTCTGATTACCTCCCGGGAGTATTATAATTGTACCTGTAGGAGAAAGCGTACCATTTGCTCCGGCTGAAGCTGTGATGGTAAAAGTAGGAATAACAACAAAAGTAGCTGCAATTGTATGGTTTGCTGCTACACTGGTGAAGGTGTAAGTTGCAACTGCGCCCACTGAAACACCATCAACGGTTACATCACTAATTTTGTAACCTGTGGAGGGTGCTATAGCAAACGTTTGGTTAGCTCCGCTATTAACAGAAACAGCTCCAGCTGGCGTTATTGTACCACCTGTTCCTGCACTGGCTGTTATCGTAAATGTCGTTGCTAGTTTGAAGGTTACTGAAATAGTATGATTAGCTGTAATATTAGTAATAATAGGATTAACTACCTCTCCGCCATCTATGAATATTTTATCAATCACATATCCTTGAGCAGGAGTTATGGTAAAACTCTGGCTTGCTCCTTGTGCAACAACAATAGTTCCAATTGGGGAAATAGTTCCATTGGAGCCTGCAGAAGCTGTTATCGTGTATGTAGGAACAGTGAAAGTTGCCGCAATCGTGTGATTTGCTGTAACCGCTGTAAAAGTATACGTTGAAACAGCCCCTTTCGATACACCATCCACAGTTACATCGACAATTTTATAACCCGTTGCCGGAACAATACTGAATGTACTATTTGCGCCCTGAGCAACAGTAACTGCACCTGATGGAGTAATCGTTCCACCTGTCCCTGCTGAAGCAGTGATCGTGTAGTTGGTAGTTTGCGAACAAGTTTGAGGAGCAGTGGCAGTGTTGCTGAAATAAATTGCATAATTGGCTAATTTATCTATTAAAACAAGGTTGCCTTTATCAAGCGCCACATAATAGTCGCCATCTAAACCACTGCCTGTTCCTGTAATCGTCATAAAAGGCGAGGCAGCGTTGAGTTTATACGTCATACTGGAACGTAAATCCATATACCAACTAGGCACACCATTGGTTGTATTAATAGCAAATTGGTTGAAGCCATTGTTAGCCAAATCCCAATTTACAGTTAATTTCGAAATGTTGGTAATAGCAGCATGCGTTCCCAATACGTAAACATAGCTATAAGTAGCATTTACCGAAGCTAACGGACTTGTTGTTGGAGCACCAAATAATGAGAGCAAATCACATGAAGTTGTGTCAAAAGTAACCGCTATGGTATGACTAGCTGCAATATTGGTAAATGTGTAACTTGTAATTTTACCTTGTGATACACCATCGACCTTGACATCTAAAATTTTAAAACCAGGTGTAGCCTGTATTGCATAAGCCTGAGTGGCTCCTTCTAAAAGCGTTAATAATCCTGAAGGAGTTATAGTCCCTCCTGAACCTGCCGAAGCTGAAATAGTAAAGTTTGCCAGAGCAGTGAAGGTAGCTGCAATTGTATGATTTGCAGCAATTTTGCTAAATGTATATGGTGAAACTGTTCCTATGGATACACCGTCAACTTTTATGTCATTAATTTTATATCCTGCGGAAGGAACAACTGAAAATGTTTGAGAACTTCCTTCATATACAGTAGTGGCTCCTGAAGGTGTAATTGTTCCACCCGTTGCTGCCGTTGCTGTGATAGTATAAGCAACTGCTGGACCAAATGTAGCAACAATAGTATGGTTAGCTGCAAGATTTGCAAACGTGTAAGTAGTAACGGCACCAACTGAAGTACCATCAACCGTTACATCGGTAACTTTATTTCCTAAAGTAGGGGTAATTGTAAATGTTTGGTTAGCCCCTGCAGCTAAGGTAACTTTACCGGTTGGTGAAATAGTTCCACCCGTTCCAGCTGAAGCTGTAATAGAATAAATAATAGTTCCCGTTAATTTGAAATTCATTGTGGAGAAGTTGAAATTACCACAATCAATATAAAGTTTAATAATCTGGACGCCTGCATTCAGAGGTACACTTTTAACAACAATGGGTTGATATGAACCCCAGCTTCCTGATGAAGGAACATTTGTAATAGCAGTAATCGGAACTCCATTAGATTCGAGATGGAATTGACCGGTTCCTGGAAGACCTGAAGCACATTGCAATGTAAAATCGTATGTTCCTGCGGAAGCCACATTTACAGTATATTTTAACCATTCACCTGTAAGCACATAACCAATATCAGCAGTTCCTTCTACGTCTACACCATCGTTTGGCCGGGCACTACCAGTGGTACCTTTGTGAACTCCGTCCAAATCGTGATAAGCGATCATTTCACCTCCATTGTCGTAATTCATACAAGCAATATCTCCGGGTACTGGCCATGCAGTTCCACTAGGATAAGCCGTTTCTGTTATACTTGCCACAACATGATAAGTGAACGGTGTGGAAGTACCTGTTGCACCTGCATTGTCCTTGGCAACTGCAGTTATTACGTAATCTTTAACTGTTGCAGGTGTCCATATGTACGAAAAAGGAGCAGCAGTAGCAGTTCCAACTTTTACTCCATCTACAAGAAAATCCACACTGGCAATCGTTCCATCCTTATCTACAGGAGTAGAGGTAAGCGTAACTGCAGTACCTGGCAAAAAGTAATCGCCATTAAGAGGGGTGGCAATAGTCACTGCAGGGCTCCAATTACCTGTTGAAGTCCATGAATCTGAAGGAGTGGCTAATAAGGTTTTAATTTTATCACCTTGTGCGTTGGTATTATCCCAAAGTAAAAGTGCTCCGCTACCTGGTTGCAAAACAGCAGATGTTTCGCTCTTATCAGAATAACTCCAGTTAGCACAACTAATTTTGTTGGTAGCAAGGAAGTCCATCCAGGTTTGGGTCTCTGTCCAATTGCTTGTACCTCCACCGCTTGCATCTGTTGATCCCCATTCTGTAACAAATATTGCGAGACCTTTTCCCATGGCCGCAGTTATTTTATCTCTATAGCTTTGGCTGTGGGAAGCAGCATAAAAGTGAAACGTATACATTACATTGGTAGCAAGTTTCGTAGCATCAACCGGATCTTTAATTGGATCTGTAGCAGCTATATCCACATCTGAACTCCATGTGGGGCTCCCAACGATGATTATTGAATTTGGGTCATTAGCACGAATAATTGGAATTATGATATTAGCATAAGCCTTTACGGTTGCCCACGTAACACCATTTGGTTCATTACAAATCTCGTACATCACCTGGTTTTTGCCAGCATGTTTTTTAGACATGTAATCCCAAAATTCTTTGGCCATAGGTAAATATGTTGGGTCGTTAGGATCTCCGGGGGTAAGTACGTGCCAGTCAATTATACTATAAACGCCTAATGTTCCACATATATCAACCAGGTTATCAACATATCCTTTCCAAAAAGTAGGATTCCCTTCGTAAGAATTTTTTGTGGCGTCGGGTTTATCGGATGGGTACATAGCGATACGGAATACATCTATTCCCCATTTATTTACTAATACCGACAAGGAGTTAAAGTTATAATCCTCGGTGTACCATTGTGTACCATGAGTACTCATTCCTCTAAGCTGAATGGCTGTACCATTTTTATTAACCAGCTGAGTTCCGCTCACACTAAGCTTACCATTTGCTGCCAACGGACTTTGAGCGCTAAGATTATAAGATCCCTGAAAAATAAAGAGAGCGGCAATAACATAAAAAATCTTCGAAAATAAGTGACCAAAACTTGAACCGCAGAAGCTTGGCATCACTTTAGGTTTGATTTTTAGGTGAAATTTTTTCATAGAAATGATAATTAGTTAGTTACGTTTATTTATTGCGTTTAAAGGTAATTGTTTATAAGATTCTGCTAGGTTAACTATGTAAAAATTGTGTAAACAAATGTTCAATTTTGCAGATCTGAAAGTATAAAAAAAGGCGGCCTAACCAGTTAAGCCACCTTTTGAGGTTTGGATCCATACAACCTGAATACAAAAATAGAAGGCCGCCTATTTAGGACCTAATGGTCTTTTTTGGACAGCCTTCTTTAGAAATACCCAAGGGATATATTTATTCCTTGATAATCGAATTTTTTAATACCTTACCATTGCTGTAAACAACAATGTTGTACATACCAGAAGTAAAGCCGGTGACATCCAGAATGTATCTTTCTCCGTCCATCTCAATAGATTTCATTAACCTGCCGGCATTATCAAACACCTTCAAAACAGATTTTGATCCTTTTGCATCCGGAATAACGATGTTTACATGATCTTTTACCGGATTTGGGTAGACAAATAAGTTAGACACAGCATTTTCTGTTTCGCTGGCACTCTTGGTTGCTGGAGCTTCGAAATGTGACCAGGCATAAGATCCTTTGTAGTGAATATACCAGGTTCCATTAATAGCTGCAGGCATGCTGCTTGACCATTTGTTGGTATAATCTACGCCGTTAATTTCAACCAAGGTCATATTCCATGAGTTCACATAAGCGATAGCCTGAGTAGTTGACCAGCAATATTCTCCGGCTCCATCAAACTTGTAGGGTATTGTTATTGCTACTGGATTCGCGCATGGCATACCAGATATGCTAACCGTAATTACAGAGGTAGCAGTTTTTGACTGATCAACTGTTTTTACAGTTATGGTTGCACTTCCTATTGCCACACCTGCAACAAGTCCTGTTGAACTGACCGTTGCAATAGCCGTGTTGCTGGAACTCCAGGTTACACTTTTATTAGTAGCATTTACAGGAGCCACTGTGGCTGTCAGTTGAGATGTTACACCTACATTAATTGTTGCAGTTGTTGGAGTTACAGTTACTCCAGTTACAAGTGTTTGTATACTGTTCACTACAACAGCACAGACATCAGTTTTTGCTCCATCCACAGTTGTAACAGTAATGTTTGCGGTACCTCCTCCAACACCTGCAACAAGGCCAGTTGAGCTTACCGTTGCAACAGCGGTATTGCTTGAACTCCAGGTTACACTTTTGTTAACTGCATTTGTAGGAGACACTGTTGCAGTTAATTGTATAGCTGATCCTTGATCCACAGTTGCAGTTTTAGGAGCTACAGTTACTCCTGTAACTATAATATTTCCTGTTACAATAACAGCACAAGTTGCCGTTTTTGAACCATCAAGTGTAGTAACGGTAATAGTAGCACTTCCTGCAACTATTCCAGTTACAAGTCCAGTTGAACTTACCGTGGCAACAGTAGTATTACTTGAAATCCAGCTTACATTTTTGTTGGCAGCATTTAAAGGAGCCAGTGTTGCTGTAAGTTGGGTGGTTGCTGTTGCAGCTATTGTTGCTGTGGTTGGTGCTACGGTTACACCTATTACAGGTACACAAATTATTGTAACTACAATGGTCGCTGTCTTTGAGCCATCTTGTGTGGTAACAGTTATGGTTGTAACTCCGCAAGCAATACCAGTCAAAAGACCAGTTGTACTTACGGATGCAATTGCTGGATTGCTTGAAGTCCAGCTAACGGTTTTATTAGTAGCATTTGTAGGAGCAACAGTTGCAGTAAGTTGAGCAGTAGAACCAGTATTAATAGAAACAGTTGCAGGAGTAACAGTTACTCCGGTAACTGGTATTACAGCTCCACTCGGGTAAATCAAACCAGGATGATTGCCGTAAAAGACCTTAGTTGCGGCGGAAATATTTGCGAATGTACCGTGTCCGTCATTCTGTGGTGTTTTCCAACCACAGACTCCATCAAAACCGTTCACATATGCACTTTCATACATCTGCGTTAGGGTTTGGCAAACATAGGTATCACAAATGTCATTACCTTCAGTTTCGCCAACCAAAACAGGTTTATCGTCAATCTTAAAACCTACCGTAGTATTCGTATAAGGTGACTGGAACCACTGTTCCATCCAAGCATACCAGTGAATCTGCCAAAAGTCTAATTTAGCTTGAGGATCGTTGTATATTCTTTGAAGCGTTGTATCGCCCCACACATTTCCTGCATTATCTCCCGAATTTTGATACAGGTAACTATTCCATTTAACACACGCAGAACCAGTTGTAACATATTTGGTACTGTTTTTATGTATGGCTGCTGCAACCATCGCATGCAAACGTTGAACATTGGCAACCGGTATTGGTCCATCTTCAGCATTCTCGAACATCCATTCAGGTTCGTTACAAATTTCCCAAGCCAAAATATATGGCTCACTGTTGTAACGTTTAACTAATGGTATGATAAAGTTATCGATGTACGTTTGAATATTTGCCTGGCTATTAATCAAATTTCTATATTGCTGATAAGTGGCCGAATTTGTATTTTTAACCATATCAAACGACCACAGGCAAGGCATAATATAAACTTTTTTTGCTCTGGAAATGGCAATCAAAGAGTCCATATTTGACCAAAATTGAGCACTTGCACCTGTAACTGATCCGTCAGCATTAGTAGTAGGGCTCACTCTTCCCTCACAATGAATCCAAACTCTCGCAAGGTTTATTTTGTTATCAACATAATTTTGAAATTCGGTATTCCACCATGATGGAACAAAGGTTCCACCAAAATCGTCCCAGTTATCCCATGGCACATTGATACCATTAAACCAGATTTGCTTACCATTCACGGTAAACTGATTTCCGCTTATGCTCACATTCTGAGCTCTGACGGAAAAAAACATTGCAATAAGGGCAATTCCTATTAAAAAGGTTTTTTTCATAAAATTAAATTTAGTTATTAATTAGTTTTATAGTTAAAAAGCAAAATCTTTGGTTGTGAAAACCAGAGGCAGTCTTTGGTTAGCTTTAGGCTACCTCTGGTTTGAAATTAACTTTTCATTCAACTGCATAAATACTTTTCATTGATATTTCTGCCCAAAAAAACCGGGCAAATTATCATTTACTTTTTATTGATGAGATACACATGATTACCTGTAGAAGTCTGAACATTGAGGAAGTAAATTCCTGATTTCAAACCTTCCCCAATTTTTAGTTCATGAGTAATTGCTGATTTTTCCAACCTTATTCTAACGCGTCCTAATTCGTCGAGTACATAAATTGCACTTACATCATTAGGATCAGTTAATTGAACATTTATCGCTTCTGCGAATGGATTTGGGAAAACCTTAATTGATGCTTCTTCGGTTTGCGAAACTGAAGGGGCACTCTTTGTACAAACCGGAGCTGTGCTCGAATTACTGAAATAAATAGTAAATGGGGCGGTTTTCGATACCATTACAAAATCTGTAGTGTTAAATAAACCAACATAATAACTACCATCTAAGCCAGTGAATCCTGTTCCAGACAATGTTATTGAAGGTTGAGCAGAAGAAAGAGTCTGTACAGTACCTATCCTTAAATCAACATACCAGTTTGGAGCACCATTGGTTGTATTTGCGGAGAATTGATATAATCCCTTGTTGGCTAAGTCCCAGTTCATGGTAAAAGTACTGATATTACTAAGATTTGGACCACCTGTACCAAGCACATATGCATGAGTATATGATCTGTTAACACTAGGCAAAGCTGCCACCACAGGTGTTCCAAATGTACAACTGTTACATCCTGTACATGTTAAGGCTACTACAACAGGACATGTTGCAGTTTTATTACCATCCAATGTAGTTACGGTAATAGTTGCTGATCCTCCAGCCACTCCGGTAACAAGTCCTGTTGAGCTTACCGTTGCAATTGCAGTACTACTAGAAGACCAACTAACCGTTTTATTAGTTGCATTTGCCGGAGATATAACTGCCGTTAGTTGCGCAGTTCCACCAACGGTAAGAGAAGCAGTGGTTGGACTTATAGCAACTCCGGTTACTGCTATATTACCCGTGGACACTGTAACTACAGAAGTAGAGGTTTTTGCACCA
>CAYZNC010000093.1:0-18333 GCA_964478555.1 uncultured Bacteroidales bacterium | reverse complement strand
GGTAAAATGCTATCATATACCTTGATTTCTACAATACCAAATGCCCTACGGGCAAGGCCTCAACAAAATAAACTTTCTTTGCTTTCTCTTATGAGCCTTATTGTAAAAAGTAGAATAGTTATGCATAACTCCCCCTACCGCGTAGCGGTTAAAGTATTGTAGTAAATTGACCATATGTATTGGATTTCCCCGTAGGGGATTAACTAATCGACATTCTTTAACACCTCCAGGGTAAAAATGCTATCATATATCTTGATTACTACAATACCAAATGCCCTACGGGCAAGGCCTCAACAAAATAAACTTTCTTTGCTTTCTCTTATGAGCCTTATTGTAAAAAGTAGAATAGTTATGCATAACTCCCCCTACCGCGTAGCGGTTAAAGTATTGTAGTAAATTGACCATATGTATTGGATTTCCCCGTAGGGGATTAACTAATCGACATTCTTTAACCCCTACAGGGTAAAAATGCTATCATATACCTTGATTAATACAATACCAAATGCCCTACGGGCAAAGCCCCAACAAAATAAACTTTCTTTGCTTTCTCTTATGAGCCTTATTGTAAAAAGTAGAATAGTTATGCATAACTCCCCCTACCGCGTAGCGGTTCAAGTATTGTAGAAATATTAACGATATGTATTGGATTTCCCCGTAGGGGATTAACTATAAACTACATTTTCTTTCATTCCATTACCCTCAACACAATTTTTCCCCGCAGATTATGGCCGTATTGAAGCATATCCTGCGCTTTTCTGGCGTCCCATAAGGGTAATACCTGGTTTACAAATGGTTTTATCACATTGCTATCAATAAGGTTTGCGATTTGCGTTAGTTGTTCCTGATTAGGAGCAACAAGAAACCCCACACCTTTCTTCCCCTGTGCATCAGCATCGTTTGTGTCCGGAGCTCCGGTAATAGAAACTAACGTACCGCCTGGTTTTGTTACTTTCCACGCACGGGACTTGCCATCTCCACCAATATCGAATACCACGTCAAAATCCTTATCACCTTCTTCAAACTTATTTTTGGAATAATCGATTACCGTATCAGCCCCCAAAGAACGAACAAAATCTACATTTTTGGTGGAACAAACGGCCACTACGGTGGCTTTTTTCCATTTGGCAAATTGCGTAGCAAAAGAACCCACTCCTCCGGAAGCACCAAGTAATAAAACTTTCTGACCTGCCTGCAAATTGCCCCCAGTAAATAGCGCCTGCCATGCGGTAAGAGCTGCTAAAGGTACGGATGCGGCTTCAATATGGTTGAGCGTTTTTGGCTTTAAAGCAACTTCCGAAGCCCTCACTGCGATATATTCTGAATAGCTTCCGTTACGGGTAAGATCGGGCCTTGAATAGACTTCGTCACCTTTTTTAAAGTCTGCTACCTCGCCGCCAACCTGGTCAATTACACCCGACACATCCCATCCTAAAATAAACGGAAATGAAGTATTTCTTTTTCTAATCCCTTCACGAACCTTCCAATCCACCGGATTGACGCCGGAGGCATGTACTTTAATTAAAACATCGTCCTGATTTATTTCCGGCAACGGAGCATCTTCATAACTCAACACTGATGCACCGCCATATTCATGAATTCTTACTGCTTTCATAGAGACATTTAATGGTGTTTTAATCAAACGTCTCCATGAACAAAATGTTCATAACGAAATATATTTTAGGACGTTAACCAAATCCGTGGGATGGTCCAAACCCTCAAGGTTTTGAAAACCCTGAGGGTTTAAAAGCCAGGACTGTAAAAGCTTGGCCTCATGACAACCTCGAAATCAACTGCCTACTGTCCCTTAATTCCTCCGCTTTTGGTATCACTTTCAACTTCGGTTTTTCGATTGACCTTCTTCACGGCTTTGCCCTTATTGAATTTATAAGAGTACATCGCCTGAATATAATAGGCAATGTTAAAACTGGTGGTTGATTTAGCGTCATAAGTCGGCGATTCTGTAACTGTCTTATTATACTGAAGATTAGTGGAAAATGGCAGTAAATAGAACAATCCTATGGTATGATTCCCCGCTGTTTTTTGTGCGCCTATTCCATAAAATGCAGGATTATAGGTCTTACTATAGGCGTCGATAGAAACCCCGTTATAGCTGAAAAACAAAAACGCATTGACTTTCCAGCCAACCGGTGCAAAGGCATAACTGGTTACGCTATAAGAGGAATAATCCTTGGCGGGGATAGGAATAAATTGATTCGTAAACGCGTTATAATGGCCTTCATATAATCGACCATTGACACTGAAGGTAAGTTTCTTAAATACCGTTACCATGGAAGTGAGCCCAAATCCACGTTCATACCCCGTAAGAATATTATCAGGCGTATTTAGTGTAGTAAGATTATTCGTTAAAGGCGATTCTACTAACGAAATCCTTTGTCCTATTTTTTTGGTTATTGCTTCATAATAGATATTGGGTGCAATATTGCTGCCTCCAAAATTAAAAGTGTAGGTAAATTGTAATCTATCGCGATACTCCGGTTTCAATCTTGGATTACCTTCAGAAACACTATAATTTCCGCTTAACTTCTGGAAAGGATTCAGATCATAAATACCTGGCCGGTTAATCCTTCTGTTATAGGTAAATTTAACGTTATGGGAGGTACTGAATTTGTATTGAATATTCACGGAAGGCAATGGCGTAATATAATGGGACGTTGTGTCCTTATTGATCCGAATATTACTGTACTCAATTCTCAACATGCCTTGCATACTCAACTTCTTTAAATTTAAAGTAAGCCCCGCATATGCAGCGTTGCGTAGTTCAGAATAATCATATACATTATTCGAAAATGTATCTTTATTTAACAAATTATATTGCGAATTATAGGTCATTTGCTGATAATAGAATTGATACCCTGTTTCAAATTTCGAGGAGAAACCAATAGGCTGCACAAAATCTACTTTCGCACTTATATAGCTTCGGTTACTTACATTATTTTCCGAACGGTTCCGCGACAATGAGTCGATCCTTGTATTCTTATCCGGAGTAAAAAAAGTACTTTCGAAACTATTATTATCTTCTGAATGAAAATAATAGTAATTAACTTCAGTGGTTAATTCCTTGATGGGCTTGGCATATTGCTTTTTGTAAAAAAGAGATGCATTGTACTCTTTACTTGAAGTACCTGTTGTGGTTGGGGATATCAAATAATTTTCAGGGATATTATTGACTGTAATCGGGCCCTCATTAGTAATGCCGTTTGTCATTTTGGTAGGCTTAAAACTGAAGTTAAAACTCAGGTTGTTTTTATCGTTTATATAATAATCAAACCCTGTATTGACAGAAGTCGACGTTATATGAAAACCTCCTGATCCGTTTAAATTGTCAACGGAGTCATGATACAAGAAGTGTGAGTAATTGGTGGTTTTATTATCCAGTCCCTGAAAAAAAGTATACACCGTTGCATAAATACTGATACGGCCCAAGCCGTATTCGAGACTCCCTGCAACATAGCCTGTGGATTTTTGTGCAGGTCGTACAAAGGCGCTCACATTACCGTTTATTCCATACCTGGCTTCTTTTTTAAGGATAATATTAATAACACCATCAATACTCCCTTCATACTTGCCGGAAGGGTTATTGACAACTTCTATCGTTTCAATATCAGATGGTTGCAGACGAGCCAGATATTCTTTATCCCGCGTTTTACCATCCACCTGAATAATAAAATTACTCTTACCATTGAGCGTAATGTTGTTTTGAAAATCGACCTGTATCCCGGGGATTTTCCTTAATATCTCGTACCCATTAATTGAAGTAGCCGCAATACTGGCCGGGATAGTATAAACGGTGCGGTCGACCAGTTCCTTAGCTATAATACGTTGACCGGTAACATTAACTTCAGCCAACTGCTTAGATGACAAAGCCATAAAGATGGTGTCCATCTGAATTGTTTTGGAATCCCCTGCTACTTCAACTCTTTTACCATTAGCTTTGCAGCTCAGGCAAGTAGCCTTAATGAAATAGTTACCAGGCTTTACGTTTTCAAACGTGTAGACACCTCCGGTTTTTGTTGATAGGCTATTTACAATGGCCGAATCCGGCAAATGCAGAAGGGCAACAGGCGCATATTCAACAGGTGTTTTATCCTGAGCTGAGAACACCACACCTTTTATAGTCTGAGCCTGACTTGTAATTGATAGAAATAATGACAAAAGATAAATTAGATTTTTCATTGGGATTTTTATAAACATAATATATTTCTACACTGAGTATTAAATATTCAGTAATTAATTGTTAACCAAAAGTTTAATTATTTATCCAAAGGCACTTTCAGTCCCTCAGATAGGTTTTTATACTTTATACTTTGTACTTTGTACTTTATACTTTGTACTTTGTACTTTGTACTTTGTACTTTGTACTTTGTACTTTGTACTTTGTACTTTATACTTTGTACTTTATACTTTGTACTGAGTACTCTGTACTTTAAGGTATATTAACTATTTCAGTAGTTCCATCGCTTTCAATAGTGGCCTGGCCACCCATAGTACCCTGCGAATGCTGTTTGGACGATCCTTTGATTATCCAACCGGAATTCACATCGATGGTAAGCGAGGATTTGCTAACACCTCTTACATCACTCGCAGCTCCGCCAGTAGGTTCAATAGTTGCATCACCTGTTATTTCGGCTTGTTTCCCACTTATTTTTTTAAGTTTTAAATTATTGGTGGTTTGCATAGTCGCACCCATGCCTGATTGACTGAAAACAGAAACCCATTTATCACCTTCTTTTACTTCTTTGCCAGGCAGATAAGCTGTTACTGCTTCTATCATACCCCTTAAAGCCGGCTCAGTAAACATTCCCTTAGCTTGTGCCTGCATCATTTGTGCCTGTCCTTGCAATGAATCGACACCTTGTAATATATTATCCGCAATTGTCTGGTAATTGGATATTTCTATAATATTACCCGTATAAGCCATTTTTACAGCAAAAGTGTTTGAGCTGAGTCGATGAAATAATGATCCAAGCGCAGTAGAGATATCCGGCGATTTAATATTACCATCTTTAGCGGAGTTAATCTCAATTTTCATTGTGGGCATGGTCATTGAAAAGATGATAGAATCGAATTTAACTTCTGCCTGAAAATTATCAGCATCTGCACTAAGAGCCTTTAATGAAAAATACATGGTACTGTTAACATTAATGTTTTGTTGCATGCCGCCCCCGGAATAGGAAGTGGATTGTACTGTATTGGCCTTAACCCGGTAAGTCTTATTCTTTTCGAGGTTAAATTTTAGATTAGCCGTTTGGGCTATCATGGTGCTTCCGATAAGTAATGCAATTGCTGTAGAAACTAAAGTTTTCATTGTTAAATGGTTTAGAATTTTTATTATTAATAACCTATTAATTGTTCACTGTTCATTTTTCATTGGTCACTGTCAAATAAGATTTCTCACTTGCCGGACCGTTTTATAAAAAACATCTTTATAAGTATCGCTAATCGGTAAAAGTTCATTGCCTATTTTAATGCGATTGCGCTCGATACTTTCTATTTTGTTCAATGCCACAATATACGACTTGTGAATCCTCACAAAAGACGGAATTGGCAATACATTTTCTATTTCCTTAAAGGTCTGTAATGTCATAATTTTTTCCTCTGTTGTCACAATCATTTGGTAATCCTTCATCCCTTGTATAAACAAAATATCGTCAATATTGATTTTTTCTATTCGATATTCTGTTTTTACGAAGAGGATATCATCCTGAACCAAAGAGGAAGATTGAGACTGTGTTTTGAGCTTATGCTTATCCATAACCTTATCAATGGATTGAACAAAGCGGTCGAATGAATACGGCTTAAGCAGGTAATCGGTAACACTGAATTCATATCCTCTCAGGGCATATTGATCATATGCCGAAACGATAACGATTTGCGGCCGGGTAGTAAGTGCCTCGAGAAATTGTATCCCCGAAAATTTATACATCTGAATATCGAGAAATACAAGATCAACCTCATTAGTCTTTACAAAACCCATCGCATCAATGCCATTTTCAAAGGATTGTAACAATCTGAGAAAAGGTATTTCACTGATAAATCCTGTAAGCTTTTCTGCTGCCAGCGGCTCATCTTCAACAACAATGCAATTAATCTCCATCTAGTTTGATCTTTAATGAAACCTGAAATTGATTGCCTGCTTTATCAATCATAAAGCTATGTTTCCCCGGATATAACAAATCGAGTCGTTTCTTAACAAGATCCAGACCTATACCGCCTGTCTTATCTTTATGGCCCTGACTGTTGGGATCAAAACAATTTCTGGATTCAAAAGTTATTTCATTATTATTTCTTGTAAGGTTGAAAACGATAGCCGCTTCCTCATCCGGTCCATGACAATGTTTAAAGGCATTCTCAATAAATGGAATAAACAACATAGGCGGCAATTCTATATTATTGAAATTACCCTCTAAATTAAGTTCGATGCCATCAGGATTTTTAACCCTCGATCGTTGCATCGAAATGTAATCTTTGATGAATTCCACTTCAGAAGCCAGGCTTATTTTTTCCGTATTTGAATCGTAAAGCATGTAGCGCATTTCCTTGGATAATTTGATTAACATATCCGAAGCCTTTGCCGGGTCTTTACGGATTAAAGCATCAATATTATTTAAGGTATTAAAAAGAAAATGAGGATTAATCTGGGTGCGTAACATATTTAACTCACTTTGAAGGTTCTTTCGTTCCAGTTCCTTCTTTTTTTCTTTATCACTGAAATATTCTAAAATCGCTCTGGCACCGAGTCCAATTCCGCCATAAAATAAAATACCTAAAAATGAAAGAAGCAAATGGGAGAATCTAAAAGTCTTACCGTCACAAAATCTACCTATCACTATCAACAAAACTATAATTCCCAAAGAAAGAAAAACATTTTTAACATTTAACTTTTTCTTAAACAGCAGATTAAAAATAAAAAAGTAGAAACTATAGATATAAACGGAAATCATGGCAAAAGAAATGAAACACTTTTGAACCAAACGACTTAAGTTTAGGGTTTTATCCGTGTCCTGCATCACCTTATGTACTTCCGGCATATATTGATATACATAAATAGCCGAAAAGCTCAACAATAAAATAAAAATCATCAAGGCAAAATGCACTACAACTGTCCGTAATTTACTCATACTGACCTTAATTTATTTTATACAAACATCTAAAGAAAAACATCATTATAAAAATTAAATATACGAAATGTTCAAAACAGTCGACAAAAACCGATGCTCAATCATAAAACTTGTGATGACATAAAATTAAGGAGAATTGAAAAGTTTCCTAAACATTTTTCGGTGAAAGCGGAAAATAAGCAGGTAAATGACTTTTTTAAAAGGTTTTTGAATAGCTGAGTTCATTTTTAATATCATCGAAGGGTGTTAGTCTTTTTCGCCTTCAGGAGAATAAATCAGCAGAAAACAATAAATTTAATCTTTTAGTTTATACTTTTGTTGGTTATTCAGTCAAATTAATTTTTAATAATTGTATTCAGATCGTTCGCTATGTCTAAGATTACTGTAAATGTTGGAAATATAAACTGTGGCTCACCCCAGTTGTTCTTAATATCTGGTCCTTGTGTTATTGAGGATGAGAAAATTATGTATGAGACTGCAGAAACCTTAAAAAAGGTGTCAGAAAAACTCCATATTCCGATTATCTATAAATCATCGTTTATCAAGGATAACCGTAGTTCACTTGATTATTACTATGGTCCCGGAATTGAAGCCGGTTTGACTATGCTTGCCAGAATCAAGAAAGATTTTGGCTTTCCCTTACTTTCTGATATCCATTATCCCGAACATTTAGGGCCAGCCGCCGAGGTTCTTGATATTATTCAGATTCCGGCATACTTATGCATGCAAACCGCTTTGATAGTTGCGGCAGCGAAAACAGGTTGTGTTATAAATCTAAAGCATGGACAGTTTTTAGCCCCCGAAAATATGGCAAAGCCTGTACAAAAAATAGTAGATTCCGGTAATAACAAAATCATTTTAACGGAACGTGGATATACCTTTGGCTACAATGATTTGGTTGTGGATCCGCGTAGCTTTTACCATCTGAACGAAACAGGGTTCCCGGTGGTATTTGATATCACCCATGCAATTCGAAAATATGGCATTCCAAGCTCATCTGCGGAGGGTGGAGCCCGTCAATACCTTCCTGTTATTTCCCGGTCGGGTGTGGCAGCAGGCGTTGATGGCATATTTATTGAAACTCATCCTGAACCTTCAAAAGCATTATGTGATGCAGCCAGTCAGTTATGTGTATTTGATCTTGAAGAATTTATCAAGCCTTTAATTGATTTGCATCAGGTGGAAGTGAAATATAGAAAAGCTTAATGATCTTATTAGCTTCCTTACATAACTCAATAACAAATTAATTTTCATGGCAATAGCCTAAAAAATAAGGTTTACATGCCGATTTACATTTAATTTCATGATAGAAATTTGGCGGATTGTTTATTATAAATTTTAAATTTGCGTCCATTCCAATTTCTAAAAAAACTAATTATTTATGGAACTTTATCTTGATTCAGCCGATTTAAAAGAAATTGAAGAAGCTTTTAAACTTGGCTTTTTAACTGGTTTAACCACCACTCCTACGTTCATGCATCGCGAAGGAATAACCAACATTGACGATACCATACTCAAACTTTCCAAAATGGTTCCGATGCTTCAAATCGAAGCACTGGGTGAAACAGCTGAAGATATCGTAAATGAGGCACATCGTTTACTCAAATTAGGGTTGCATAAAGACAAAACCGTATTTAAAATTCCCGCTTCACTGGAAGCTGTTCGTGCCTGTAAGCTGCTTACCGATCAAGGGATTATGGTAAATATCCACCTGGTATATTCAATTCAACAAGCCTATATGGCTGCTGCTGCTGGTGCAACATATATCTGTGTATTAGTAGGAAGAATGCAGGATCAGGGTTATAATGCCTTGGAATTGATTGAACAACTGGTAGCCATGGTGAACCGCTATGGTTACAAATCGAAGATTATGTTCTCCTCGGTTCGAAATCCTCAACATGTGCGCGATTCTATTATGTTGGGTTGTCAAACATGCACCGTCCCATGGAAAATATTGAAATCTCTGACAGATAATAATTTTACAGCTATTGGCACCGAACAGTTTATAACTCATACACGCCAGCTGACCATGAAAGTAAGAGATGTAATCCGCACTTATAATCCGATAGTTCATCTCGACAGCCTGATCATTGATGCCATTATGCAGATGACAGAATCCGGATTAGGTGCTGTATCCATTACCGATGGCAGTAATAAGTTGATAGGTTGCTTTACCGATGGCGATTTACGCCGTATTCTTAAAGAAGAAGGACAAAGCTTCCTCCAAAAACGCATGGGCGATGTTCCTTATAACAAGCAACCTATTGTGATTGATGCTGATGCGTCATTAATCAACACAGTCAACATTTTCAAGGGTAAAAAGGTCGACAATATTATTGTAATTGAAGAAGATTGCCCGGTAGGTATCATTGATATCCAGGATCTTGTAAAATTGAATCTGATAGGATAATACATAGCTGTAAGGTGTTGGCTAGTAGCTATTAACGCTGTTTCAATTTCTGTTATATTGTCAGCATTATTCAATAGCTAATAGCCAATAGCCAAGCGCTAAAAGCTAATATTTTATATTTTGAATGATCTGGAAAAAATATTGATCGGTTTTGGTGAATTTCAAATCGACTACCAGGATTTTTTGCAAAAACTCAGCAAAATAAAAGCTATTTTATTTGATTGGGATGGCGTTTTCAATACAGGAATTAAAATTGATCAGACCGGCAGCCCGTTTTCCGAAGTCGATTCAATGGGTATCAATTTAATGCGCTTTGGATTTTGGTTAAAAAACGAACAAATGCCGGTTTGTGGCATTATCACAGGAGAAAGCAATCATGTTGCCTTTTACCTGGCACAACGTGAGCATTTCCAATCGGTTTACTACAGATTTAAAAATAAATTGCAGGCATTCAATCATTTTCTGCAACAACAAAACTTGGAATCAGATCAGGTCGCCTTTGTGTATGACGATGTACTTGATTTATCAATAGCACAGGAATGTGGATTGGGATTTTTGGTTCGGAGAGCCGCAAGTCCATTACTCCAGGATTACATTAAAGCCAATGGGCTTTGCGATTATATTACTACCAATTCAAGCCACGATCACGCCGTTAGGGAAATTTGCGAACTTATTTTAGGCGCCATGGGTATGTTTACCAAAGTTGTTGAAGAACGTATTGCTTTTAGCGAATTGTACATCAGTTATCTTTCCGAACGACAGACAATCACTCCTTACTTTTTCACCTTGAAGGATAACCAGATTGTGCAAAATACACCTTCCTCAAAAGTGGGTTTTTAAAGAAATTTCTCGCAGACCTGCCCGCAGCAGGCGGGTTTTCGTATGTTTTTCTCGCAGATTTTCGCAGATAAAGACGCAGATTTTCGCTGATACATTTAGGTGGTTTCGACTCCGCTCAACCACCGGTCGGTCGGGTACACTCAACCAACCCTTAACACCCAAGCTCCATTCGTACATTCGTGGCTATTTTTATATTCATTTCTAAGTATCCGAATTTAAAACAAAACCTTTGCGGAGTTGTTATTAGAGTTGTTAACTAAAAAAAAACTCATATGGACTTACAATCGAATATTAACGAATTCCTTGATATGCTTCAAAAAGGACAAATGCTCGAAGCATTTGAGAAATACTACGCAGACGATGTGGTAATGCAGGAAAATAATGAGCCTCCAAGAGTTGGAAAAGATAAAAATCGTGAATTCGAAAAAGAATTTTTATCAGGCGTTGAAGCTGTGCATGATTCACAGATAAAAAATGTGGCCCTCGATCCTAAAAATAACGTAGCTATGATTCAGGAATATATGGACATGACGATGAAGGGTGTTGGACGTGTTCAAATGGAAGAAGTTTCTGTGCAAACCTGGAAAGACGGTAAAATTGTTCATGAACATTTCTTCTACAACCATGGAGAAGGAGGCACAGCCTAAATTTAGCAGAACGTATAAAACCGAAACCCAGTTTTATTACATGAATACAGACTTTTCAGTTAAAAAACTGAAAAGTCTTTTTTTTGGAGCTACATTTTTTTGCATTGAAAGGTGGTTTCGACTCCGCTCAACCACCGGTTTCGTTCACCTCATTGTCATATGCAGAGACGTACCATGATTAGTCGGAATCGGACCCTGAGCGGAGTCGAAGGGTAACCCTTACCTTACAATCTTCGTCCCGGGATGATCTTGAAGATACTTTTTAATAATACAATGTACTTCATCAGAAGGCTTTGAGGACTTGATACAATCGTTTAAATCATGTGTATCCATTATCTGCGAGTCGTTGCTGATAAAGCCGTGTCCGGCATACAGACCATCAATAATGGCAATAACAGAATGCTCCCCGGGATCTCTTCCACGATCAATAATCCAGAAGTTTTCATGTCCAAAATCTATGAGTCCCTGGAGTAACCTATCAGATTGATTGAAACAGGGATTTATTTTCGTTATATTTTCACATTCGGCAATACATGAAATTAATTCACTCCCTGTAACTTCATAATCGATATCCGCAATTTGGCTCTTCAAGGCCAATGCCTTTTTAGTTTTAGCTTTGTTAAAATGAGCGAGAACGCTATGGTAAATATCATTTCCCTTTCCTATGTAGATAACGTTCCCTTTCTCATTATAGAAATAATAAACACCGGTTTCACTCGTCAGATTATTTATAATAGCGGTATCCAAAGCTTTATTCATACCCTGCTTAGAGATAAGAGAGCCCTGCAAAAATTCTCCGGATTGATTTGCATTTTGTTCCAGCAGTATTTCAAGGAGTTTTACTGTTGCAATCGCATCCCCAGCGGCCCTATGGCGGTTTTTTATTTTAATATTCAGCCCATTACAAAGAGAATCAAGGTTGTAAGACGGTTTCCCCGGAAAAATCTTCCTGCTCATTTTAACCGTACACAACAACTCGCGTCTAAACTTATATCCGAGTTGCAGAAATTCTTCGCAAATAAAACGGTAATCAAAATTGGCATTGTGAGCAACAAAAATTTGATTTTCAGTTAGCTCCACAATACGTTTTGCAACTTCATAAAATTTCGGAGCGCCCGCAACCATCTCGTTGGTTATGCCCGTTATACTGGTAATAGCGTTGGGTATATATCTTTCCGGATTAATTAAAGTTGAAAATTCATCGATTATTTTGTTTCCATCGTGCACAAAAACAGCGATTTCCGTAATCTTTCCCGCCTTATGGTTTAACCCTGTGGTTTCTATATCAATAATGGCATACATGACCACAAATTTATTAAAATATGAACAACCTGAATAATACATTACACATTTCTGATCCGACTTTGAAAAAGAGCATCTTTAGACGCAATTATGTTTTGTTGGTCCTTCTCAAAAGCATGCTGCGTCAATACAAAACCTAAAGTTGTGCAAAAATCCCGTAGGGATTAAATGTGGGTAGAAATTATTGAGTGAATGAAGATATCGTCCCGTCCGGGACGAAAGACACAATTAAACCCATTTTTCTACCCACATTTTGTGCCTACCGGCACATTCGCTTCTTATTCCCTAAATAGGATCAGCCAGTGGACCTTACAGGTTAATATAGAAGCAGCCATTAGGCGCTTTTAGAATCCCGAATGGTTTTGTTTAACATCAGTAATTAAATATAACAAACTTATTTTCAATTATTTAAATAGTTATTTAAAATATAAAATATTGTACATCAGTTATTTAATTGAGGTGAAATATTTTTTCGATTGCAAACTTTTAAAGGCCTGCATGAGTAAAATCTCCGCCTTTAAGTGATATAAATCATTCCTATATCCGAAAATGAAATTATTCTTTTATATAATTTGCGAATAGTTTATGTGAAATGATTCAATAATCCTATTTAGCTATGGAAAAAGAAGTTATCATCAGAGAAGCAACGACGCAAATTAACGATTTTAGGATTGTCAAGTTAGGAACAATGGTTGAATCCGTTAACAAGTTAAACCAGGTTTTCCATTTCGTTGATCTTTCCTACACAAAGGTAGATATTTTCTATCAGGGATGGATTGGTTACCGGTCCATTGAACAAATGAAAGACGTGCTTGAAGGTCATCTTGTTAAGTTATTCCAACAAAACCCTTGTAAAAGTATGTTAATGGAAGGGTCGCGGATGAGCGGCAGCTTTAGCGATATAAATAATTGGTTTGCTATGACCTACATGCCAACATTAATGAATTTAGGCTTGAAAAACATTGCCGTTGTGTTACCCGAAAATATTTTTGCACAACTAGCAGTGAAGGACTGGGCAAAGAAGTTAAGAGGCTTTAATGTAAAAACTTTTTCGTCACTAAGCGAAGCCCTCACCTGGGTGGCCCTGTTATAAGGGTAATTCCGGAAGGTTTATTTAGTTTAGTCAATAAAAGCAGCTGTCGGAGATATTTTTCCGGCAGCTTCTGGCTATTTATTGAATTGTTAAATCAAGTCTGGCATTCTGTATACCTTCGGAGGTAGCAAAAATTTTTATAATCCCTGGGTTGTCACCAGCCTTTAAAAGCATAGAAGCTACGCCTGCTTCAGTCTCAACCGGGTTTGAACCTATGACCACTGCATCTCCCTCTACTTTTAAATTAACCAACCTGCTATTGTCGGGAATCACTGTACCGCTTTCGTCAGTAACCGATGCATAGACAAAAACCACATCGTTACAACCTTTCTTAAGCTCCTTACCACTATAATCGACAGTTATTATAATCTTTGAGGGAATACCGGGAGTTCTGCGTTCTGTATGAACTACTTTTTCTCCGTTCAAGTATCCGATAGCACTTAAAGTTCCTGGCTCATAAGTTTTCAGGTGAAATACAAACGGCGGATGTGAAAGATTCGCAGAAAAAGTATTCTTATCAGGCTGTTGTTGTGCCACTATTATTTTGCCATTAAGCAGAAGCGTGACTTTTTCACAATTGGAATAAACTTTCACTAAAGTGTCCGAAGGGTTATTCCAGTAGTTAGCTATAAAAATCATGGGTTTACCAAATTCAGTTTGAATATCCGGTGACAGCGCCTGGCTTTGGTAGAAATAGTAAGAAAATTTCGGTAACCTGAAAATGTCCATGATCCCTGAGGCTTCTATATCGGAGGCGTAGCCGCGGTTATAGTCGAACATTAACCAGTTTAAATCGCCCACCAGATTACCTTTAAGGTTATCGTTATGCGCTTCCTGGAAATTCATGGCCTGTTGCGCTAGTCTTTTTGCGCCGTATCCTCGCAATTGGCGGGAGTTTCGCTCTTCACCTTTGAGATTTGCAAATGAGGTTTGATTAAAACCTGCGTTTTGGGCGTAGTATTCCCAATCTCCATATTCGGCCATCAAAAGAGGTCTCTTTGCTTTATACTTATTCCAATAATCGGGTGGTTTTGAATGCTGACGAGCAGGTATGAACACATCATATACATCATCGATCCATCCACAGGTATAAACGTCTTTACCAGGTAATTCTTCATGAACAGCCTTGTGCGCCTTTTCCATAAATGCGCGACTCATTCCGGTTTCATTGAGAGAAGCTTCCCATAGTACAACACACGGATGATTGCGGTCGCGCCGAACTAAATCACGAACATCTTTAATGCTGTTCCGCTGAAACTCTTCATTACCGATAAACTGCCAACCCGGAATCGAATTCATTACCATGATCCCTAATTCATCACAAGCCTCAAGGAAAGCGGGCGATTGAGGATAGTGTGATGTCCGGACAAGATTGAAACCAGCTTGCTTTATTTTCCAGGCATCCCTATACTGGGCATTATCGGATAATGCATTTCCAATGTAAGGATATTCCTGATGACGATTTGTACCCCTTATTTTTAAAACTTTACCATTGATCATAAATCCATTTTCCTTATCGAATGAAAAGGCTCGAAAACCAATCTTAAGGCTATCGCTGTCAATTTTTTTATCATCTTCGAAAACAGCTATCTGCAGACGATACAAATAAGGATTATCCGGTGACCACAGGCTGGGCATAAAAACTTTCAACGTTTGTATGAATATTTTATGATTGAGCGACTTTATTGTATCAGCCGGAGTTTGTGTGGATACCACTGCCCTGCCATTGATTTCCTGTAAAGAAACCTTTGATGAGACTTTTGAAGATTTTGAATAATCATTTTGAACATCCACATTGATGTGAATAATAGCTGAATCTCCGGCAACCCTGCCAAATGTTACCAGAATGCCACCACCTGCCACGCGGTTAGCAAAAACAGGATCAGCGATATGCAATTTGTCTTTAATAATAAGATAAGCATTCCGGTATATTCCGCTGTAATAATTAAAATCGAGGTCTGCTAAAGGTTTACCGGGAGGTACCAAAGAATTATCGTGGTTATTCAAACGGATCACGATACAATTTTCTTTACCGGGCTTTACCTTATCCGAAATGTTTACATAAATTGGGAGGTAACCGCCTAAATGTGTGCTTATATGCTCACCATTCAGAAAGAGCTCAGCAACTTGCATGGCAGCGTCGAATTTGAGAGCCACATGTTTCTCCTTGTCAGATACAGGAATGGTGAAAAATTTACGGTATAAACAATAGCCCTGCCATTGTTTATTGGTCATTACTGCAGGTTCTATGCTGGCTGTATGAGGCAAGCTAACCTTTTCCCAATTAAGCAAAGCACTATTGCCCCGGACAAACAAATTTTTAGTAATAGCAGTATCCGCATCCTTTATAAATTCCCAATCTGCATTGAAACTCACAATCCCGGAAAATGACTTCTGACCCTGGGCCGAAACTGATGATGCAAATAATAACATCAAAGCAGCAATGGCGAATACAAGTAATTGGTGAATGTTCTTTTTCATGATAATGGTGGTATTAAGACCTCTCCGTCCCTCCTCAAAACAGGAGGGCTCTGGTTTCGTTTTACTTATAGTTTCTTATTGTTCTTAAATTCAATATTATTTTGAAGGTTTAAGTTGTTAGTCGCTGTTATAGCCCCTTGTCAAGCAGGGCTGGGGTTGAAACCATGAGCTGTTATGACTCCCTGGTATGTTTAGATCTCCTGGTTTCTTCAGTTTTAACCTCCCCGTCCCTCCTAAAAAACAGGAGGGTTCTGGTTGCGTTTAGCTCATAGTTTCATATACATCTTAAATTTAATATTATATTGGGTTTAAGTTGTTAGAAACTGTTATAGCCTTTTTTTTTAATGCCTGTCCGACTATTGGCGGAGGGTTGGTGGTTAAATTCCCCTCCACTACCTCTTCGTCCTGAATACCGATGCGGGCAAACCTTCCCCATTTAACAAGGTTCCTTCAGCTCCGTTACGCCAGCAATAACGTACTGATACAGGGTCTGCAACGGCAGGTGAAGATACCACAACTTCAAGATTAACTATTTGGGCTTTCGCCGGAAAATATTTACCATCCTTGCCCGCGATCTCAAATTCTTTGAGTTCGCCATTCTTAGCGACTAATCCTCCATCAGCATAATCGAACTGAAGCTTAATGGTATTCCCATCTATTTGCATCGATTTGTATACAGGCCCTGAGAACGGCACCGTTATACCATAGTTTTTTGCCAGTGCCCATCTGGCAAGCCTATCTCCTACCTCCATTTTATAAGGCGGGTGGATATTATAGACCTTCCCTATATCCATCGTCACCGCCATACCGGTATTTATTACCCGCATTGTCATCGCTTGGGCTTCCCTAAGTTCTGCTGAATTGGTCGAATCCTTATAAGAATACTCATATGGGGCTATTTGAACATAATAAAACGGGAAATTTTCGATTCCCCATGCTTTACGCCAATTTTGTATCATCATAGGCATCAATTTGGAATATTGATCTGCTCTGTCCACATTTGATTCGCCCTGATACCATATGGCGCCTTTAATATTATAATGAGTAGCAGGAAAAATCATGCCATTATATAAAATTGTAGGGGTATAAGGTCCTAAAGCTTTCGCTTTTGGCCTGGAAATAAATTCTTTTTGCTTGACATTAAAGAGGTACAATTTGCCTTCATTTAGTTCAGCTACAGGTAAGTATTTCCAATCGCCTGCCAATTGCACTGATTTTGTAGAATCCGTTAAAATGGAAAGTTTCATTTGATCAGGCTTACCCCATATTCCACCACCACCTACAATATCCACAACTCTTACAGCAATGGTATTCATGCCAGCTTTTACAATTTTTGCAGGAATGGAATAGTTTCTGTTAACCTGCCATAATCCGGTTTCTTCACTTGATCCCACCAATACTCCGTTAAAATAGGTGCGATCCATATCATCGATGGGCCCAAGTGATAGTTTTAAACCTTTTCCCACCATGGTTTCGGGTATATCAATATTTTTACGAAACCAAACTACGCCATCAAATTCACCTATTTCTGTTTGTTCCCAATATTGCGGAAGTTTCATGGATGGCCATTCCTTATCATCAAAATATTGCGAAGCGCATTGTTCATCCTGTAAATTGAGATTTTTCCAATTATTGATATCACTACCTGGCTTAATGTTAACGATCGGATGATTTTTTAACCATGTCATATATTTAATCCATCGGGGACTTGCAGTTTTCAAATCAGCTATGGTTGCTTTAAATTCATCCATATTTTTTAATGACTCAGCCGAAATCCATGATTCAATGGGAGTTCCACCCCAAGCCGATTCAATTAATCCAATAGGAATATGCAACTTCTCGTTAAGTTTCTTACCAAAAAAATAAGCTACTGCACTAAAAGACTTCACTGAAGAGGGATTGCAAACCTCCCATTTACCCTCACAATTTTCATTGGGATCAAAAGACATGGCACGTTGCACATTGAACAACCTGATTTGAGGGTTATCGGCAGCAGCGATCTCTGTTTTTGAATGTTCTATGGTATCCCTTGGTGGCCAACCCATCAGCGGCATCTCCATATTTGATTGTCCGGAGCAGAACCAAACTTCGCCAATTAAAACATTTTTAACGACTAACGTATTTGTATTGTCCGAAACATTAATCGTATAAGGTCCGCCAGCTTCCGGAGTGGAGATACTCACTTCCCACTTTCCGGCCTTATCGGCTATGGCAGTACCGCTTGCTTTCCAGCTTGCTATCACATTTACATTTTGTCCGGGAGATGTTCTTCCCCATATTGTCACCTTCGTCTTCTGTTGCAATACCATATTGTCTGCAATAAGGGAGGACAACCGCAAATTACCCGTTGTATTTTGACAGTTCGACAATAAGGGTAACCAGGCAAAAATAATGATGAAACTGAATTTTGTGAATTTCATG
>CAYZNC010000092.1:0-18342 GCA_964478555.1 uncultured Bacteroidales bacterium | reverse complement strand
CAATGTGCCCTGGTTTATCGATGCACTGGAAGTCATTATTAAAAAAGGAGTGATTGTTTTAAATGTAACCCAATGTAACTTAGGAAGTGTGGAAATGAACAGATACAGAACAGGGCAGGCACTTTTGGATATCGGCGTAATCAGTGGCGGCGACATTACGTTTGAGGCTGCGGTTGCAAAAATGATGTTTTTGCTTGGCCAAAATTTAAACCCTAAGGAAATACTTTCAAAATTAAAGGCATCGATAAGCGGAGAAATTACCTTATCTTAGGTTTGATTCTTTGTAATTTTTTGTATTTTTGCGGCCTGTTTTGTCATCAGAAAAGCATATGGTACTGACCATAAATATTTTGACAAACAAAAATGGAGAGTTGGCCGAGTGGTCTAAGGCGCACGCCTGGAAAGTGTGTAAGCTCCAAAAGGGCTTCCAGGGTTCGAATCCCTGGCTCTCCGCAAATCAAAACAAGTGTCGAATGAGCATTTTTTGTTTTCCGCAATGCCCAAACTTGTTTGAGGCAATTGCGGAAAACAAAAAATGATAGGGACGTTGAGTCCCGCAATTGTTTTGATTTAAGCGGGCCCCCTAATGGGATCATGCAGTAATCCCTGGCTCTCCGCAAAAACATGACCAAAACGAATTAAATCCCTGTAAATCGTATGATATACAGGGATTTAATTTTTAGCCCTCTTCAAAATATTCACCAAAAATTATAATTCTGTTGAGTAATCCCGATGAGTAAATTAAAGGCTAAAATTTACTCACCGCTACCTCACCAAACGCTTGTATAGTAAGTGGTTCATAATTTGAATATCTTGTTTGGCGGCAAACGTAAGTATAAATTTACAAACGTAAAAGGTCACCAAACCATGAACACAACATTTAGTTTGCTCTTCTATCCGAAGAAGCCAAAAGCCTATGCTTCAGGAGCAGTTCCAATTTATTTACGTATTACAGTTAGAACCCGTTTAGAAACTATAAGGCTAAAGTAAAAGAGGTTGAGCTGTCATCTATAATAATATATCTTTGAAAGATAATTCATACTATGTCATGAAAAGAACTATCTGTATCAAAAAACCTTACCTGCTAAAACATTTATCATTACTGGTGTTTTTTTTCATATCAATTCATATTTACGCTTCAAATAGCACCCCTTCATTAAAGCATGAATCAGATAGTATAAGGGAAGCGCTTAAAAAGTGTCAGGATGATACTTGCAAGTATAAATTACTATATCCTCTGATTTGGAAATATGCTGCAAGTGACTTAAAGATTTCAAAATATTATGGAAATTGGGCATTTGACGAACTAAAGAATATGACTATTTCTTCTCAACTCATAGATGTATATAGTATTAAAGGGAATATTTTTTTCAATGAGTGCAGGTTTGATTCAGCTTATGCCTGTTTCCAAAAAAGCTTAGCAATGTCAAAAGCATTACACTATAATCTGGGATGGGCATATTTTAAAGTAGCTCTTGCAGAGGATTATCTGTTAAGTTTCAGGACGGCCCTGATGAATTTAAAAAATTCGGAAAGGTATTTTACCAGTGCAAATAACACTGGGATGGTTCTTTCGTTATTTACACGTATATACGGAAATCTAGGTAAAACGGACAGTGCTTTAATGTATTTTGACAAGCAATTGGATTTATGCAGGAAAAATTCCGATAAAAAAGGCGAAGTATCAGTCTTCACGTCCATTGCAGATTTTTACAGAAATAACGGCAATATTATTAAATCACTAGAATCTTTGAACTATGCATTAAAATTAGCGGAGAGCATTAACGATGAAGATGCAATCAGTTCAATATATGCGTCTATCGGGGATATATTCATAGAAAAGAAAATGAACTTTTCCATAGCTCATGAATATTTTAAAGAAGGACTTGAGAAAAGTATTAATAGTAAAAATAATTACCAGATGTTCAGGATTCGGATGAAAATAGGAAAATTATTTTTAACTGAAGGGAAGGATAGTATTTCATTGGTATATAATCTTAAATGTTTGGCGATAGCAAAAGAAATTGGTGATCAAACCCATTTTGTGCATTTATATAAAAACCTCGGTTATTCGTATGAGAAGCTTAATGATTATAAACATGCATATTATTATTTTAAAAAATGTTATGAATCAAATTGCAAATGCTGTAACAGGTTATACCATCATGAAGCTCATTTGGAACTTGCCGACATTTGTTTGAAATTAAATTATCCGGACGAGGCATTATTCTATTACCAGAAATCATTGGAATTGGCTAAATGTTTTAATGCCAGGAAGGAAATTGCTTCGTCAAATTTAAGATTAGGCAACTTTTACATGTTAATGAATCGAGGCAAAATCGCCGAAAATTATTATTTATCAGCATATAAAACAGTTTATGGAACAAATTATTTTTTGTTGCGAAAAAATATAACAGATACTCTAAGTCGTTTCTACCTTAAACAAAATGATTTAAAAAGAGCTTATGCTTATTTGACAATCTCACGGATAATGGGAGATAGCTTGTCAAGAACGGAAAAGGAATTTAGTCTGGCTGATCTGGAAATGAGGTTTAATTTCGAAAAAATAAAGAATGATAGTAAAGCGAAACAGGCATTAAGCACTGTGGAAATTAAAAGACAGAAGGTATACCGTAATTCATTATTCGCAATTTTGATCCTGATTATAGGGTTAAGCTTTGTGATTTATAAAAGCTACCGTAGAAAAAAAACAGATAATAAACTATTAACAAAAAAGAACAACGAAATTGAAGAAAAGAACCATGAAATACAAAGCCAGCTCGAAGAGATTGAAAGAATATCGGCAAAGTTGCATGAAGCAGACCAAATGAAATTAAGGTTCTTTACCAATATTTCTCACGAGTTACGGACACCGCTGACCTTGATAATATCGCCATTGGTAAAACTTTTAAAAGGAAATAACAGAGAAGATAAAGAAGGCATGTATTCAGTAATGCTCCGAAATTCCCGTAAACTTCAACAGTTAATCAATCAACTGCTTGATATTTCGAAAATAGATAAAAGCGAACTAAAGCTGAATTTAAAATTATTCAATTTTAATAAACAGGTTCGCTTGGTAGCATTAATGTTTCAATCAATAGCCGAAGAGAAAAATATCCTCTTTAAAATTATAGAGAAGGAAAAAAAAATGGTTTTTTGTTTCGATGCTGAACGGATAGAACAAGTGCTAAACAACCTGCTCTCAAATGCTTTTAAATTTACCCCTGGAGGAGGAAAAATTGAAATCACCATTACAAAAGAAGAAAATAATGCCATAGTAAAAGTACGGGATAATGGTATTGGGATACCACCAGAGAGTCTTGATAAAGTTTTTGACAGATTTTACCAGGCCGATTCGACAGTAAGCCGGAACTTTGAAGGTAGCGGAATAGGTTTGGCATTGGCAAAGGAATTAGTAGTCTTGCATAAGGGGCAGATAAGCGTGAAAAGCGATCCCGATTGCTATCGGGAGGGTAAATGGACGGAATTTCAGGTAGCGATCCCGATTGTAAAAAGTGATGATATCACCATAGAAGAAACTCAATTCACTATAAACCCTGTCGATGAATGGGCTACTTTCCAAACAGAAGGAAACAAAAATAACAGTAAACGCAAGGAAAGCATACTGGTAGTAGAAGACAATATTGATTTGCGTTCATATATAAGTGAAAGCCTTTCACATAAATACCAGGTGTCAGAGGCAAAGAACGGGACTGAAGGGATTGACCTAGCCATGAAAAATGTCCCTGATATTATTATATCGGATGTTATGATGCCTGAAACGGATGGATATCAGCTTACATCAGCAATAAAAAACAATTTTCGCACCAGTCATATCCCTGTAATCCTCCTGACAGCAAAAGCTGACCGGGACAGTAAAATAGTTGGTTTGCAAAAGGGGGCAGATGATTACATCAGTAAACCTTTTGATGAAGATGAATTAATGCTCAGGATTGAAAATATTTTGCAGAACAGAAAAAGACTGCAGGAAAAGTACAGGAAACAAATTACTGTAAATCCGTCTGAAGTAGAGGTAAAATCGTTCGATGAACAATTCCTGCTCAAATTAGCCGGCATCATTGAACAGGAAATATCTAACCCTGCCCTCAATGTTGATTTTTTAAGTCAGAAGATAGGGTTATCCAGACCCCAGCTTTTCAGGAAATTAAAGGCCTTGACTGATCTTTCCATAAACCAGTTTATTCGCTCAACCAGATTGAAACGTGCAGCACAATTATTAAAAAAGAAATCGGCAACAATTAGTGAAATAGCCTTTAATACAGGTTTCGACAACCTCTCTTATTTTACCAAAAGGTTTAAGGAGGAATTTGGTAAATTACCTTCAGAATATTAGATAACCACTTATTTTTCTTATACTTAACACAATGTTCAAAATGTGTTAAACAATGAACGATTTGTTTAAAGTGTAATTTTTCTTTTTCTTTAGATTTGACGATTAATAATCGTTAAATATTATGGTGTTGGAAAGATGCGAGTTCAATAACATATCGCAATATATCATAAACATACTGTAATTTTATTGATAGTTGCCTGCAAGTATGAAGGCCGCTCCAAACAGATAAAAACATGAAGACAAGGTTTCCGATATATCAGATTGTAATTGTTTTAGTATTGATTCCTATACTTTACCAAGATTCGGTTCGGAATTATTTCTTTGTACCTTTTATCAAATGGATACTTCCATCAGGATTTATAAATATTAGTGGTAATAATTATTTTGTTCCGGCATGGCTTTCAATATTGATTATTCAGTGTTTTACAGTTACTATTATTTCAGCATTTTTAAGAGTTAATAAATTAGGACTTTCGGATATTGGATATAATCTTGATTTTAAAAGGACTTTAGTTTTTATTACAGGATTAGTATTTATAGGTTTTATATTTTATTTCATTAAGACACAAATTGGCATCAGTCTAAACTCATTGATAAACAATTCGCCGATTAAGCCAGCTTTATATTCAAAGGGAGAATATATTTTTTGGATATTTTATGTTCCATGTTCAGGTATTTGTGAAGAGATTATATTTCGTGGATTTGGAATTAATTCTTTTAAATCATGGGGCTTGAGTATCATATTATGTGTGATTTTACCAATGATTTCATGGTTTTCTATTCATAATTTTGATTCGTTTGGAGGAATCATTAATGGTGTAATATACTTAGGATTGAATGGTATTTTATTTTCTGGACTCTATTTATGGAAACGAAATTTAAACTTATCAATAGGTTTGCACGCAATTGGAAATTTAATGATAATAATGATATGAAATAAACACCAGTAGCCAACAACGGTTCATACCCAATGCGGGTTATAGAGGGTTTGCAAGCTCTGAGCTTTCTAATTGTATTTGTGTAGTGGGATTTATCCTGCAAGTAAATCCCTCACTTTACATAGCCGAGGAACGTTGGGCGCAAGGTTAAGAACGCACTATAACAGTTTTAACTAAATTGTAAAAAAGTGATTATTATAAAAAATGACATGAGAATAAAAATTATGACCACTTTGTCGTTGTTTGGGATTTTTACCTTAACAACTGTTGCACAAAATAATCCCATTGATTATTTCGGGCAAACTCCGCCAGGTGATTCAGCAGTTATTTTTGCTCCTGGAATTATATCTCTTCCTAATCGTTCAGAATGCCGCATTGTATTTTCACCAATCGGTAATGAGTGTTTTTTCAACGTTTGGGCTACCGATTATTCCAGTGCGAAAATTTACTATACAAAGCGCGAAAATAACATTTGGACTCCTCAGGTGGAAGCGCTATTCTCAGTTGGCCACATGGCAAGTAGTCCTTTTTTATCGTCAGATGGAAACAGACTTTACTTTCACTATGCAAATTACAAAGGTCCCGATCCATATAATATCTGGATGGTACAGCGAACCTCCCAAGGATGGAGCGATCCCAAACATCTGCCAGCACCAATCAACTCCGACAATAGAGATGGCGGTTACTCTGAAACTAACAATGGTGTAGTATATTTTACTTCTAATCGTCCTGGTGGATATGACAAAAAAGGTGACATTTGGCGCACGCACCAATTGCCAGGGCAACCTTTGCAGGTAGAAAATCTGGGAGCAATTGTAAATTCTTCTGTGTGGGATGCTTCTCCATGTATCGCTCCGGATGAATCTTATCTTATTTTCGTATCCGAACGTCCTGGAGGCCATGGATACTCCGATCTTTATATAACTTATAAAAAAGAAGATAGTAGCTGGACAATCCCTGTTAATATGGAAATGACCGGGGCAGGTATAAATCTTAAAAATACTGCCACCGGTGATGCTTCACTCTCGCCCGATGGAAGGTTCTTGTTTTTCTCGAGGTCAGGAGATATATATTGGGTAAGCACAAAAATAATTGATGATATTAAAAAAGAAGTATTTGATACGAAAAATACCCAATAAAATAAGAAGTAGAAAAATATAAACCCTCACCCAACTTCGGCTCACACGGCATGCGGGTTATAGTGGGATTTAAAAGTTGCAAAGTTTGTTTACAAGCTTAACAGCAGATATATTGGAGATAAAATCTTTGATATGGTTTAGAACGACTAATGAATCTTTTAATTAAAAGTAATATGAAACAATTTATTCTGATATTTACAATAATTTTGTTTGTGCAAAAGCTACACGGACAATATGATTCGACTATATATGGACAAAATGCCAAGACAAGAAAATATGCCAACATAAATGGAGAAAGAATTTATTATGAAATTTATGGTAAAGGTTTCCCTTTAGTTTTACTGCATGGTGGATTGGGTTCAATATCGGAATTTAAAAACAATATTTCAGATTTAGCAAAAGAATTTCAGGTAATTGCAATTGACAGCAGAGGATATGGCCGTAGTACAAATATGAATGATACGTTAAGTTATTCCGTTATGGCAAGTGATGTTTATAACCTGATAAATTATTTGAAACTTGATAGCGTAGATATCGTCGGTTTTAGTGATGGGGGGATTATAGGTTTTCATTTAGCTAGCAAATATCCTTCAAAAGTACGAAAGGTAATTGCTTCAGGTGCAAATTATTCAATTGAAGGATTAAAATCGACATGGTTCCAGGATACTATGATGTTACGGGAAAAGGTACTTCATGATGGATTTTGGAAAAGATTTCGTGAAGCATATAAATCGAATCCCAATCCCGACAAATTTGACATACACATTCAAATGATAAGGAAAATGTGGATAACAGAGCCATATTTATCCAAAGAATATTTTGATAAAATTTCAAAACCAGTGTTGCTTATATTTGGTGATAGGGATGTTATAAAAATGAACCATATACTTGAAATGTATGAGCAATTACCCGAAAAAACAAGACAGCTATGCATATTTCCAAATACATCTCACTTTACTTTTAAAGAAAGGCCAAATGAAATAGACAGGGTAATAATAGAATTTTTAAAGCCATCTAAATAAATAACTATAACATCTTAATAATATGAAAGCATTTATTTCTTTATCATTTTGTCTTTTATTTTGTAACCTGAACTTAACGTATTCACAGCTACATTCAAATGATTTGCAAATTACCAATATTGCAAACGAAGGTTATTTGTTACAATCGTCAACAAAAAAAATATTAATCGATGCATTGTTTAGCGATGGATATGGTGTATTTTCTGTGCCCCCCAAAGAAGTTACTACAGACATAATGAATGCAAAAGCTCCCTTTGATAATATTGACATGCTCCTGCTTACTCATTATCATAAGGACCATTGCGACCCAGTGCTGATAAACGAATATCTTTCGAAATATAAAAACATTCCATTTGTTACCAATAAACCTTCTATTGTGTTTATTGACGGTAATTGTTTTGGCTTCATTGCTAAAAAGAAACAGTTTGTTGTGATTACTCCTGAGGCTAATCAAAGTATCTCACAAACAATAAATAATATTCCTGTGAAAGTGTTTGGACTTAAACATTTGTCCTTTTATCGGGATAGCGTCGATTTGGAAGAAACCATGCTTAATTACAGTTTCTTAATTGAGTTAGATGGGATAAAAATATTCCATTCTGGCGATATTCAGAAAAATGCTTTTCAGGATTATCTTGCCAGAAATAAAAAATGGACAGATTCAATAGATGTGGCATTTTTGTATTTTGGCCTTATAGAATCCGGTGAATCCGATTTAGATTATATTTTAAACACATTACATCCAAAGTATATTGTAGTGACGCACGTTATTCCGAAAGAAATGGAAAAATGGTTCGTAATAACAGAACAATTAAAAAAGAAATTTCCGAATATTTTACTTTTTAGAAACTCGATGGATTCCCAAACAATTAATATTACGAATATTGCGAAATAAAAAATAAAAACAGGCAGCACACAACAACCTCTAATATAAAAAAACTGATAGAAAAATAAAAAGAGAAGTAAAATGAAAAATTTCACCAGAGCATTTATACTGATTATTATTGCTACATCATCATTATCAACCTTTGCACAGAAATCTAATGAGGACAATAGAATTAGCCGGGTTGTCTATTCATACGAAAAAGCGCTGAATACCCATAATGTTGATAGCGTGTTGCAACTATTTGCAAAAGATGGAATTCTTGTATTGCAGGGTGCGCCGACCAGCATTGGAACTGAAGCAGTAGAAAAGTTTTATATCTCAATTTTTAAGAAAATTGATTTTAATATCAAATTCAATATAGAGGAAATCATTCAAATGTCATCTGAATGGGCATTGGTCCGCACAACAAGCCGTTTAAACAATGCAACAGATTCAGGCGAAGGTGGACACGAAATATTCATACTTCAAAAGCAAGTTAATGGAAATTGGAAAATTGCCAGGTATTCAGGATCTTCAGCTAAATAATGAAAAAATAAGGATAGCCGGCAATAAAAACGGCACTTTGACAACCATTAATAAATACAAAATGAAAACATCGTACTATTTAATTTTCATAATTCTTTTTTTGTCAAATACAGTATTTGCACAATTAAAAAAGGATTCAGTCTTATTGTTTAATAATAACGATTTGACATCAATTAATGTAGTAACAATAGAAGAAACTTATTTGGGCAAAAAATCTTTAAAAGTAATTGACAATGGAGAAAATGCAGAAGTAAAATTTGTAAAAATCAGCAATTCAGATTTTAAAAATGGAATTATTGAAATTGATATTTCCGGGAAACCAGCTGAAACTTCATCTGAACAAGCGCGTGGATTTGTAGGTATAGCGTTTAGAATCAATAATGACAATTCAACGTTTGAGTGCATTTATCTTCGTCCAACCAATGGAAGAGCAGATGAACAAATTCGAAGAAATCATTCTGTACAGTATACTTCTTATCCTGATTTTCCTTGGTTTAAATTACGCAAGGATTTTCCCGAAAAATATGAATCATATGTTGATTTAGTAACAGGAGAATGGACAAAAATAAAGATTGAAGTTAATGGGGATAAAGCAAAATTATACGTGCATGGAAATTCTCAACCGACATTAATAGTGAATGATTTAAAACTTGGGTCCGATAATAATGGTAGTATTGGATTATGGATAGGCCCCGGTACAGAAGCACATTTTTCAAATCTATTGATTACAAAGATTGATAATTAGTATTAACACACGCTTATAAAACATTGAGGTTCCAGAGGTTTTGCATCTGCATTACTTGCAGCTCCGTTTTCAACCAACGTTTCATACCAAACGTTATGGCACATTTAAAACAAACAACCTGGCGATATTTTTTTAATAATATAAATAGAAAACGACATGAATGAATTTAAAACAAACAACCAAGAATTATTAAGTTTGATTGATGAGTGGGAGCCAAAATTATTGACTCTTTCTGAAGATATTATAACAATTAGACAAAATAGCCAAAATAGGACAATCAAGCAGATTATTGGACACATGATTGATTCAGCATCAAATAATACACATCGAATTGTTCATATGCAATATCAGCCAAGCCCTTTGCGATTTCCAAACTATGCGACAAATGGAAATAATGATAGGTGGATTGCTATTCAGAACTATCAAGCAGAAGATTGGAAAAACATGATTAATCTTTGGAAATACTCAAACTTGCATATAATTCATGTGATTGAAAATGTCGATTCTTCCAAATTGGATAATCTTTGGCATTATAGTGACGAAAGATTAATTTCGCTAAAAGCCGGTATAATTGATTATTTGCGACATTTTAAATTACATATAAGTGAGATTGAGGAATTGATAAACAAAAAATAAACGTGCATACAACGTATATAAAATAAAGCAGTAGCAGTGGGTTATCAAGCAGTTCAGCCTGCATCAGCGTTTGTCACAGTGGATACCGACACAGCTCCTCAGTCCGCTTCATTTCATATACGCGACAGTTGGGCTAAAGGTTGAAATAAACTTCGAGCTAATATATAAGATGTAAAACACTATTAACACATATTTCTTTAATCCTTGATAATGGTAGAATAGATTAAGTTGTCAAACAAACAAAACATTTAATTAATTTATAAACTTTACATTATGAAAGCTATTTACTTTTTATTCCTTGTTTTATTGATTGGTTTAGGCGCGTGTAATCACCAATCAATGACATTTTGGGATAGTCCTAATGCGTATCTTGGACAAACTCTTCCCTCAGATACGCCGAAAATATTTGCCCCCGGATTACTTGCAGAAAAAGATGCTTTGGCTGGAGATAGGGTTGCTTTTTCTCATGACGGTAAAGAATTTTATTATAGCCATAACACAAAATGGTTTGATTTGACAAACGTAAAAACTAAATATTTCAAATACGAAAACAATAAATGGAACGGCCCTATTACTCTAAATGAACATTATTATGCACCAACCTTTTCTCCGGATGGTAAAGTCTTATATTTTATAGGTGGAGGGGCTGGAGAGGTTATGCAATCAAACAGAACTGATAGCGGTTGGAGTAAGCCAGTTATTTTTATTAAAAAGAGCTATGGTCTTTATGATTTTTTACCGACAGCGAGTGGAAATATTTATGCTGGCAGTAATTACGGAAGAGGAACCGTTAATGATTGGAGTAATTATAATATATGTAGTTTTAAATTCACAGATACAGATACTATTATTCAAAACTTGGGAACACCATTAAACGAACCTGGATTTAACGGCGACTTCTTTATATCAAAAGATGAATCATATATTATTATCAGTGCAAAAGAAACCAAAGACTTCGAATGTGAACTATATATCAGTTTCCGTAAAACAGATAATACCTGGACTAATCCTAAAAGTCTCGGGAAATTGATTAATGATGGCATTGCACACCGTTGGGGGCAATATGTAACATCTGACAATAAATATTTATTTTACACCCGTGGTAATAGCGAAAAAAACTGTTTTATATATTGGGTTCGGTTTGATAAACTACTTGATAGTTTAAAACACACAAACTTTGAACCATACCTGAAAACCCAAATAAAAGATCAAAGAGAGACAGCAGGACATTCTTTTGTTTATGCAATCCCAGATAGTGCTTTTATAGATGACGACGGAAACAATACATTGACTTATACTGCATCATTAGATAACGGAACTTCTTTGCCTTCATGGTTGAGTTTTAATTCCAAAACAGTGACTTTTTCAGGTTTACCAACAACAGCAGGAGTAATAGCCATTAAAGTAATAGCAACAGATACAGCAAAGGCTTTTGTTTCTGGTAAATTTGAGATTCATGTAGTGGAAAAATAAAATGAGAACCCAGTTTCCAATAAAGACTCACACCATAAGGGTTTCAGCGATAAAAAGATTATCCCGAATACCTGAAACTCATTCATTGCTTAGGCCACATTTACAATTGCCAGACTGTTATATGAACCGTTCTTTAAAGGGTATTGAACGGCGTTCATAAGCTGGAAGAACTCAACTTTCAAAAGGTAAACCTTTATACCATTTCCGGCAGGTAAAGCAACAGGTGTTAAAACGATGCTGCCAGCATTCAGGTCAATCGGTAGGTTCTGAACGTTCGTTATCTGCAAATCGGATGTACCATTTGCAAAATCAATGTTGGCCATTGCGCCTGTGATGCTCAAATGGCTTGCCCCTTATGGGTAAGCAATATCCTTTTGAGGTACCAGGTTGTTAATCGTTATAATCCCGGTTGCTGGATCTACTGCAAATGCCTTAAACAGCACCCCGCTCAATACTGAATCAGCATTGGAGACAGGTTACTTACAGAACCCTCAACCTAACTGTTATCCAGTTCAAAAAATAGTCTGCTTTACTTTCAAAAGTCCGCTGAAATTTGTAATATTGTATTACGATTTGCAGCCAAACCGCTACAAAATAGTAGTGAGTGATCCGGTGAGTAAATAATTCGTAAGGTTATAAAATACTAAATAATAAGGAGTTAAGGGGTGTTACAAATCTCATGCTCTCCGCAAATCAAAACAAGTGCTCCGTTGAGGGGCATTTTTGTTTAGCGGTAGTGCCATAAGTCGATTAGATTTTACTAAACATACCCCCTGTACCTCTGTTGATTTTAAATTAATTAAATTTGAAGTTGTCGAATAAAATTTTTTTAATGAAAATGACCGAAATGAAAAAAATAACAGCAAGCCTTTGTGCTATTCTACTGACAGGCGTGTCAGTATTTGGACAGACGGTTCAGAATTATGCTCCAAAAGTGACAATAAGCCCATTAGAAAAAACGGCTAACTCACAATGGCAGGGAAAACGGGTGGCTTATCTGGGAGATTCGATGACCCAGAAAACCAAAAAAGGAACTAATACGATATACTGGGAGTATCTATCCGAATTACTGGGGATTGAGCCTTATGTTTATGGGATCAGCGGTAATCAGTGGGACGGTATTTATAAGCAGGCGCTTAAGTTGCATGAAGAAAAAGGAATAGCAGTGGATGCAATTTTGATTTTCGCCGGCACAAACGATTATAGTCACGGTGTTCCGCTGGGTAAGTTTTATAGTGAAACTACAAAGGAAGCCAACCATAATGGAAATAGCGTTACCCGTAAGTATCGTACCCCAATAGAAAATGATTCAACTTTTTGCGGACGCATCAATAAAGTGCTAACTTTCCTGAAAACCAATTTCCCAGACCAACAGATTATTATCCTAACTCCTATTCACAGGGGATATGCAAAGTTTAGTGAAACAAACGTGCAACCGGAAGAAAGTTTTGCCAACGCGCAGGGATTATACATTGATGCATACGTGGATGCCCTGAAGCAAGCAGCTTCGCATTGGGCGGTTCCTTTAATCGACTTATATTCCTTAAGCGGACTCTATCCACTTGCCGACTCGCAAGTGAAATACTTCAATAATGCCGATTCCGACCGTCTCCATCCAAATGCTGTGGGCAATTATCGCCTGGCAAAAACTATTCAGTATCAGCTGCTGGCTTTGCCTTCTACTTTTATGATTCAGCAGTAGATGTGTATTTAGGAGAAAAAAATATTCTTTCAACGTAACATAAAAAATATACAATGAAAACGATAATAAAAGCTTTAAGTATTGCCATAGTAATAACTTTGGCCGTTTGTAATGCAAAAGCACAACAAACAGACTTCAAGTTCCAGTTAGGAAGCGGCAAAGTCCCACAGGATTATATTCAGATTGGAGCAAACACCATCTTTTCGGAAAATACAGGCTATGGAATTGACTTAGGTTCGGTAGTTAAAATAATCGAACATGAAAGTAATGACCCGGCAAAACGCAGTTTCATGACGGCTTACAAGCCCTTCTTTTTTTCAGTAAATGTGCCTGAAGGAAATTACAAAGTTACGCTTACCATAGGTGGTGCCAGAGAATCCGGGGAGTTGACGGTTAAAGCCGAAGCCCGCAGGTTGATCCTTGAAAAGATTATTACCAAGCCAGGAGAGTTTGTTACAAAATCGTTCATTGTAAATGTACGCAGGCCCGAGATCATTACAGGCGGCAAAGTTAGCCTCAAAGAACGAGAACTGAATAGCCTCGATTGGGACAATAAACTGACATTGGAATTCAACGGAGCCAAACCTTGCATTTCGAAGATCGAAATCACAAAAGCTGATGATCAGATTACAGTTTACCTTGCCGGAAATTCTACCGTTGTTGATCAATCTATAGAGCCATGGGCGTCCTGGGGTCAAATGATCCCCCGTTTTTTTAAACCGGGAGTTTCAATCGCCAACCATGCAGAATCTGGCTTGACGCTTGCCAGCTTTAAAGGTCAGCACCGCCTGGAGAAAATATTAAGTATTATAAAACCTGGCGATTACTTATTCATTGAGTTCGGACACAACGATCAAAAGATGAAAGGTCCTAACGATGGCGCTTGGAAATCTTACACCGACAATTTTAAATATTTTATCCAGGAAGTTAAAAAGAAGAAAGCAAATGCTGTGATTGTTACTTCAACCAGCCGCCGAAGTTTCGATGATTCTGGCAAGATTGTCAACACATTAGGCGACTTTCCGGCTGCCGCCCGTAAGGTTGCCAAAGACGAACAAGTACCAATGATAGATCTGAACAACATGTCCACCGACCTTTATAACGCCCTTGGTGTAGACAAATCAACAAAAGCGTTTGTACATTACCCGGCCAACACATTCCCCGGACAGGATAAGGCTTTGGCCGACAATACTCATTTCAATTCTTACGGAGCTTATGAACTCGCTAAATGTATTGTTGAAGGAATTCGGAAAAATCATCTGGATTTGGAAAAATTTCTGGTAGACTTACCGCAATTTAACCCATCCAATCCCGATCCCGTTGAAGAATTCAATCTTCCTCTTACGCCGGGTATTGAAATTGCTAAACCGGACGGAAACTAGAAATTTTAAAATAAACATCAAACAAGTATGAAATTGAAAACGTTACTTATCTGTTTGATATTAATAAACAGCTCCCTTTTGTTTGCCCAGTTCAAACAAGCAACAACTGCAATCCATTCTGGAATTCCATGGTTCGACAATAAAGGAAATGTAGTAAGCGCCCACGGGGCAAACATCATCAGAGACAATGATCGATTCTATCTCTTCGGGGAATTTAAAACCGACACCAGCAACTTCTTTAACGGCTTTAGTTGTTATTCATCGGCCGATTTGTATAACTGGAAATTCGAAAACATGGTACTTCCTGTTCAGGATTCAGGTAAGTTAGGCCCCAACCGGGTTGGAGAACGGGTTAAGGTAATGAAATGTCCAAAAACCGGCAAATACATAATGTTTATGCATGTCGATAATCTCCAGTACAAAGATCAGTTTGTTGGCTATGCCACCTGCGACATTGTAAATGGCATCTATACCTTTCAAGGCCCATTGCTATTCAATGGAAAACCTGTGAAAAAATGGGATATGGGAGTTTTTCAGGATATCGATGGTGCCGGTTATGTAATTACCCATTCCGGTAATCTTTTTAAACTCAGTGATGACTATAAAAGCATTACCGAACAAGTGGTTAACAATATGACTCCGCGATGTGAAGCCCCTGCAATTTTTAAAAAAGACAGTCTTTACTACTGGCTGGGTTCCGACCTCACTTCGTGGGAACGAAATGACAATTATTACTTTACGGCTACCTCGTTAAAAGGACCATGGACAGAACGTGGAATATTTGCCCCCAAAGGCACCCTTACCTGGAATTCGCAATCTACATATATTTTACCAATTGCTGGTACCCAAGACACTACGTTTATGTTTATGGGAGATCGCTGGGCTTTCCCTCGTCAAAACTCAGCAGCAACGTATGTTTGGCAACCACTTTCGGTTTCGGGGCATTCTATTTCAGTTCCCGATTATAAAGCAAGCTGGCACGTAAATACATCAACCGGGAAGTGGACTTCATCTGCAATTGGCGGAAAAACAATTGATCATTCAAATACAAAATTGATTCAATATTCCGGCATCTGGAAACATTCACCCTCAGTCGATACTTTGGCAGATAGTCGCTCCAATACAAAAGGTTCTTCATTCACTGTTAATTTTACAGGAACTCAAATTGGGTTATACGGCATTGCAGGGCCTAACGGAGGGTATGCTCAGGTTACTATTAAAAATAGCAAAGGCGTAACCATTCTGTCTTCCACGATTGATATGTACTGCAAGTATCCTGATCGATCGTTACGGTTTCTTAGTCCTGTTTTAGCAAAGGACAAATATTCGTTTACAGTTTCGGTAATTGGTGCGCATGGAAACTGGTCTAATAAAAAAGGAACTATATTTGGCAGTACCGGCGATTTCGTTTCGGTTGATAAAATAATTATTGAAAAGTAACTTTTGAAGCTAACGCAAAATTTCAGGAATGCCGGATTGAACGAAAAACGTTCTCATAGTATGGTATTCTAGTATTAAAAAATTAAGTGATGTATGATAGATTACAAAATATCCACTGATAGAAATAAGCTTGATATAACAGCAATACATGATTTCCTGACAAATCGTTCCTATTGGGCGAAGGGCAGAAGTTTTGAGACGGTTAAACGTTCGGTCGACAACTCTCTGTGCTTTGGCATGTATGATTCTCAGGATAGATTGATAGGCTTTGCAAGAGTTGTAACTGATTATGCTATATTTGGCTACATTATGGATGTATTTATTTTGGAAGATTTTCGAAATCAGGGATTGGGCAAAAAACTTATGGATTATATCATGCAGCATCCGGATTTGCGGGGTTTACAGCGAATTATGCTGGCCACCAAAGATGCTCACGGACTATATGAAAAATATGGGTTCAAACTGACGGAAAGTGCCGACAAACTTATGGAGATTGTTAATAAACCTATTTGATTTTAATAGATCTGAATTTAATAAAAAATGAATCTTAAAAAACGGCATCTTGAAAGCGGGGTTACCTTTTAAAAAACATAATAACTAAAAAAGATGAAAATAATAGCAAGTATATTTGGTTTGATACTTTTGATTTTATCTTCTTGTCAGACTAATACACAAAAGAATGCCGAAAAGGTTGAATTAATTTTCAAAGATAGAATGGTTATATTTTCATAGATCAAGTTATTCCCAAACTTTAAAAATCAGTTTTATTATTCGACCCTTTGATGAGAATATATTTAAAATCGACTTTTTTCTTAAATACTTTGTAAGCTGTTCACAATTTTTAGCATTAAGTCAATTTTGTTAATTGAAATTTATTTAGACATTTTTTGATTGTCGTGTAACATTTTGTTTGTTTTTGTATCTAATTTGACAATAATGAACTTCGAAGAAATTTACATACAGTTTTCCCCTAAAATTTTTAGGTTATGCATGGCCTATATAAATGATTATGAGCTAGCAAAGGACCTTACTCAAGAAACCTTTATTGCTGTATGGGAACATTTATCAACTTTCGAAAATCGATCCACAATAAGTACATGGATATTTCGTATTGCAACTAATAATTGTCTTAGGGCAATTGAAAAATCGAAACGCTTTCAGACTACGGATTTACCTGCTCATTTACCTATTGTTCACGAAGAGGCACAGGAAGAAAAGTTGATTTTTTTATATCACTGCATCGGAGAACTTGAAGAGTCAGAAAGAATTATTATCTCATTAGTACTTGAAGACTTAAAACAAGAAGAAATTGCTGCAATAGTAGGTTTAAGCCATGCACACATTAGGGTAAAAATTCATAGGATAAAAGAGAAACTCTCCCATAAATTTAAAAAATATGGACAACTTTAATGATATAAAACAAATTTGGTTGACTGCCAAAGTAGATAACTTACCCAAAGCGTCAAAGGTAGTAAAAGCAATGAAAAGATTTCGTATTAAACATATTCTTAAAAGTGGAAGTTTAATTATAGTTGCAATATTATTGGGTGTAATAATGGTTTGGGTCATGTTTGATTATCAATCCAAATTACTTGTAACAAGAATAGGCGAAATCTTAATTATTCTTCCAATTTATATTATTTTATACATAAATTCCAGCAGTTTAATAAGACTGCCAAATTGGAAAAATTGTTCAAATGAACAGTTTATTCTTTTTCTTAAAAACGAACAAATAAAGTTAATTTCTTTTCACAAAAGGGCGCAGTTAGTTGGTTTCGCTCTTGTATCAATAGGACTTCTTTTATATCTTTTTGAATTTGCACGTCAACAAATAATTTTGATGGTAGCCATATATTTGTTGGCATTAATTTGGCTAGCAATATGTTGGTTTTTTATAAGACCAATTATGACAAAAAGAAAAATAATGAAATTAAATGAAACAATAGAAAAATTAGAGAATTTATCAATGCAACTTTTAAACGAATAATTAAACTTTTATAATCATGAAAAAACAGACAAATTGGTTATTACGTGCGGGGCTTCTATGTATAGCTTCTTACTATTTTTTGCCTTTAATTCACATCCCAATTATTATTGTTG
>CAYZNC010000091.1:0-18692 GCA_964478555.1 uncultured Bacteroidales bacterium | reverse complement strand
TTCGGGATTTAACAACGGTAGTTTTATTTCAATGGCAAAACTAATTTCACATATAATTAAAAAACCTGTTTTGGGTCCTATATTGAATGTTCCTGTTATTGCAAACCCCGATAGAGAGAAAGTATCCTTTGATGAATTGCGATGGAAAAAAGATCCCCAAATACCTCTTATTAAAGCCAAATTAGTATTCCTAATATACCCTTACAATTATAGTGCCGGTGAAATATTGCCATCGATTGTAGAATATTATAAGCTTGGAAAATTGGTGGGTGATACGACCGGAGGCGCGAATGGGGCAATGAATGTTATAAATTTAATGGGAGGATATTCAGTATCATGGACCGGAACCAAAGTTTTAAAACACGATGGCTCACAACATCATTTGATTGGAATCCGGCCCGATTATCCCGTAAATAGAACAATCAAGGCTGTAAAAGAAAGTCGCGATGAATATTTAGAAGAAGCTATAAAAGTATTAAAGGAAGAAGTCGAAAATCCTTAAAAGAGTAGGTTATATTTTACTTACGACTAATTACTAACTACTTACTATTTTTAAACATTTATAAATAAAACAAAAACCATGCGATTTACACATTTTTTTCTCTGCCTTTTAATCATTCTTTGCATTAGTTGTAATCATACAAACCGAAAAGTCGAAAACATACGCACTTTTGCTAAGGTTTACGAATACGTTCGATGGTTTTATCCCGGTGACGAAGCGTAAACCATCATGACCTAGAATGTCCTATCAGTCCAACAGTTCCTCAATCAAAGACACTAGTTTATGTTTTCTATTTCAATTTTTAATCAATTCTCCCGATTGATACTTGTAAATTACTGTTGGCAAACTGTTATATTCACATATTACAGTTTTTTCGTCTTTAAGAAAGATACTTTTCACTTTCATATGTTCTGTTATCGGAACTTCACAGAAGGCAATAGGCATCCATTTTGAAGAAAGGGCATCTTTGGTTCTGATGACCATATTAATGCCAAGTGGAGTTGAAAGTAAAAAAGTACAGAAATTGTCTTTTAAGAAAAGATCAATTATCTCGAGATTATTATTATCCAATGCACCAACAGCGCTTTTCCATATTGTATCAATTCGTTGATTGTTCGCTTTTAATAGCAAGTAGTTTACCGTGATAACATTTGCAGTATCCAGTTTTCCTAAAAAAACTATTTCTCCAAAGTCTGTGGGCTTTTTATATTTTATCAGTTCTTGGGCGCTTAATTTAGAAAATGGAAGGAGTAGTATAACGCTTATCAAAAATCTCATATTCATTATTGTTTTCATATGATTAGTAATTATTAATTTATTATTGAGGTCGTGTGCCAAAGTCAATCTCAGTAAAAGTGGTCTCCAACTGGCCTTTTTTATCTTTTTTATCAATCCAGAAAAAAGGAAGGCCTGCTGAATTTACTACGATTGAGCCGAATCCGTCTATGCTGTTGTTCTCCCAATCAACCGGGCTACTATATGGGCCTGTACCATAAGATGGGTCGTAATATTTTCCATTAAATTTTACGATTGCATGGTCCTTGAAAACAGGAGGAGGAATAGGATTATTCTGTCCCGGAGAGTAGCTTTGAAAAATAGCGAATGTGTCTGCTCTGTTGAGTTTCCATCCTTTTATAAAGAATAAATAATCATCTTTTATTGTATAGCCAGTATCTGGAGGGGGTAAATATGTTCTGATGGAATTTTTGATACGATTTCTCATTCCGCCGGTGATTTTCTGATCCGGACGAGACGTAATTGCTACATAGGCATTAGCAGTTGATCCGGCACCACTTATTCCTTGTGCCTGAATAATATCTACAAAAAAATTTGCCCATCCACCACAAGAACCTGTTTTGTTTTTTAATATACCCCACGTATGGAACTGATCCGGTTCATGTGTACCGGGCCCCCAATATTTTAGGGGATCCCCATCAACATCGCCCACATCTTTAGAATTGAAAACCTCATAAATTCCCGAAACAATGCTTTCTTCTGAAACCTTATTGTCTTTACCATCATTATTTACACATCCTAAATATACAATTGTATGAAAAACAGGGATTGTGACCGGTTGCTTATAAGTTACATATACTGTATTTTCACTAGTCCCCACTTCTGTCCAATCTTGATCGCCTATTTTTACGCTCCACTTGATAGTTAAGGCATCGTATATTGTAATTATATCGAAGGCTTTATCAGCATCAGTTGCGGGGTATTCAACCCCGTCATCTTTAAGTTTAGCTGTCTTCTCAGGTAATTCGCATTCAAATTCAACACATTTTCCTTTTACCTTGATCTTATCTTTGAGAGGCGAAGGTACTGTTGTGCTTGGTGCCAGTTTTAATACTGCAGAAGCTTTTAATTTTTTTCCAACCCAATAACAAACAGGGTATTGATCGTCCCCTCTTTGGTTGTCCCAATGAGGTTTTTGATATACCTTGCTTCCATCATCCGATTTAATAGTGGCATTATTCTCAAATGTCACAGTTTCCAATTTAAAACAAGCAATTTGTGCCTGCAGGAGCAGAGAGAATAATAAAAAGACTGCTGAAAAATATATTTTCTTACTCCTAAGGTTTAATGTTAGTGTTTTTTCATGAACCATATTATAGTTATTTAGAAAGTACCGTCATTATTTTATTTTGTAGATTCCTTTACAAAACTTTTACTTTTAATAAAGCTTTTAATTTTTATGGTATTCCCATAATTAATTTTCATTAAATACATGCCTGGTGCCAGATTACTTAAATCAAGCTGTTTTATCAGTATTTTTGTTTCGTTCTTATAATTTTCCCTAATCAAAACGACTCCTCTTGAATCAATTATTTCAATGCCCAAATCCGGATGGGCCATGTTTTCTACTCTTATATTTAGGCCCCCCGATGTGGGATTGGGATAGAGATAGATGACAGTGCTATCCGCGGTAACTGACGGAACCCCATTGGGTGCCAGCACTGTAACAAGTATTGTATCCGAGGCCGGACAGTTATTTACGTCAGTGGCGGTTACCCAGAATACGTGATCACCTTTTCCGATATAACTTGCAACTACCTTTAGGCTATCCCCTACAGAATTATCATTCCAAAGATAGGACCTGTAAATGCGCGGACTGGGGATTAACATAATGGACTCATCGTATCTCATTGTTTGGTCCACTCCCAAACTTAAAGCTGGTTTATTCCTGAAGGTTAGCGAAATTGTATCATATCCGTCACAACCATTGCTATCCTTAACTTTTACAAAATAGGTACCGGTTGTATTTACCCTAATAGTCTGCGTGGTTTCGCCGTTATTCCAATTATAATTCTTGTATCCTTTGCCTGCATTTAACAGTGTATTACTTCCGGAACAAAGAATGGTATCTGCTCCAAGGCCAACTATCGGAACAGTATAGTAATTAATGTTAATCGTATCAGTGCTCTGACAATAATTATTGGAAACCTCAACCCAATATTTTCCTGCAACACTCGCGATTAGGGTGCGACTACTATTGCCGTTGTTCCAGTAGCAGGACAAGCTTGTATCTTTAACATTTAGGGTTACCATGGTTCCTGGGCAAATAGAGGTATCATTACCCAAAAATGCCGCAGGTATTGAAAGCGGATTAACAATAACCGTATCCTCATTGATGCATCCGTTTTCATTTTTGAGTGTAACAGTATATCTGGTAGAAGTTACAGGGCATGATTTTGGATTTTGTATAAACGGATTGCTTAATCCTGTTACAGGACTCCATAGATAGGTCAGACTACCTGGTGCATTGAGTTCGATACTGTCCGGTTTACAGAAAGTAACAGTACGGCCTGCGTAAGCTTGCAATGGCAAATCATTAACCACTATATTTACAGAATCCTGATACGTGCAGCCCCAGTTATTCCGGCCAGCTACAATATAAGTGGTACTTGTCAAAGGATGGGCTATAGGATTATTTATAAATGAGTTGGTCAGGCCCTCTTTAGGGAACCATTCATAGGAATTACTTCCGGCAGCAAGAAGCTGAACGTTATGCCCAAAGCATATGGAAGTATCTATCCCGGCGTTAACCGGAGGACGTGAGAAAATAACAAAAGTGTCGCTTAATGCTGCAAGAACCGGGTTGAGTGTATTATACACTTTTAGGACCGCTTTTTCGGCTGCAGGAATATCGAATGGGATGACCCAATGGTAGACACTATCTGACGTAAATAATTCCTTTGCAAGTGGTATGAAATCGGTGCCTTTATTACATGAAACATCAATATTAACCTGGTCGATGCCTTTTGTATGCCAATGCACAAAAAGGGTATCGCCTGGGCAGAAATGCGTTTTTTGGCAAGGGGCAACTGAAATTAAACCAAAAGTAGCACTTTGTTCAAACACTTTTTTTAGTTCCTCTTCGTTGCCAGTATTATCTTTGGCCCTTGAATAGAATTGATAAGAACTTCCATAATTTCCCCTAAAAGTAAAACAGGTATCTTCTATGGCGTCAGCGTATAAACTTAAGAAACTGTTATTTTCCGTGTAATACAATTGCCAGCTTTTTAACCCTGAGCCTTTGGCATCGTCGTTACCTTTCCAGGTAAGTTTTATAGTTTCCTTATCTGTTATTTGTGAACTAACAATAGAACTTACGGGTGGTTTTGCATCAACTGTATTAACCCATTGGTTGGTTGCCAAGGGTTCATTTTTATCAAATACTATGGTGGCCTTTACGTTGATTGAATCTCCTGTGTTAGCGTTTTTCTTGGGTTTAATGAAAAAACTAACATAACCTTCGCCATTGTGAAGCTGTTTATCGTTAATCGGTAAAAGGCCTTTATTGGGATCCGCAGGGCTTAATCCTGTTGTAGGATCGATGGACTCAAAGATCCAGAATGCTTCATTTTTTGATACATCAATACCTGTGGTTATATCCACATAAATTCCTAATGAATCCCTCACATCCAAGCGGCTTGAATAGTAACTCCTATTAGAGGGAATATTGAATATTTTATTACAGAAACCAAAATCTGCAAGTTGAAAAGAATTCATGTTCAGAAATTGGTCTATGGGCAATGTAATGACCACTTTCTGTGCCGATCCTGTGGCAGCTTTTGGGTCGTTTTCAAATCTTACCGTATATTGTAAATTATCATTAACGGAAACAAATTGCTGTTTGCCATAACCTATTGGTCCGTCAATCTCATTGGGATCACGGGAACATTTTACCGGTACATCTATAACATCTATGGACTCATCGTCTGTACACTCGTTTTTATCAGTTACAGAGCAAGTGAAGTGACCACCTGAACTCACCGCCAGAACACCGCCGGGCCATGAATACTTGTACGGCGCCTCTCCATCCGAGGCAGTAGCTGTCAATACCACTGTCGAATTAGATCCACATTTGGAAGGCTTTCCACTAGAACCTATGTTTACTTTGAGGTTGCAATCCTCAATTTCAAATTCCTTGTAGAGGATACAATTTTTTTTATCGTATACCACTAGTTTATAATTGCCTTTTTTAAGCCCTTCAATTTTTAGTTCGCTGCCATTTGAATCTCCGTTTTTCTTTGAGGGGCCATCCAATATGTACTTATAGGGAGACTCTCCTTCGGATATAGTTACTGTAACCGAACCGTCGTCCTTACCTTTACAAGCTTTCTTTTTTTCTTTAATATCAATACCTGCATAGGTGCTATTAATGATTGCCAGCAGGCATAATATAAAAAACAGATTTATCAGTGTTGTTTTCATAGCATCACAATTGCAGTTATTGTCTATTTATAATATTACCTGGTGACGTTATTGTAAAGCCTAAGCCTTCTCGTTCTTTAGCATAGATGATTGATGTTCCTCCTGCTCCAGGTCTTAAAATATTGCCAGGGCCATTAAATTCCAGACAAGGTATTTGTAACAGTAACCTATTTTCTTTCAAGCCGTCCTGAGTAAAGGATAGTGGAGAGGTTGTCATGCTTCTAATATTTAAAAATACTGAGTCAAGGTCGGTATTCCCTTCATTAGCATAGTCAACTCGAATGATAATTGTAGCCCCCGTAGTTGACGAAGGAGGATACATTGGATTCATGTGTAGGTCCTGCAATTTTCCTTCTTCGATTTCAAAACAATTATTTAATGAAGTTATTTCTCCGGTTGGTTTGCTGGCAACCAGATTATATAACCCTAAAGGCATATCTGCCAGATTGAATGTGGCATACATTTTTGTATAATTTATAGGGTATATTTTTTCAGCAACTGTTGTATCCGAGCTATTCGCCAGACTTATTACCAATGTTGAATCTAACTTTGCGCCCTTGATAAGTACTGTTATTTTACCCGTATTGCCTCCTTTGCTGCTATTTACAGAAAGTAATTCAAAGTCTAATTTTCTTGCATATAGCTTTACGGGTTGACTATTTCCGTTGGAGTTGTACCCGAAAGCCATCAGATAATAAATACCCTGCCTGAGATTGGGAATAACGATATCCTGATCGCCTTGATAAGGATTATCTTGAGAATAATCATAGATTACTCTTGTTGGAATGTCCCCATAACGAACGTAAAACTCATTTTTACCAAATGTGGAATCGCCTTTCATTTGAATGAGAAGGCTTTCGCCATTCATTTCTGGCGGAATTTCCACTTTATAGTATAATGGCCTGCTATTTTTCAGGATATTTGATTCCCATGTGTTCAAAGGCAGATTTTTAACAGTTATTTGCATGGATTTCAGCGACACTCCTGTATTATTTGTATCATTGGATTCATAAATATTATTGAGGATATCCGTGCGGACTAAAAAATAATATTTTCCAATTGAGGCACCGGGCAATTCGGCAGTAATATTCCGATTTATACTTCCAAAAGGCGCCAGATTAACATAATCATAAGCCGAACCGAATGGAATGTCATTAATATCCCAGATGGTATCTGACGACAGATATACAATATCCTTCATAAAACCTGTAGCGGCATATTCTCCGGTATTTTTTACTGTCCAACTTACATTAATGGAATCCCCAACCAATGCATTTTCAGGTATGGATATTGCTGAAACTACTAAATCAGAGGGCGGTGGCAAGTTAATAAGTATAGGTGAAATGGAGGTATTATTATCTTCCGCCTGATATTCATACTCAACACCGTTATCATCGGTTTTTATAATCAGAATGCGGTTGCCACTTTCCTGCATGGGTATGGTAATTTCCATAGAGTCGGTATAGGATGTGCCTGGCAATAATGTACCGGTATGGGTAGTAGTACCAAGTACCAGATCGTTTTTGTCAATTTGAAGATCTGTGGACAAATATATGCGGTCGACCCAGGTGCTATTGACAGTTGTTCCGATCCCCTGATTTTTGACGGACCATTTTACATTAACAGGTTGCCCTGCAATACCCTGTACGGGAGTTTCAAAGGATTTTATGGTCAAATCTGGAGGCGGGGTTAGTGATATATCTATAGGAATGGGGATGCCCAGGTTATTCCGAACAGTATTACAATTATTCTTCCTGTTTGATTCATTGTTTTCGTCATCTTTATCAGCAATTATCAATATATAATATTTGCCCTGAATGCCATTCGGCAATGTAATAGCCTTGGAATACGTGTATGATTGCTTTGGTTTCACGATATCTGAACAGTCAAATTCCTTTATGGAAATATCGGACGCATCTAAAATCGTATCCTTAGATAGAAATACGGCGTCTTTTCGTGTGTTTGCAATGGTTTGAGCTTGTCCTGTGTTAATAACAGACCACTGTATATTAATAGATTTCCCTGAGGAAGCCGCTTCAGGGGCTTGAACATCTGTTACGCCCAGATCAACTGGTGGATACTTACGAATAAAGATTGGTTTCGACCTCCGGGTATTATTATCATTATTGTTGTACTCGTAAATTAAATCAGAAGCATCAGTATAGGCATAGATGTAGTAGTATCCTTCAATTACATTATATGGAACGATCGCAGCACCGCTTATTGTATAAGTAGAATCCTTTGCCAGGTTTATATTCACGGGAAAACCCCTCAAGGATGATGATGCAAATGGATCCCACGTCGAGCTTTGTGATAAGTAGATGGTGTCGTTCCAATGTAAATTGTTAATATCACTTTTGCCTTTGTTTGTGACTTTATATGTGATATTGCATGGGAAGCCTGCACCTGATGAATCAGGCACTTCAATACTCGTAACTTGTAAGTCGGGCCATGGCGATAAATCAATATGAATAGGAACACCATGGAAATTATAGTTGTTATTTTCGGCTGACTCAAAAACTGAATCCGTACAATCGGTTAAGACATAGATATAATAATCCCCTTCTAACCCATCTGGCAATGAACATATTAATTGTCTTCTTATTGTATCTTTTTGAAAGGGCTTGTCACATACAACTTTTGCTAATTCAGTTAAATTTCCGTAGATATACGTTGGTTCACTTGAAATCAATACGCGGTCGATCCATTTTTTATTTATTACCGAGCCTTTTCCTATATTTTTGATTGACCATTCCAGCGTTATATTTTTGCCCGAAGCACCGGTCGAAGGCGCCTTAATATTATCTATAATCAGATCAGGAAGGGCTATTTTAATTGAAGTATCACTTCTCAATACATTATTGTTCTCCTTTTGGTATTCAAAAACTGCATTATTTGCATCTGTTTTTACATAAAAGTAATAAGGTCCTGCTATTCGGTCAGGTATTGTAAAGGTCGTTTCACTTTCATAAGACTCACCGGAATTTGGAATTTCCGAACGTTCAACATCCTTGGAAGAAGTTATTAAGTTAAGATTATAATTGCTTCTCGAAGTGAGATAAATCCTGTCAGTAAACACATTCAGGCCAATGGGATTACCTCCTGTATTTTCTACAGTCCAACGAACAGTAATTGTTTGGTTATTACAGGCGGTATCGGGGATAGCAATATTTGTAACAACAAGATCGGGAGGTGGTGTTAGAATTATTTTAATGGAATCGCTCCTTCTGATGTTATTACTTTCATTCGCATGTTCGTATATCTCATTATAATAGTCAGTTTTTATGTAAACATAGTACCTTCCTGTTATATTCTTCGGGAGAACAATTGACCTGGTTTGTGTATATGACCCAAATGGATATAAGCTCCCAATATGTAGTAATTCATCTGTAAGAATAGCATTTCCGGTGAAAATGGAGTCACTTGAAAGATAAATTTTATCTGTCCAGTTATTACCCGCGGTTGTTCCAATTCCTACATTTTGTACAGTCCAGGTAATATTCATAGCTTGACCGGAGAAAACGGTACTTGGGTTAATGATACCAGTAACTTTCAGATCAGGAGGAGGTGTAAGTGAAACAGCCATAGCATTTGTATTATATCCCAAATTATTTTGGGTGCTTGATTCCTTGATGGGGCTGTAATAATTAGTGTAAACAATAATATTGTAATTACCATAGATACCATCAGGCAATTTAAAGGTTGCAGTTTGAAGGTAGCTCTCACCCGGTTCAAGGGCGCTCAAATTGCCGACACTTCCCAGATAAATATCAGTATTCTTTTCAAAAGTCTGGTTATCCGAAAGATAAATTGCATCGAACCATTGGTGCGATCCTGTTGACCCGGTCCCAGTATTAGTAATTTCCCAGTTAACGGTTACGCTTTGACCTGAGTATGCTGATACAGGTGTTTGTACCATATTCACAATTAGATCGGGAAGTTGTTGAATAGTGAAGCTTTGAACAGAACTTTGTGTTTGGCAGATATTTTTGGAGATGACCTGCCAATTATAAGTTGTGCCGTAACTTAAGTAATTATAGAATGTGTAAATTACCTGAGAAATATTGGATACAGTAGGAGATGCAGGCTTATTGCTTCCCTGAGGCCATAAATAGAGATCGTACAATGTGGCATTTGCTGCTGGTGACCAGGAGAAAGTTAAAGGATTTGTTATGTCTTTCGCCCCATCAGAAGGTATCATATTTGTTGCCGCATCAGGATAAGGATTATTGGAGATCGAAGTAGTCAATGTGTCGTTGGCCATGTTCTCGTCTCCAGGTAACAATGTATATGTTTTTAGAACATAAGTTCCTAATTTGGAAATATCAATGGGCTTGCTGAAGGTAAAATCGACAGTATTTCCCGGATTAATTACCTGGTTGTTGATATTTTCAACCAATGGTTCGGATCCATTTACCGAATATGCAACATTAAAATTGGTTTTTGGAATTCCGCCGTGATTGGCAATTCTTACTGAAACCAACGAAGAAGCAATGGCACATCCATTCGATGGTGAGAGTAATTTTCGGATACTTACATCATTGTCCTTGTAATAGAATTCATCCGCTCCGATGTCAGGATGTGTTGTACTTCGTAACTCATTGTCTATGTCGGTTGTAACAGAAGTAACTGGAATAGCTGCGCCATCCAGTATAGGTTGGAAAAGATGCAGATCATCGGAAGTCAAAAATAAGGGGTCCACTTCAAACGAATGATTATCTTTTCCTGAAGAGCCCTGCCAATCTGATAAATGCATTCTGTCATTAGTCCAATATCCAAGTGCAGGGCCGTTTGTAAAGAAATCATTATAGTCTGAAGAATTTAAGCCAGGTGTGTAATTAGCATATATTGCATAGCCATTTCCTGAGTTAGCGAATATGTTGTTTAATAAATTAATTTTTGAGCAATTTCCTGTTAAATAAAATGCTGCACTGAGGTTATTTGTCGAAGTATTGTTAACACTGTTATAGTAAAAGTTTTGGTAGGAAGTGTTTACCAAGTAAACACCGTAATCCGTGGATGTATTGCCTACGAGTATAAAATTATTAGCAATTAAACCCATTTTTGCAAAGCTTCCGGTGCAATTCGATAAAAATAAACCGTAGCCACCGGTTGTTGTAAGTATTTTGTTTTTTTGGATTGAATTCGCATTGTCACAGTGGACTAAATATATACCTATGAAACTTGTTTCTGCTGAATTGGTTTGTACCAGATTGTTACTTATGACAGCTGAATCATGATAGGAAAGATATATTGCAGAACCAATTTGATTGATAAACTGATTATTCTCAACTACTGTTCCTTGTTCCGGGTTGGAATAGTTGGTCCCATAAAGATTTATTCCATAATAACCATTTTCAAAATAATTATTTGAAAAGGTGTTGTAATTATTGGATTTGTTATATGAACTATTGCCATTAATACCGGTAACCGAGTAGTAGCTGCCTGTGAAGGCTTTTAGAGTATTCCCTTTGAAAATATTATTGCCAGATCCGTTTTGAAGATTGATAAGGTAATAGTAGTATGCATTGCTTGTTTCGAATACTATTTTTTCAAAAGTCACATAACAGGCACCATCCAATTGTAATAAGGCCGCTTGTGCATTATAATCCGTTTTACCAGCTAAGACAACCGATGTACTATCACCATTTTCGGGCCTGAAAGTTATCCTATTTAACTTACTTGTTCCCGAAATAGCAGGAAAAGAAATGTCTTCCTGGTATTGACCGGGCCGGACGTTAAAAATTACAGGACCGGTTACACCACCAACTGTGAGTGCGTTTGCAGCTTGTGTAAACGTATCGAAATCGGGCATGAAACCGCCAATTGTATAAGTTCCATTTAAAGCAGGATACAAATTTTTAATAGAGATAGTGTCATTATAGGTAAGCGTATCTTTGATTCCGTTGGGGTTTTTTGTCCAGGCTTTGATATTGTACCCTGTAAAAAGGTTAAAACTGAAAGAGCCTATATTAACAGTATCAGTAGCTCCCGGAGCAATTAACCCGTTCCATGCAAAAGGAACTTGATCCATATTATTTATACTGCAAAGAATTGAAACGCTCTTTAGAGTGTCGGATCCATAATTTCTGATGGTTACATAGACATTCTGTTTCCCGGTAGAAAATGGTTTGATGGGCTTGTTAATTGCGACGGCACCTGCATCATTTGCGGAAGGCAGGGTAAATTCATCCGCACCAATATCCGGTTTTTTTACATCTCTCGCATCACCATCAAAATCATCGATAATTTCATTCAGATGAGTTCCAGTTTGGTTAAGTGCTGCTTCTCTTACATGCAAATCAGTTGAAGAAACAAAAAGGGGGTCCACGGAAATAGAATGAACTTCCTCCGAACTTACAGAACGTAAATCATTTATATTAGCAATGTTATTGTTCAGCCAATGTGCAAGATTGGGTCCAGTTGTATAGAAGTCGTTGAAATCAGAACTATCATTTGTGCTGTAATAGTTAGAGCTGTATAAAGCGTATCCTCCGCCATTATTTGCAAAAATGTTATTTTTAATTTCGTTGTAGTAACCGGAATAATTATTTAAAGCGCTTCCGTTAGCATAAGAACCTGAGATATTTATGCTATTATTGTAAATTCTTTGATATTGACTATAGTATAAATAAACCCCATAAGCAGTTCCACTACCACCAACCTGAATAAAATTATTGGCAATTAGTCCCCGCGATTGTTCTGTTCCATAGCAAGCATATAAATAAATACCAATTCCCTGGGATTCATACACCCTATTTTTTTCAATGATTAAATTATTATTACAATATTGGCAATTAATACCATAACCTATGTAATAATAAGATGTATTGGTCGTAATTGTGTTTCCTTTTATCGTTAACGAATCCTGACGACTTGCCAGTATTCCATAATAGTATTGATTTTCCAAAGTATTGTTTTCTATAATCATTCCGGAGGTTATTCCAGATCCTGTAAAATAGAATCCTGAAGAACCGTTTAAAATAGAATTGTTTTTAAAGGTGAGGTAGTTATTGCCTGAAGTATTTGAGCTAATAATGGCATCAATATAAGAGGCAGTATTTTCTAATAAAATGCAATTGTAAAAACCATCATGATTTGAATTATTTTGTATATCAACTACCTTCCCATAATTCGAATTTGTGGCCTGCAGGGTCAACTTGGAAAATGTTATATATTCGGCCCCATTTAGTTGGAGTGTAAAGTTATTAGTAGAATTAGAAGAATAGCTAAGTATAACTCCCGTACTATCTAACGCTTCTGATTGGAAGGTAATTTTTCTGTTACCGGAAGCACCCAGAATTTTAGGGATACTAACTTGTTCGTCATATGTATCATTTCTTACATTAAATGTTACACTATTAACTATTCCTCCTTGAATAAGAGCATTTACAGCTGATCCGAAACTTTGAAAGTCAGGATTAATCCCGCCAATGGTATATGTGCCTCCTAGTCCAGAATAAAAATTATTTACTTGTATTGTATCATTATAATTGTTGTAGTCCTGTTTGTTATTCGGTAACGTTGTCCACAATTTAATTGCGTATGCGATATTTTTGTTGAAAACATAGGTTCCAAGTTTAACGCTTATTGTGTCACCTGGACTTAGCTTTCCGTTCCAATTTTTTCTCAATTGTACGTTACCGTTTATAATCCAGTCAATAGCTGCCGTTTTTAAAGTATCCGTACCGTTGTTCCTTATTATTGTAATAATATCCTGATTTCCAATGGAAAATGGCAATATCGGGTTTTTGAGTGAAATTAATCCTGCATCGGTTTGGGGAGGATTAAATTCATCGGCCCCAATATCCGGCTTGGCTGCATTTCTTTTATCTCCATCAATATCATCCACTATTTCAGGAAGGTGTATACCCCTTTCATTCAATTTTATTTCCCTTACATGAAGATCGGTTTGTGAAATAAATAGGGGATTCTCAGAGATAGAATGCTGTTCCTGCTTAACCGAAAGCTGCAAATCCTTTAATGTAGGCAAGTTAGACGATAAGTAGGCTAGATTAGTGCCCGTGGTGTACAGATCATTATAATCCGAGTTAATTGTGTCAGCTGAATAAATATATAAGGCGTATCCCCCACCAAAATTGGCTAAAATATTATTCTTTATATCTATTGAAGCATTATAATTGATATACATTGCATAGCTATTGCTGGCTGAAGTTCCATTGATAAGGACTGAATTATTGTAAATTTTCAAAGATGAGGAGTAGTACGAATAAATTCCATAGGCATTTCCTGGCCCACCTACTTGTATAAAATTATTCAAAATTATACCCCTTGTTGTATCCGTTACGTAATTATAATTGCTGTAAATTCCATAACCACCATTGGGAATAAATATTTTATTTTTTTCTATAGAATAGTGATCTGATGAAGAAGTAAGAATACCATAATATCGTCCATAGGTTGAGTTTGTTTTTATGATATTTTTCCTAATAACGAACGAATCCTGATTGTAAATGTAAAGACCTGAAAAATACTGATTTTCAAAAATATTGTTCTCAATAATCGTTCCTTTTGCCAAGTCATTGTTTGATTCTATATAAATCCCGCAACTACCATCGATGATCCGATTATTGTTAAAATGATTGAATTCGTTTTTAGCCGAATAGTAATGGATTATTGATAAGTCGTAGGAAGTAGAAAACGTATTTATACCTTGTAACATACAATTTGAAATAGAATTGTTATTTGCGCTGTTACTAATGTCAATAACATTTCCATAGCTGCCGTCTAATGCGGAGATAGTTATTTTTCGGAAGTTGATATAATCTGCACCATTTAATTGTAGCGTATAATTCTTACCATAAGTACCGGCGAATAATAGAACTACTTTTGTACTATCGCCAGATTCGGATTCAAAGGTAGCTGCTGCAGTAGATGAAGCACCACTTATCTCAGGGATACTGATTTGCTCACTATAAGTTCCGTTTCTCACTTTAAACAACACATTGGCAACTATTCCCCGTTGAATTAAAGCATTCACTGCTTCCTGGAAATTTTTAAAGTCAGGGTCCGTTCCACCAATCGTATAAATATTTTTATCCAGTGCAGAATATAAATTTGAGATAATCAGAGTATCATTAAAGTTACTGTTGTCAGGTAATCCATTTGGAAGGGCCGTCCACATTTTTATGTTGTAGGATGTCCCGGGATTAAAAAGATTGATTCCTAGTTTAACACTTACAGTATCGCCTGAAGCAAGATTACCTGTCCATTGGACTCTCGCCTGCCCAATGTTATTTATTGCCCAATCTATGAATACGGATTTCAGCGTGTCCAATCCCTGGTTTTTTATGGAGACGATGACAATATTGTTTCCGGAAGCAAAAGACATTTTTGGGGTTTCCAGAGAAAAAACACCTGCATCGATGAGTGGGGGATCAAATTCGTTAGCCCCAATATCTGGCTTTAAAGGATTACGAAACGTATTGTCAATATCATCAGTGATTTCAGGCAACTTTGTGGCATTTCCATTTAATTTGACTTCCCTAACATGTAAGTCAGTATCCGAAACAAAAAGCGGATTCACAGCAAGGGAATGAATTTCTTTTTGACTTAACGATTGCAATTCCTTTAAAGTTGCAACACTTTTACCCCAATTAGCGATATAAAGTCCTGTTGTATAAAGGTCGTTGTAATCTGAAGTGCCAATTGCCAATGGATAACTGGTGAAATAAGCATACCCTCCACCCATATTAGCCAGTACGTTGTTTCTGATGTCAATTGAATTTTCAATCGAATTGTAATCTATCAATAAGGCGCTTCCATTGTTAGATACAGCTTTTATGTTATTATTGTATATTTTCAGGAATTTTGAATCATAGACGTAAATACCAATTGCTGATTGGTTTCCATTAATCAGAACGAAATTATTTGAGATCAGTCCCCGTGTTGCCAATGTTCCCATATAACCTGACAAAATAATACCCTCATAGCCATTAGCGATGTTTATTTTATTTTTATCTATGATCAGATTGTTAGTGCAGTATTCACAATCAATTCCAATAACATAATTATTTGTTGAAGGACCTGAAGTAATTATATTTTTTACAATAGTGATCGAATCCAAAGTAGAAAAATACAAAGCGTAGCTGATTTGATTAACAAAAGTATTATGTTCAACGGTGATTCCTTTGGTTGAGCCGGTTTCTGACAAGTCTGTATAATAAATTCCATAGGAGCCGTTTACAATATTATTATTTTTAAATGTGTTGAATCCATTATTGCTACTGTTGGAATAAATGACCGAGCAATTGCTTTGACCATAACCACCGATAATGCCGTTAAAAATACAATTTGCAAAAGTATTATGTTCCGCTCCGCCCCTGATATCAATTATATTTCCATAATACATACTCAAAGCAGACATGGTTATTTTTCTGAATACAATATAGTCAGCACCCCTCAATTGTAAAATATAGTTTCTTTCATTTGTTTCTGCATATGATAAAATAACTTTTGAACTGTCTGCAGATTCTGATTCAAAAGTAACCATTGCATTTTCGGAGGTCCCTTTTATTTCGGGGATGCTTACCTGTTCGGTATAGGTGGCATTGCGTATTTTAAAAATAACAGGGGCACATACTCCAGATATCGATAGTTCATCCACTGCCTTTTGAAAGGTTTGAAAATCGGGATTTGTCCCCCCAATTGTATAAATACCCGCCATTGCAGGTTTGACGACTATGCAAAGGGAATCATTAAAGGTTGCTTGATCAGCTACGCCATTTGGCAGAGACGTCCAAACCACAATTGTATCCTCCTTTTTGCGCTGAGACAAATAATTTCCCAACATTATGGTTGTACTTGAATTTTGTTCTCCAAAGGAGTCTAACGGAGTTGTAACAGAAACTACAGGCTGCAATACACTATTTATTTTCCAGTTAACTGTTAGGCTATTTATTACGTTGTTACCAAAGTTCTGAACTTGAGCAAAAACAGGAGCATTTCCGGCACAAAAAGGTTTTGACAGGTTCAATCCGTTTATTCCGACGTCATTCGGTTGATTTGTTTGGGGTATAAATTTTACAAAATCGTTCGACACTGACCAATCGATAAAATTTCTTCCGGGAACTGCATAGGATAATGTTCCCTTTTCATCTTCAATTCCCATAGTATGGGGGGTACCATTGGATGTCATGTTTGCAGTATGTATCTCAATAACATTTGTTCCTTCGTACAGAATAATCTGTGCTGTAACCAGATTTGCATCACTGCCATATCCCTCTCCATAACTGATAAAATGAGGAACATTAACAAAATTGACAATGAGCTTTCTTTTGAGCGGAGGACCCAAAGTAAAAAAATTTACAGACTCTCCATTCTGGGGATATAATTGATTCCAGGCGAACGCTATCAGATTATTAGGGGCAGTTGAATCCGGGAACAGTTGTGCAGTAGCGTACTGGTAATTTGCACTAGCAGTTGAGGGCTGGGTTTCTGTATAATTTGTAAATGTTAAGTATCCATTGGAAGAAATAAAAAACTGAGAATATTGCTTTCCAAAAAACTTAAAAGTAAAGCCTATTGGCAGGGAATTGCTCAATTCATTCGGCCCAAGGTCGATCTCGGTGCCCGTTCCGGGTATTGGATTATAGTGCCCCTGTTGTTCAATTACATAATGAATTGAATCACTAGCTTTTGACTCTGAAAAGCACAATAATGTCAATACCAAAGCAATGATAGTTAACTTTTTCATTGGTAGCTATTTGGGGGTTAGTTTTGATCGACTATATTTATATAGTTTAAATTAAGTGTACTGTATTTCAAATATTTAATATCTTGGATTCCGTGTATAGGGTTTAAGTTAAACTAACATAGCACAAACAGTATGAGTAAATGCCTGTTGTCTGCAAAAATAATGTATTTACTAATCAATATTTCCTTGAATAAATTAGTACGGTTAGAAAGCAAAAAAAATAATTTAAGAATGTACTTTTTAAAAAGAGTTCTCATCGGGGCAAAGTGTAAATTAACGTGTTGTTTATAAAACTTAACGGAGCAAATATATACAAAAAAAATATTTTCTATTATTTTCTGAATTATTTTTTGCAAAATTGAGAAAAAATTTGTAAACCCACCAACTTAAAAGCCCCGCTACCCCGTCAGAGCCTGAGGAAAAGCTCCAAACGGACCCCGAATGTTCCTATTAATCCCCCAATCAAAAGCCTTAACTACCTGGATGAAACCCTAAACACAACCCCAATCCAGGAATTCTTAAAGCCTTCCGATCAAACCGCAATGAGCGCTCATACTGTTGTTCGATTTCTAAAAAAGGAATTCGCCAAAATCGCTAACTCTAACAAAGTCCAAGAACATTACCCATATCCTGAATTAGCGGCATAAAATTAACACAACATTTTTTTAATTACTTGCCCTCCCCGCCTTCATCAAAATTTCGGGAAAGCAAACTCCTGAATGCCCAAAACTTCCAAATGGTCCCTAAACGTCCCCGTATGTCCCAATCAGTCCCACAATCAAACCCCTAAGTCCTACCGTTATCTATTATTCTTATGCTACAATTAACTTCCAATATTTATTTAAAATCAGTCCAATCATTAGGAAATGAATTAAAACAACCTTAATTTTAAGATTGGCTTTTACTTTTTATTAAATCAAGTAACGCCAAAATATTCGGTAATCTATTTCGCATCCATTTATGTAAGAAATTAATATTTAAGAAATGAGAACATTCCTATTCGCATTATACTGTGCCATTCTATTGAATTAAAAAAAAACATATGAGAAATTTCGCATTAATTATTTTGTGCCTATTTGTTTTGAAGCCGAGTTATTGCCAGGATGACTATTTGAAGAAAATCGGAGTAAATAAAGGAGTCGTTCAAGCCTTTTATGATACGGTTATTAAAAAATCTTTACCACTCGTTATTAATCTGGAGGAAGGAATTAATAAAAACATACAATTTGGCAAAGGCGAATTTTATTATGTAAATAA
>CAYZNC010000090.1:17433-19048 GCA_964478555.1 uncultured Bacteroidales bacterium | reverse complement strand
TTCCTTCCTCTTTCTCATGGCAGTTACCCCCGTTCTGGTGGTCATGCAAAAAAATTCCAGCATATGTAGTTTCCGGAAGTATCCAATGAGGATAAAAAAATTTCAACTAAGAAACATCCCTATCAAACAAAGAAACATTTGTGCAAAGGCCTCGGAGAAAATGTCACCAATTTAGTCTTCTCAATGAGCAATTAATATTCACTTAAAAAAAACTTATTATGAAAAAATTAAAACTAGGTTTAACGGTATTTGCACTAATATTTATTATTAGCTGTAGTAAGGAAACAAAGGTAGATCCTCTAAATAGGCAAGATGTTACCTTCGGTGAGCAAATTAAATCAGCCCAATTAAATTTAAATTTGGTTCTTAGAGATGCGTCCTTCACCATCGATCAAAGTGGAATTGATATTAAGGACCATAATCAATTGGATGAAATTAAAAATGCCATTATGTCGGACAGGAGTTTTATACCAACCTATACCGAAAATAAGGCTAGTATTACCAGCATATCGGAACACAAAGCCACACTAAAAAGTACCTATGACCCTATGAATGCAATGAAGACCAGCCTGGATAAGCAGATTACGGTGGGGATGAAATTAGCCAAGTTGAATTGGAAAGTAAAGGGAGAAACTTTTCAAACCTTATGTATTTATAATGAAAAAGGAATTGTTTACGATAACATTTTATCAAATCTTTTTATCATTAAAGCAGATACCACCCGTTATGTTCAATCAACAGACGCTTCAACGAATTTAAAGGCAGCTTCATCCTTTACAGGGAACATCGACGTTGTTTTGAATTGGACAACTTATTGGGTTATTTACCCTTTTTCTGAAAGAGGACATGCCACCATACATCACATTGGTTATTACATAAATGGTAAATATGACCATCAAACATTCTCGCATGATGAAGCAATGACTTTAGGCACATGCGGGGTTGGAATTAAGCCTTACAATAATATACGCAGTATCAGTTATGCCTATTATTTTGCAACAAGTATTGTAACAGTTTCTTTTTCATACACCCAAAGCGGAGGTTCTGTAAGTGTGAGTGGTTCTTTAGGGTCGGGAGCCAGTGGAGGTGGTGCACACGCATTTTCAGCAACCCATTAACCATATGATAATTTTTTAAAATTAATTATTTACTAACTTAAAATCAGGAGAAGAATATGAAAACTTTAGTTAAACTTTTAGCTGTTATCGTTTCAATGACATTTATTTTTTCTTGTTCAAAATCAGAGGACAGCTTCCAGCAACAACCGGAAAAAAATTATGAAAAAGCCGCACTTCCTCAGGTCACAGGTGTAACAGCTAAGCAAAGCGGAGGAACCATTGTAGTTACCTGGACGGCAATTTCAGGTTATCAGTATAATGTGGTAGCATTTTACAGCATGACAGGTGCTAAAGGCAGTTACATTGAGTATTCGCCAACAAACTGGTTTCAAAGTAGTCCTTCATTAACCATGACGCCATCTGGAGTTGCCGCAAGCGATAAGCACTGGAAATTTAATGTCCGTACTTATAATGGTTCAGCTTACGGCCCCTGGAGCGATACTGTATTTTGCACTTTTAAACCTTGACTTTAAACGGTTATCATTGTGAAAGCCGCA
>CAYZNC010000090.1:0-17333 GCA_964478555.1 uncultured Bacteroidales bacterium | reverse complement strand
ATAAGTTTCTTGTAGGCCCAGGTTCTGCTATAGCCAATTTCTTTACTGAAACTTTCAGCAGTCAGCTCCTCGTCATCCATGTGATTTTCTATGATTTGCAGTGCTTTTTGAAGAAATTGTTCATCCAGTGAGGTTGTAACAATTTCGGATGGGTTAACAGTAATACAACGTTCAAATTTCTCCCGTAATTTCTGCCGGTTTTGTATCGTGTTTTTGATCCGAAGTTTGAGTTCCATGATATTAAAAGGCTTTACAACATAATCATTAGCTTCAGCCTCCAGTCCTTCTATTCTGTTTTCGTCAGATGCTTTGGCAGTTAAGATAATTACCGGGATGTGGCATGTACTTTTGTCCGTTTTAATTTTTTTTGTCATATCAATGCCATTCATTGCAGGCATCATGATGTCGGCTATGATAAGATCGGGCAGGACATCCGCAGCTTTTTCAAAACCTTCCGACCCATTTTCTGCTTCAATCACATGGTAATCCTTCAATAAGTTATCCCTGATAAAAATGCGCAAATCTTCACTGTCCTCGACTACCAGCACAACAGGTTTGATTTTTAAATGGCTATCTTGTGCTTTTGAACTTTCAGGTTCGGTTACCTCAGGCAATTTCTGTTGGAATAATAAATGGATATCATCATTTGTAAGCTTGGCAGCTGGCAGGAATTCTTTATTAATCATTAATTCCATTGTAAAAGTTGTACCAATTTGCAATTTGCTTTCAACGGAAATTTTCCCACCATGTAATTCAACAAGTTCTTTTACCAGGGCCAAGCCAATTCCGCTTCCTTCATTATTTCTGTTAGCCTGATTTTCCACCTGATAGAATGGTTCGAATATATTTTTCAATTCGGCATGATCAATACCTATCCCATTATCAAAAACAATAATTTTCACAACATTGGGATCATTGACAGAACATTCCAAAGAAATCATGATCAGGCCTGCCTTTTTCGTATATTTGAAAGCGTTAGAAACCAGGTTCACTATCATTTTTTCGAATTTATCCACATCAATCCAACCCTTTACATGATCCGGTTCGGTTATACACGTTAATTCAATTTCCAAATTGCAGGCAAGTGATGTAAATGAAGAAACAATTTTTTGCAGTAAAACAGGGATGTCTGCATAAGATAACGTGAGCTCATAACTGCCTCTTTTTATTTTTGAGAGTTCAAGCAATTGGTTAATAAGATGTAGTAGTTTATTTGCTTGTTTGAGGATATTTGAATATTCTTTCTTCAAAACGTCATCATTTGTTTTTTCAGACAAAGCATTCACGGGCCCAATGATTAAAGTGAGAGGAGTACGAAACTCATGAGATATATTAGTAAAAAAACGGGTTTTTGTGTTGTCCAGCTCAAATAATTCATTCGTTTGCTTTTGTAATTGGGCATTGAAATGCAGAATTTCCTGTTGCTGTTTTTGTATTTCGGCATTTTGCCCTGCAAGTAAAATATTGTCCTTTCGTTTAATCCGGTAGTTTCGATATATAAAAAATGCCAGTACCAGCATTAAGGTAAGGCTCCCCAGTAAAGTATTTCTCATGATGCGTTGGCGGTCCATTTCTTTTGTTTTGGTCAAGTCTTTTTTGGCTTGTTCTACCTCCAGTTGTCTTAACTCATTATCAAACTTATATTGCATCTCAGCAGCAACCAGTTTTCTTGTATTTTCCTGATTTTTTATGCTGTCATTCATCTGCTTAAATATCATGAAATAATGATATGCTAATTTGTAATTATTTTGTATAGCAAACCCCGCATGCAATACATCTGAGGCATCCAGCATAATTGAAGGCACACTGAGTTTTTTTGCTAATATAAATGCAGAATCTGCGTTCTCAATAGCCTTAGGAATATCATTCTGCATTTTATAATGTTTGGCCAATAAACAGAAGGATGTAGCAACCTGATCGTAGTTTTGTATTTGTTTGAACAGGCTTAGCGCTTTTTCAAAATATTGCCTTGCCATATTGCAATTTTGTGCCTTGTCATAAATCTTGGCCAATAAGAGATAATTACTTCCCAAAAGGCTTTTATTATCGGTTTCCTGAATTAATTTCAAGCTTTTATTTGAATATTCAAGAGCTTTGTGGATACTATCCATCCGTAGGTATATTTCTCCAATATTAATTAAGCTTGATGATACAGTTATTTTTTCTTCATTTTCCTCAGCTAATTTCAGGCTTTTAAAATTAAATTCGAGTGCTTTGGGCAAATCCCCTTGCTCATTATGCAGCGAGGCAATATTGATCAATGCGAGAGAAATTCCATTTTTATCGCCAATTTTTTCGCTTACTTCAAGGCATTTATAACTATATTTCAGCGCTAAGGGGTAATTACTTAAATTTGTATAATTGACGGCTATGTTATTTAATAGAAAAACCATGAGTATGGAATCTCTTCGTTTTTCCGCTAATTTCAGTCCCTTAAAATTGTATTCAAGCGCTTTGGGAAAATCACTCAAATTAATGTAGTTAACAGCAATATTGTTAAATTCCAGTGTTGTTAATATAACATCATTTAATTCCTGGGCCAACCGCAGGCTTTTTATGTGATAATCAATAGCTTTATGATAATCATTTTGTTCAAAATAAAAAATTCCCAGGTTATCCAGAGAATATCCTATCCCTTTGTTATCATGAATCTTTTCAAATAAGTTCAACGCTTTTTGCAGATAGGGATATGCTTGTTTGTTTTTGCCGGTTTTAAGATAAAAAACACCGGTTTTACGTAAACTTTCGGCCTTGCCTTTGACATAGTTAAGTTTATCAGCAATTTTTCCGGCTTCTTCGGCCAGGTGAAAATATTTGTTGATATCCGTAGTTTTATAACTATCTGCCAGCAGATTTAACAGGTTTACACGTATCGTGTCAGAAGTTGAGTGCTTTTGCAGCAATTGGACTATGCTGTCAGTAATTTTGCCATTTTGCATTGAAAATAAAGGTGGTATTGCTGCAAGAACAAACAACCAGACAAAAATCGCGTTTTTCATAAATCGGGTTTTTCAATTTGCATGATTTAATTAACTGGTATTCCAAAATATCTTAGAAAGACTGTCAAAGATATTGATTTCTTTCAAGACTCATTTCTGAACTGATACCCTATCGAAAACTACTTTTATACCTCGCAACTTTTTAACTTTCTGAAATAATCCCGACCAAATTCTTCCCCGTTTTCACGGGTCCTTTGAAAAGCCGGATCATTTTGAATACGATCTTCGGATACGCCGCCTTTCGCACGTGCCAGGAGTCCATCCTGGACTTTTATTGTCAAAAACTGACACTTAGTGACATTGCCGGAAGCCCTGATTTTGAAAGGCTTTGCAGTTGGAATAGCTTTGCATCAAACTTAAAATTATTTATTATGGCAAAGCAAAAAGGAATTATCAAGTTAGAGGGAACCCTAGGGGATATCACCTTCTACAAGTCGCAAGACGGCCACCTTGCCAAAACCAAAGGCGGGGTTTCTGCAGACAGAATTAAAAATGATGCAACATTTGCGCGGACGCGCGAAAATGGCGAAGAATTTGGTCGTGCCAGTGTGGCCGGCAAAATCTTACGAATGGCTTTCAGACAGTACTTGCAAAACGGATCTGATAACCGGCATACATCCTTGTTGGGAATTATGTATTCCATTATTAATCAATATATTATCTTTATTTAATGAAGTACCTGATTGCTTTGGGAATTTTATTCCAGCTCAATCTTTTGATAATTGAATTCGGAAGAAATAAAGAAATTGGTTAATGAAAGTAATCCTTAAAATTTCACAACTTTAAATTCTGTTCTGCGGTTTTGTGCATGCTCGGCCTCCGTGCATTTTACGCCATCTTTACATTTATTGATCAACCGTGTTTCACCAAAACCCTTTCCATATATGCGACTTGCATCAATTCCCTGTGAAACAATGTAGGAGGCGGAAGACTTAGCCCTTTTATCAGAAAGTTCCATATTGGCCTGGCTACTTCCCCTGGAATCAGTATGCGATCCAAGTTCAATTACTATTCCAGGGTTTTCTTTCATAGCCGCAACTATTTTATCGAGTTCAAGGGCTGCATCCGGGCGGATATTCCATTTACCAAGATCAAAATAAATAGGGTTAATATTGAGAAGTTTTCCTATATCCACTCCTACTGCAATTTTATTTAGAGAAACATCCAAGAACTGGTTTGCATTGATTTCATAGGATGAAACATAATGATCAAACACCACCGTTTTTGCAAGGTACCCTTCCTTTCGCAAAACAACCTTGTATACAATATGGCTTTTTAATTTAACATCCTCGAGTTCCTTTCTCAATAGGCCATCATCCGCGGTCTTTATATCCAAAACTACTGTTCGTTTGGCTGAATCTATAATTGTAATTTCAACATCCTTAAGTTTCTCTCGGGTTTTTTTGTCGGTTATCACCCCGATAAGCACAACCGGCTTGATGACACCAAGGTTTATAAAGGTATTCACTGTGCTTTCTTTGGTTCCTTCCGTTGAAACCCATTTTTGGTTCGTATCATAACCGGCTTTAACAATACCTAACTTATATTTTGTATCAAAAGCGGCATTAAAAGAAAACACCCCGTTCTTGTCTGTTTCCGTTTTTGTAATCATTTCTCCCGAAGCTGAATTTAAAGAAACTTCAGCCTTTTCGATAGGGAGGTTTTGGTTGGAGGTATCTCTTACGATTCCGTTTAACAATAATTGACCGAGGGTAAATGCATAAATATCGTCATCACCTGAACCACCCGGTCTATTCGATGCAAAAAAACCTGAACGACCATCCGTGTTGGCTACATAGTTAAAATCGTCTTTGCAACTATTTACTGGAGCTCCAAGATTTTGCGCTTCACCAAATGTTCCATCCGGTAATAGTTTTGAGAAAAAAATATCCAATCCGCCCAATCCTGCCTGACCATCGGATGAAAAATACAGACCATCATTGCCCATAAAGGGAAACATTTCATTCCCTTCGGTATTAATATTTTTACCAAGGTTAACTGGTTTTCCGTATTCGGTTTCTGAAATAATATCGACATAAAAAATATCGGTACCGCCACGAGTACCCTGCATATCGGAAGCAAAATACAACCTTTTTCCATCCGGCGAAACGGAGGGATGACCTACAGAATATTCCTTATCATTGAAAGGGAGTGAAGTGATATTTTCCCATTTGCCGTTCAAAAATTCAGCCTTAAAAAGCATTAAATGATTGGTGCCATTTTTACCATCGGTACGCTTACCCTTATCATAGCTATTTCTTGTAAAATATAAGATTGTATTATCCTTAGCAAATGAGGCTGGACCCTCGTGATATTTTGTATTCACGTTATGATCGAACAGATAAATTGGATGCTTGACCTGAGAGGTATCATATACATAAAGGTCAAGAAAGGGTTTTTCGTTCCAGGCATAGGAAGTTTCCACTACTAAATTATGAGGTCGTCCGGAAGTGAATAGAATCTTGCCATTCCATGGGATTGCTCCGAATTCGGCAAACTCCGAATTCAATTTTTTCATCTCAGTTACGGTATACATGCTTTTCTGTTTTGAAAGGACCTCCAATAAGTCTTTCTTAGAAAGGACATCTTCTACCCTCGAATCCTGGTTCTTAAATTTATGATAACGATCCAACCATTTTTCCGATTCCGTGTATTTTCCATTACTCCTGAGCATTTGGGCATATTTATAATAGTAATCCGGAGCAATACTATCAAAAACAACGGCATCTGCATACCATTTTTCGGCCATTTCCGTATTGCCCAAATGATAATAACAATCTCCCAATTTTGGAACAATGTCGTTCATTCTATAATGATCTACGGCCAGTTCATTATACAAGGTTAATGCATGGGAATATGCAAGATTATTAAATTGGTCATTGGCCCTTTCAAATTTCCGCTTATTAAATAGTCCTTTTGTCGCCTCATTTTCTTTTACTTGTGCCAATAAGCCACTGGTGAAAAGTAAGGTTATGCATAACAAATAATTCTTCATACGCTTAGCTTAAAAATATCGGGGTGAAATAATTTTATCTTTTTTGAACACAAAGTCGTAGCTAATCATAAGCTCATGGCTACCATGATTATATTTTGTGAGATTTGAGATGGTATAATCAAAACTATAACCAAACTTAAACTGATTAGTTAATTGAAGTTCTAAAGTTGCATTAAATGAATCGCCAAAACGGTAGCCAACGCCTAACCATAGTTTATCTCTGAAAAGCATGTTGGCATTTAAGTCAAGCGAAATGGGAGCACCGCTGGTCATTTTAATAAGCGTAGTTGGTTTAAACTTTAATTGTTCGTTTATGCTCCATATGTAGCCACCAATTATAAAAAAGTGACGTTTTGCCATAATTTTGGAATAGTCCAGTTGTTCCACCATTTTGGGCTGCAATAGTTTAGGTGTCGATATTCCGATATAATATTGGTCCGAATAGTAATATAAGCCAAAGCCAAAATTTGGTTGAGGCTTAATGGGATTATCGATGAAAGCATCATCATTTGATTGATTAATACTTACATCATTAAATGTTGTTTTATACATATTTAATCCAAACTTCAATCCCATAGCCAGTTTTGAGTTTTCTGTGACTTTTACGGTATAAGAGTAGTCACTGAAAATCATTGTTTGCCTGATGGGTCCAATTTTATCGTTTATTAACGAAATTCCCACACCTACTTTCTTTGAAAATAAGGGAGTATGTGCAAAAAAAGTCTGTGTCCTCGGAGCACCATCTATTCCTACCCATTGCGCCCGGTTTAATCCGGTTATATTTAGAGCCCCACGACTCCCCGCGTATCCCGGATTTACAGCCAGAGTATTAAACATATACTGCGTGAACATGGGATCCTGTTGAGCATTTACAATTACCGGAATAGACAACAGAATGATTGTCAAAATTTTCGATATAGATATTCGCATACTCATAATTTTTTAATTCAATTGTTTAACGGCTGATGTATACATACCCCACCAACGGTTTTTTCCCATTGTTAAAGTTTACAAGATAGAAGTAGGTTCCAGCCGGTAAATGTTTGTCGCCAAGGACAAAGCTGGATACCGATGTTCCGTCCCAATCGTTTTTGTATTGCTTCGATTCGTAGACTCTGTTTCCCCATCGGTTAAATATTTCAATGGACACATGGTCGAATGCTTCTGCACCTTCGATGATAAAAAATTCGTTAATGCCATCGTCATTAGGAGAGAAACCTTGCGGAATTTTAACAGCTATAACATCCATAACTACAACAACCGTATCACATTGCCCCGAATTATTGCAAATGGTAACAATCTCTCTATCGGTTCCGGAAAAGCCTTCTGTTGGTTGATATGTGACACATAGGGAGCTTTCGCTTGTTATTGTGCCATGCTGTGGTGTTGCGATAACTGTTAATGTTAGCGCATCAGTGGTTGAATCCATTTCTATACAACCTGAAACTTTTCTACCTATGGACGTTTGCAGATACAAGGTGTCAATTTTAGCCTTAGGAGGAGCTACCTTTGGGATTACCGTGATTATTACTGTGTCACTCACACATGCTCCAAGATTATCACAGAATGTGGCAATGAAAACATCTTTTCCAATATAATTATCAGATGTATAGCTGAAACATACCGTGCCAGTCCCGGCATAGCTTATGGTACCATGGTTTACTGTGCCGGTAGGAGTAATTGAATTATTGTCTGCATCACTTACAGCATAACAAATATCTACCTTTGTACCTTCTACTACTGTGATATCCGGATTTTTAGAACTAATTACAGGAGCATGATTAGTGTTAACAATGGTAACAATAATTCTTGCTGTACTACAACTCCCATCTGCATCACAAACTTTGTATGTTATGGTATCATTTCCGGTATAATTGATAGCTGGCGTATAGGTAATGGTGTTATCTGCATTCACGATAACATTTCCATGAGTTCCGCTAGAGACTACTGATACTATTATACCACCATCGCCAAGACCAATATCATTGGCAAGCACATTAATTGAAGTAGCTGTATTTTGATTGGTGCTGGCGATATCATCCACAAGCACAGGCACATCGTTTACACTGTTAACCATAATATGAACTGAAGCAGTTGCGCAATCGCCATTGATATCACAAACCTTGTAAACTATTGAATCCACGCCATTATAGTCGGCAGCAGGTGTATATGTGATGGTATTATCAGCGTTCACAATGGTTGTTCCATGCTTTCCGGACGAAGCTATTGTTAATACCAAACCTCCATCACCCAAACCAGTATCGTTGACAAGAACATCAAAGATAGCGGGTGTGTCTTCATTCAATGTAACATTATCCGGATTAGCTACCGGTTGGTTGTTGCCATTATCATTATCATCATTGATAACCGGAACATCGGAAGGATCAACATTATTATAATTATTATCCGCCGAAGTGGCAGCAGCTGTTACAATGTTATAGGTAATATTTCCATCAACAATTTGATCGTCAACCCCGGTTACAGTTACCGTTTGTGGTATATTCCAGTTAGCACTGGTAAAAGTTACGCTGGTTGTACTGATGGTACCTTCGCTCAAATTATTGCTCGATAAACCTATACTCACATCTGCTGTTGGCTGGGTGTTCAATACAATTGTGAAGGTGGCTGTTCCGCCAGCTTCGGTAGTATGCCCACTAATGGCTGAAACAGAAATACCCGGAGTTTCATTGTCCGTATTGGTAACAGCAACTGTTTGACTAGCTAATGAAACGAAATTGCCATCAGAAGCAGCATCTATACTCACGGTAACATTATAAATTATAGATCCATCAGCAATTACGTCATCTACACCTGTAATTGTTACAGATTGTGGAGTATTCCAATTTGCCGGGGTAAATGTGAGGATAGCCGGGCTGACGGTGCCTTCTGTGAGATCACCTGAGCTAACATCAATAATTACATCTGTTACCGGTTGAGCATTCAGGACAACGGTGAAATTGTCAGTCGTTCCGGATTCGGAGGTTATTGCAATAAATTTACTCAACGTGAACCCAGGAGTATCATCATCATCATTAACTACTGCAACATCTGACGGATCTATATTATTGTAATTGCCATCCGCTGAAGTGGCCGCAGCAGTTACAATGCTGTAGATAATATTACCGTCGATAGTATTGTCGTCTACGCCAGTTACAGTTACCAATTGAGGTGTGTTCCAGTCTCCGCTTGTAAATGTTACACTGGCCGGACTGACCGTACCTTCGGTCAAGTCACTACTTGTTAAGCCTATGGTTATATCTGCTGTTGGTTGCGTATTTAAAACAATTGTAAAAGTAGCCGTTCCACCTGCTTCGGTGGTATATCCGCTAATAGAAGATAATGTAATTCCAGGAGTATCGTTGTCAGCATTGGTAACGGCTACAGTTTGATTAGCCAATGAAATGAAATTACCATCCGAAGCAGCATCTACACTCAAGGTAACATTATAATTTATGGAACCATCGGCAAGTGCGTCATCAACACCTGTAATTGTTACAGATTGTGGAATATTCCAATTGACCGAAGTAAATGTGAGGATACCAGGACTTACCGTTCCTTCCGTAAGATCGCCTGAAGTAACATTTATAACAACATCAGCGACAGGCTGAGCGTCAAGGACAACGGTGAAATTATCCGTAGTTCCGGATTCTGATGTTAGTGCACTTAGTTTACTCAGCGTGAAGCCTGCGGCATCGTCATCATCATTGATAACCGACACATCCGGTGGATCCAACGAATTGTAATTGCCATCCGCTGAAGTGGCCGCCGCAGTTACAACGTGATAAGTAATATTACCATCAATCATATTGTCATCAACACCTGTTACAGTAATTGTTTGCGGTGTATTCCAATCAGAAGATGCAAAAGTCACGGAAGATGGACTTACGCTGCCTTCGGTTAAATCATCAACCGATAAACCTATTGAAACATCAGCTGTTGGTTGGCTATTCAAGACAATTGTAAAGGTGGCTGTTCCTCCTGCTTCGGTAGTATGATTACTGATGGTAGAAACGGTGATTCCTGCAACATCATTATCATCGTTAATGACTGCGATATCAATTGGGTCTAACCCTGAATAATTGGCGTCGCCAGAAATTGCTGCTGCAGTTACAATTGAGTAGGTTATATTTCCATCCAACACTGCATCATCAACACCAGTCACAGTAATTGTTTGTGGAATATTCCAGTTAGCTGGTGTGAACACTACATTGGCTGTACTTATGGTTCCTTCTGTTAAATCACTGCTGGATAAACCAATGGTGACATCAGCGGTAGGCTGGGAATCCAAAACGATTGTAAAGGTGGCGGTTGCTCCAGCTTCTGAGGTATGTCCGCTAATAGCTGATACGTTAATGCCTGGTGTATCGTTGTCGGAATTGGTAACAGTAACAATTTGGTCAGGTAACGGATCAAAATTGTTATCCGATAACCCATCAACAATGCTCAAAGTTACATCATAATTGATATCACCATCTGCAATTGCATCATCAACACCTGTGATGGTTACAGTTTGTGGAATGTTCCAATTCACAGGAGTGAATGTGAGGTTTGCCGGACTGACAGTGCCTTCTGATAGGTTGCCTGAAGTAACACTGATTACCACATTGCTAGATGGCTGCGCGTCAAGTACCACCGTAAAATTGTCCGTGGTTCCGGTTTCTGAAGTTAGTGCACTTAGTTTACTCAAAGTGAAACCAGCAATATCGTCATCGTCATTAATAATTGAAACATCATCGGCATTTAAATTATTGTAATTGCTATCTGATGAGGTAGCTGATGAGGTTACAATACTATAGGATATGTTACCATCAATCATATTATCGTCAACACCAGTAACTATTACAGTTTGCGGAGTGTTCCAATTGGCATTCGTAAAAATTACAGCGGCAGGGCTAACTGTGCCTTCTGTTAAATCGCTGCTTGACAATCCTATTGAAACGTCAGCCGTTGGTTGCGTATTCAAAACAATCGTAAATGTAGCAGTTCCTCCGGCCTCAGTAGTATGCGAACTTATACCTGATACCGTGATACCAGGTGAATCGTTATCACTATTCGTGACAGATACGGTTTGATCGGGTAAAGGATCAAAATGGTCGTCTGACAAACCATCTACGATACTTAAAGTTACGTTATATATAATTGAACCATCAGCAATTAAGTCGTCAACACCCGTAATCGTAACTGTTTGTGGGGTGTTCCAATTGGCTGGAGTGAAAGTAATAGAAGCTGGAGCTACCGTTCCTTCTGTGAGATCGCCAGAGCTTACATTAATAACAACGTTGCTTGAAGGTTGAGCATTTAGGACAACTGTGAAATTATCAGTGGTTCCTGACTCCGATGTTAATGCACTGAGCTTACTCAATGTAAATCCTGCTATATCATCATCATCATTAATGACTGAAACATCAGCAGCGTTCAAATTGTTATAATTAACATCAGTGGAAGAGGCTGGCGCAGTTATAATTGAGTAGGAAATATTGCCATCAATCAAATTATCATCAACACCAGTTACTGTAACTGTTTGTGGTGTATTCCAGTTTACATTGGTGAATGTAACTGAAGAAGTATTTACAGTTCCTTCTGTCAAATCATTGCTGGATAATCCTATGGTTACGTCAGCTGTTGGCTCGCTATTCAACACAATGGTAAATTCAGCTGTTCCCCCTGCCTCAGTTGTATGACTACTGATCGCAGATACTGTGATACCTGCCACATCGTTATCATCATTGATCACATTGACGTCGTTGGCATTCATACCTGAATAAACTATATCAGCTGAAGTTGCGGCAGACGTGATGATGGAATAATTGATGTTCCCGTCTTGAAAAGCATCATCCACACCTGTTACCGAAATTGTTTGAGGTGTGTTCCAATTGGTAGATGCGAAAATGACACTGGAGGGACTTACCGTACCTTCAGTGAGGTCACTGCTGGATAAAGCAATTGAAACGTCGGCAGTCGGTTGGCTATTTAGAACTATGGTAAAAGTAGCTGTTCCCCCTGATTCAGTAGTATGATCACTGATAGCCGATACCGTGATACCTGCCACATCGTTATCGTCGTTGATTACGATAACGTCATTTGCATCTAACCCTGAATAATTATTATCAGCTGAAATTGCTCCGGCAGTAACAATAGTATAACTTATATCACCATCTGCTAAAGCATCATCAACTCCTGTAACAGTAACTGTTTGTGGTGTATTCCAGTTTGCATTGGTAAATGTAACTGAAGAAGTATTTACAGTTCCTTCGGTTAAATCGCTGCTGGATAATCCTATTGTAACATTAGCGGTAGGCTGGCTATTCAAAACAACTGTAAAGGTCGCTGTTCCTCCAGCTTCGGTGGTATGTCCACTTATAGCAGAAACAGTAATTCCTGCCACATCATCATCATCGTTGATCACTGTAACATCATTGGCATTCTTACCAAAATAATTGATATCCCCTGATGTTGCAGGTGCAGTAATAATTGAATATGTAATGTCTCCATCCTGAACGGCATCGTCAACTCCGGTTACGGTGACCGTTTGGGGTGTGTTCCAATTGCCATTTGTGAAAGTGACACTTAATGGACTCACCGTACCTTCGGTCAAATCATTGCTGGATAATCCTACCGTAACGTCAGCTGTTGGTTGCGTATTCAAAACAATTGTAAAGGTGGCGGTTCCTCCTGCTTCTGTGGTGTGTCCACTGATAGCGGAAACGCTAATTCCAGCTACATCGTTATCGTCATTGAGTACCGTAACATCGTTAGCATTCATTCCGTTATAATTGACATCAGCGGAAGCTGCAGCAGCAGTAACTATTGAATAAGTGATATTTCCGTCCTGCATGGCATCGTCAACTCCGGTTACAGTTATCGTTTGTGGCGTATTCCAGTTGGTTGAGGTAAATGTTACAGAGGATGAGTTTACAGTGCCTTCCGTAAGATCGCTGCAGGATAACCCTATGGATACATCAGCCGTTGGCTGGGAATTTAAAACAATGGTAAAAGTGGCAGTTCCTCCTGATTCAGTTGTATGTCCGCTGATGGTTGAAACGGTCATTCCAGCTACATCGTTATCATCATTAATAACAGTAACATCATTGGCATTTATTCCTGAATAATTGCCATCGGTTGATGTTGCTGCAGCCGTGATTATGGAATAAGTTATATTCCCGTCCTGCAAAGCATCATCAACGCCAGTTACGGTGATTGTTTGTGGTGTATTCCAATTAGCAGATGTGAAAGTTACTGAAGACTGGGATATGGTTCCTTCCGCCAGGTCATTACTGGATAAACCTATTGAAACATTAGCAGTTGGCTGGGAATTTAAAACAATTGTGAAAGTGGCGGTTCCTCCGGCTTCGGTAGTATGTCCACTAATAGCCGATACCGTTATACCGGCAACATCATTATCGTCATTGATCACCGGAACATCATTGGCATTTAAGCCGGAATAAACGCCATCGGTTGATACCGCCGCAGCTGTAATGATAGAATATGGGATGTCTCCATCCTGAATAATATCATCAACTCCGGTTACTGTAACTGTTTGCGGAGTATTCCAATTACCACTGGTAAAAGTTACGTTTGCGGGGCTCACTGTGCCTTCGGTAAGATCGCTGCTGGTTAAGCCTATTGTAACATTAGCAGTGGGCTGAGTATTTAAAACCATCGTAAAAGTGGCCGTTCCGCCTGCTTCGGTGGTATGACCACTAATGGAAGACACTGTAATACCAGGAGTATCATTATCATCATTGATAACCGAAACATCACTGGCATTTAAACCTGAATAATTAGCATCCATTGAAGTAGCGGCAGCAGTGATGATTGTATAAGTTATATTTCCATCCACAATTGCATCGTCAACACCAGTTACGGTTACTGTTTGCGGTGTATCCCAGTTTGCCGAGGTAAAGGTTACACTGGCAGGGCTTACGGTGCCTTCTGTTAAGTCATTACTGGATAGCCCAATGTTTACATTAGCTGTTGGCTGTGAATTCAAAACGATTGTAAAAGTGGCTGTACCACCTGCCTCCGTGGTATGCCCGCTGATTGCTGAGACATTAACACCGGCAACATCATCATCTGTAATAGTAGTTGTGACTTGCTGCGTGCCGGTTTCAGTCCCATTAACTACGCTCGTAATATCAACAATCACAGTTTCACCAGGTTCAACTATGAAGTCGTTAATCGAAGTAACAGTTGTGGTTCCAGTTGTACTACCTGCAGGAATAACAATGCTTGAGCTGGCAGCAGTATAATCAGTACCTCCTGTTGCTGTTCCACTATATCCTAAATTAACAGTGACATTCTGCAATGTGGCATAACTTAAAGTTGCAGTAATGGTAGCAATGCCACCAGACTCGGCAATACTTGAGTTATTGACCGATAAAGTAACACCTGGATTACATGCATTCAAGGTAATGGTAACTGCCAACCGTAAAGACGATTCGCAGCCACTTACTGTTTGACTTGCATAATAAGTAGTCCCATTTACAAGGGCTGTGTTGGAATTTAAAAGTGTACCTGCAACGTTTGAATCATACCATTGAATGTTACTACCAACAATTACGATATTGTTTAATGTGGGATTTGTTGGAGAACAAAATGATTGCGAAGGAGAACCCGTTGGAGCGGGAGGAATTGCTGAAATAACAACACCAACAGCTGTACGAATAGCACTCACACATGAGGAAGTAGTGTTTTGTGACTCAGCATAATAAGTTCCACCATTGGAAAGAACATATCCATTGGCAAGCGCTAAACCGCCAGTAGAAGCTGTGTACCAATTTACTGTGCTTCCAACAGGAGGTGTAGCAGTAAGATCTGAAATAACAGCACTACCACAAAATGACTGAGAAACAGCAGCTGCAGGTGCTACCGGATTTGCCGGAATTGCATTAATGTTAACTATTGAGGCAGCGGCTGTAATACAACTATTGTCCGCAATGCTTCGCACCGTCAAAGTATATGTTCCTGGTTCCAGACCAGAAAAGGTAGATCCAGCTTGATATCCTGAGCCAATACTATATTGAACACCAGCCTGCGTACTGAATACAATGGTACCAGTTGGTACAGGGCAAGTTGGTTGGGTTGTGCCTGAAACTGTTGGAACAGAAGGTGACGAAGGTGTAGCATTAATCACTGCATTCGAAGATGCATTTGATGTGCAGCCGGATGCATTAGTTACCATGAAGGTATATGTTGAAGATGCATTAAGCCCATTAAAAGTATAAGTGGTTCCTGTGCCTATTACCGGTGTGCCTGACGATGGTGTTAATGTCCATGAACCAGTAGCAGGTAATCCGCTTAAAGCAACACTACCTGTGGGAGTTCCACATGTTGGCTGGGTAATTATTCCAATTACCGGTGCAGATTGAGAATTAACCGTAATGGTAAATGTTTGGATAGCAGAGGCATCTATACCTCCATTAGATGTACCACCGTCATCTTTTATTTTAACCGAAACAGTAGCTGAACCACTTTGATTTGATGCAGGAGTATAATAAAGATTTCCTATAGCATCCACAGTTGGCTGTAAACTGAAAAGAGAATTGTTGTTATTGGTTACTAAAAATGAAAGAGTTTGGGACGATTCATTTGCAGGGCCTGCGCTTAATGCAGTTGCCCAATTATTTATGACTTGCAGGCCACTGTTTTCACAAACAGTTTGGTTACTCCCTACAGTAAAAGAAGGAACGTCATTTACCGGGTTTACCGTAACTGTGATGGTTGCGGCATTAGATACCAAAGGTGTAGCATTGTCATCATATAAAACATAATCTAAAGTTGCTACTCCAAAAAAGTTTGCAGCAGGAGTGAAAGTCACAATACCAGTAGTGGTACTTACACTCCATGTTCCCTGAACTTTCACCACATTTGTTTGTTGTCCTACAGTTATAGGGTCTAAATCAATTGATGTAGAATCGATAGCACCGGAACCTGGAATGTCATTGAATTTTACGTCTATGGTCACCGGTGTTCCGTCTTCATTCATGCTGGCATTATCAGCAATGGCCTGAGGAGCACTAGGATCAGACAGTGTAATTGATATAGTTGCGATATTTGATGTTGCTCCGGAATTATCATTTACAGTATAATTTACCGTTGTTGCAGTTACTGGTCCTACAAATGAAGGTAAAGGTACAAAAGTTACAATTCCAGAGTTATCAACTGTATACGTTCCTTCATTTGCAACTGAATAGGTATTTTGAATCCCCGGGAAAGAAGTATTTAAGTCAACTGTGCTGGTATTTATCGTACCATCTACATCAATGTCATTTGAAGTTACGCTAAATACAACATTTGAATTTGAAGGTGCAAGAATAGCATCATTAACTGCAACCGGAGGATCATTTACGGATACTACCGTTACCGAAATCATTCCGGGTAAATTGATATCAGATGATAATCCCAAATTGTCATTAACAGTGTAATAAATAGGTGTTGTGGTACCGTTAAAATTTAAAGCAGGAGTGAAAGTTAAATTACCTGAATTATCCACAGTATAGGTGCCTTCTCCGGTTACCGCATAGGTTGTTTGCCTGCCAACTGTTGAAGGATCCAAATCTACAGAATTGACGGCTATGCTCCCATCCACATCATAATCATTAGCAACTACATTAAAAGTGACCGGTGTATCCTCATTGGTTGAAGCAGCATCATCCACAGCTGTGGGAGGTTGATTTACATGAATAACAGTGACTGTAATGTTGGCAATATTTGAAATCAATCCGATATTATCTTTTACGGTATATTGACCAGTTACTGTTCCATAAAAATTCCATGCAGGTTGGAAAGTAACCATCCCCGTCATATCAACCATAAATGTTCCTTCGCCAGGTATGTCATAGGATTGCTGAATTCCCGGAGTTGAAGGGTCCAAATCAACCCTGCTTACATTAATAGAGCCATTCGGAGCATTATCATTAGCCGTAATATTAATATTAACTGCGGATCCTTCGTTGGTACTAGCTGCGTCGTCAACTGCAACAGGGGCGCTGGCTGCTATAACAGTAATAGAAATAGAAGCAGTATTGGATGTTTGCGCCAAATTATCATTGACAGTATAGCTTACAGGAGTTGTTGTTCCATAAAAACCGGCAACAGGAGTAAAGGTTACAAGACCTGAATTGTTGACATGATAGGTTCCCTCTCCTGCAACAGTAAAATCTGTTTGAATTCCTGCTGTTAAGGGATCTAAATCAACACTTGCAACATTAATTGGTGCGTCTACCCCAACATCATTGGAAGTAACATTGAAAGAAACAGGTGTATTCTGATTTGTCGTAGCCTCATCATTATCAGCAATTGGCCTGTCAATAACAGATGTTACGGTAATAGTAAGGGTG
>CAYZNC010000089.1:0-19097 GCA_964478555.1 uncultured Bacteroidales bacterium | reverse complement strand
ACTAAACCTTCTTTAATATTATCCTTCGAGGAGAGTGCGGTTAAAAGAACTATAGGAATATGAGAAGTACGTTCATCTTTTTTTATTTTTTCACATAATTCTTTTCCATCCATAAGAGGCATCATGATGTCTGAAATCATAATATCGGGAATTGTCTTTATGGCTAGTTCCAACCCTTCTTTACCGTCCGTTGCTTCAAGAACAAGGTATTCTTTCTTAAAATGAGACTTAATGAAAGAACGGACATCTTCATTGTCTTCCACCACCAAAAGGATCTTTTTGTTTTTTTGTTCTAATTCAAAAGTTTCGGTCTTGATGTATTCTTTTGAGCTAATTTCATTTATTTGAAATTCTTGCGCATTTTCAATTAAATCTTCAATAAAAGGAAGCATCATAGTGAATGTTGTACCAAAACCTTCCTTAGATTCAACCTGTATTTTCCCATGATGTAATGCAATTAATTCTTTTGTAAATGCAAGTCCTATCCCTGAACTGGTGAACCCTTTTTCAGAGGATTTACTGTAATACCTGTCAAAGATCTTTGGGATTTCCTTTTCATTAATGCCAATACCCGAATCTTTGAGTACAATTTTTATATAATGTTTTTCCGCTTGGTTAAATTCCTTTTCTTGCTCGATGTCCAAGCTAATAAAAAATATAATGGATCCTCCCTTTTTATTGTAACGGATTGCATTAAAAATAAGATTGTTGAGTATGTTTTTTAATTTATCAGGATCAAAGCCGGTAACTATTTTTTGCTGAACGCTTCCAAATTTATACTTAATCGATTGTTCATTCATCTCTCCTTCAAAGGACAGAAACACTTCCTTACAAACTTGCACAATATCTCCCCTTTTCATTTCAATTTTTAATTTTCCTTCCTGTAATTTCCTGTAATCAAGCAGTTGTGTTACCAATTTCATTAAATGGTCTGCATTCCTTTCCATCAAATTCAAATTCTCCTTTACTTCTGAATTTGCAAAGTCGTATTTCAAAATTTTCTTCAAAGGGCTAATTATCAATGTTAAAGGGGTTTTTATCTCGTGAGAGATATTTGTGAAAAACTGTAATTTAAATAAATCTAATTCGTGCAGTTTTTGGGCTTTTATTTTTTCGAATTCAAAAGTTTTTCTTAATTCCCTTCTTTTAAAAATAAAAATAAATACCAATGAAAAAAGAATTGTAACAACACAAAATATGAATGCTATAAACCAAAATGTTCTGTAAAAAGGAGGTAAGATTACTAATTTTTTTGAGGTCCCGGTTTCATTCCAATAACCCTTATCGTTGCTTGCAATGACCCTAAAGCAATATTCTCCCGGATTTAAATTAGTATAAGTTGCACTTCTATTCTCGGTCGATTCGGTCCACCCATTATCAAAACCTTCAAGTTTATATTTATATTTATTACGTATACTATTGGTATAGTTAAGTGCTGCAAACTCAAAAGTAAGAACATTGAATTTATAAGGAACTTCGAGCCGCTCTGTTTCTGTAATTGATTCTTTTAAAATGGATCGTTTGTCATTACTGATTTGAACAGATTGATTAAAAATTTTAAAGTCTGTAATATAAACAGGTGGTATATACTTGTTTTCAATTATTTTATCAGGATTGAATATATTTAAACCTTTTACCCCGCCAAAAAGCATCTCTCCATTATTTGCCTTACAAGCGGCCCCATAGTGAAACTGATTTCCCTGCAAGCCATCGATATTATAATAATTTTTAAAGGTCTTATTTTTGGGATTAAAGCATGAAAGGCCATCAGCCGTGCTGATCCACAAATTATTGTTTCTGTCTTCAAGCATACAATAGGTTAATTTACTTGCTATTCCTGCATTTTCATCATATACTTTCAGAGCACCTTTATTTTTATCGTATAAAACAATTCCTCTGTTTCCACTCATTACCCAATATTGACCTTTACTATCTACAAAAAATCCCCGCCCTTTTTCCTTGAATGTATTGATAATTCCATGCCCGGGTCTGAAAACTTTAATAATTTCGGAACCCAGCCATAAATCATTGTCTGAGTCCACCCCAATCCATGTAACCCCATTTACCATATTGTCAAATTCAGGAAAATGCACAAATTTCTGTGTTACCGGATCATATTTATCCAAACCGGATGTGGTTCCTATCCACACGGCGCCAGTCTTATCCAAGCATATATCCCAAACCATATCACTGGAAATGCTATTTTTATTCTTCGGATCGTGTTTAAGCCAGGTAATCTTACCGGTTCTTTCATTATAGACATTTAAGCCTCCCTGAAAAGTGGCGATTAATAGCTTTCCATCGCCAACGGAATTGATCGATTTTATGCAATTATTACTAAGACCATTGGCAGAAGCTGTTAAATATTTAAATGTGCCTTTTTTTCTATCCAGTATGTTTACGCCACCGTTTTCCGTACCCATCCAAACGTTGCCAGATTTATCAATCCAAATACAATATATTTCACTATTATTTAAATATTTATTATTATTTGGCAAAGCCCTGTAATATTCAAATTCCTGTTTCTCCTTAACCATGTAGCTTAGCCCACCTCTGGTTGATATCCAAAGATCGCCTTTTTTATCCTGTGCAATTTTCATTACGGAATTATGTATCAGGGATTTGTTTTCAAGAAGATTGTTCTCTAATAAGATGATGCTGTTATCCTTTTCATCGTATAAGTACAGACCCCCGCGTGTGCCAATCCAAAATTTTTTTTCCCTGTCCTGTAATATTGCATTTACTTTGTAGCTTCTGTCATTTTTTCGATCAGGAATAAAATTCAAACTATTTCCCTTCTGTGGATTATTTATTATCACTATTCCATGGCTTGACGTACCTATCCAAATTCTTTTTTTATTGTCCAGACAAATATCCAGAATATCATCATTTAATAGAGGATTGATTTTTGAATAATGAACAAATGATTTATTTGCGGGGTCAAATTTATCAAGTCCGTGCTGGGTCCCAATCCACAATTTTGAACTGTCATCTAAAACCAGTCTTCGAACATAATCGTTTATCAGCGAATTTTCATTGTGCCCGTCATGAACATATGAAATTACTTTTTGGTTTTTTAAATCAATTTTGCAAATACCCTTTTTTGTAGCTGCCCAGAGGCTGCCATCCATATCTTCAACCAAATCCTTAACTGAAACATCAGTCAATACAGGATTTCCATTAATTAATAATCTTTCAAAACAATCCTTTCCCTGATTATATTTAAACAAACCCACATCTTCTGCACATGCATAAAGGGTACCTGTATGGCTTTCATAAAAATTTCTCGCTAAAATGACTTCTTTAACTTTTGCATCAGATGAATAAATGGCATATTTTTTAAACTTAATTCCGTCAAATCTTTCAATACCCATGCCTGTTCCAATCCATATCCATCCTTTATGGTCCTGTAATACACAGTTTACATAATTGTCAGACAATCCATCTTCTGTTGTAAAATTGTCAAAATTAATTTTGGTATTCTGGCAAAAAACAATTTGGTTTAAACAAAACAGCAACAGTGCAACTTTTCTTATCATTTTATCTTATTTAAAGATCAAGTCTCTCACAAGTGCAACATTTTTATTGAGCATCCAATAAACTATAGCGTTAAGTTAATTTAATTTTTACAATCTTTTTAATTATCCATATAGGTTTCTTTTAATGGGGAAGCCTTGAAATGAGGAGAAGTTATTTATTTTCGATTAGGTTAATTAGCACAGTGTCTTTTTTATAAGCCTTATTTTGTACATTGCAATTTTAGTACCACCAAAGCTTATTTTACTAGTTGACCATTGCTATAATGAATAATACAGACCATTCTAGTATCTATTGATTTGTACACTTCTAATAATTCTAATTTATTAATTCTTCCTAAGATTAAATGTAATTTTTCTTTATTACTGATTGAATATTTTTTGATATTATGAAAGTCTACTAAAATAGCATATCAAGTTTTAAGGGGAGAATAATTCATAAAATGAATTCTCACAGAGCCGCCGTCGCATGCTCTGTGAGAATAGTTGTTTTATTTATCGTTTAAGTATTTTAAATACCTCAACTCCGCTTTGCATTTTCACCTGCAATATCAGATTCTGATTTACCGGAATACGAACACTTTCGGAAACATTTTCTTTAATAAGAAGTAAAATACCGGTTAACCCATAGACATTGACCGTTGAATTCTGAGGCAGATTGCTAATTACCACATAATTGTCGAATTGACTTATTTTCAATTTTGTTGCTTTTAGCAGAATTGTCGATGTTGAGGTATTATTGAATTGAACGGGGTTTGACTCTTTACTTAATCCACCCATTGCATTAGCTGCGCGTACTGTATAAACAGTTCCAATGACAGCATCGGTTGGTATTTCGTAACTATTTGAAGCAACAAATTTTACAAATTTACCGTCCTTGCAAATTTCCCAACAAAGGACATAAGTGTTATCTGTCCATGAAATTGTAGTTCCATTGATGCTTATAACCGGGGTTTCTGCTTGTTCGGTATAAAGTTTGGGTTGCCAGGTATCATTTCCTCCAACAACATTTTCAAGGGTATATTGAGCAGCCTGATTTGCTGTTAAAACAGGATTCACATACGTATTGCTTGCTGTATAAGTTGATTTGCGAGAACTCAAGTCTATTGGGGTTCCGTCAGGCGTTGTACTATTATATTCTGCAAATACCGCAGGTACAACACTCATCTCTGTCCAACCGGCTGCCGAGGGTAATACTTTCATCTTAGTATTGATATACGCGGATCGTGGTGAATTCTGCCATGGACGACCTAAAGTGAAGTTTCCGTTAGTAATTGCAAAACCATCGATGGTACAATTATTGAATACATATCCCCAGTTTGAAGCAGTTGCAGGAGCTGTAATGTTGTTCCCGGTTCTTTCTTCCAGATAAAGGGTGATTTCATTAAAGAAAATATCGCCACCTCCACAAAGGAAGTCAACAGTACCATGGATGCTACCATTTTCGAAATAACTTCTGCCCGATCCGGAGTAATAGGTATCCTGATCACTCAAAAGGTTAACATTTTTGTAAATGTTTCTTGTACCCTGATCTTGTAAGGCTGCCGCACGCCCACTAAATGTTCCTGAATGATAATCTAATTTGTTCAACAAATTGAGATCCTGCATATATATGTCATTTGCAGCATTGGTAAATGCCATAGTGGCCGTAATGCTGATACCCTCAGTTGTAGGTTTATTATAAAGGTTAACACCATTTGTACTTTCGCCAATGTACGAAATGTTCGGTAACGCAATCACAGTCTTTTGATTGGCATCCCCGGTGTTAGTTCCGATATTGTAATCTCCGTTGGGGAAGAAAATACGGAAGCGGTCTCCCGATATAGAAGCAGTAGTTGCAGCTGTAATTGCTGCTTTAAAATCGCCATCGACACCAACAACAAAGTCAAACAGTTTTTTGGCAACCGCTGGTCGGGTCATGGTTGTGAAGGTAATTGTGATAGACGAAGCCAAGATATTGCCAGATAAATCGGAAACCGAATTGGCTGGTAATGTAAAAGTGTATTGTTTGGTGTATTCCAGCCCTGAGTATGGAAATGAAATTGTTTGTCCTGAAACTGCCGGAGTTATTTGTTTGTCTCCTAATGTAGCAACAACGGTTGTGCCGGCTGCAAGCATTACTTTTTTATCAAAAGTAAGTACAACTTTCCCGGTAGCTGAAGCATTTACTGTGCTGCTCGTTGGAATAGAACTTGTTAACGCGGGAGCTTTACCATCGTTATAAATCGATGCCGTAGCTGTAAGGAAAATATTGGAAATTGTTATTCCATCGTTTCCGACAGCTACCGTTCCTTTAATCGTAGAGGTAGTATCAGATATCCAACGAACATATACCTTAGCGGCATGATTAGCGTCTGCTGGCAAATTAAAGGTACTGTCAACCCATGTGTTGCTATTTGTCAGTGTATAAGTACCGACTGAGGTAAAGTTGGTTCCATCTAATGAGTACTGACATTTTTGAGTTGAGTATGTATTATAGCTATATTGCATACCTGCAGACACTTTAATGTCGGTAAAATCTTTGGCGTTAAAGTTAGTTTGAAAATAATTATGATCGGCTAATGGTTTCCAGCTAATACCCGATCCACGACCTACGTTGTATGCCGCAGCAGTAGCAACATCAGATTTATCCAACCACGAATTAACGGTTCCATCTGCTTTCCGTAGGATTAAAGTAGCTGTTTGATTGTCTGAGGTAGAATAGAAATCGGCCAGGCGACTGCTACCTCCCGATTTATAGAAATCCCAGCCAACTATATAATCCACAACACTATAAACTGCTGTAACAGTTTGGTCCTGGGTCATAGATAAAGTTATTGTTGGATTTGTTTCGCCGGTTAACCAGTTTGTAAAAGTAAGAATCTTATTGTTACAGGCTGTAAGGGTCACGGTTGTGCCTCCTTCATACATATTCAGGCCTCCAACGATAGTACCCGCAGGACTTACTACTACCATATAGTTCTGTCCGCCACCAGTGGTGTTAAGCGTCAGAGAATACGTATTTATTGGTTTAAAAACAGCATACAACGATGTGTTTTTTGTAATGTTAAAGGTATAACTGCTATTTTTTGATACCGTATCTTGTGCATCATTTGTCCAGTGCGAAAATTTATAACCGAAGCCACGGGCAGCGTTTACAGTAATAGGTGTACCTTCATCGAAGGTTGTCCCTATTGGTGTGCATGATACAGTTCCGCCTGTTGTTGGAGAAGCCGCCAAGGCCAATGTGTATTTGTTAACATTGATAACTTCGCCGGTAACATTACCATTAATTACAATGTTAGCTAATCCCACTTGTTTAGAATTTCCTAAATTGTAAATATAGACATACAAAGCACAATCGCCGCTAGATGCCGGAATAGATAAAGAAGTAAGGTCGTAGGTTGCATGGGTACCAGCGCCTGAATTGTCGCGAGCAGGAATGAGTGCAGTTGCAATAGTTTGGGTGGTTCCATCAGCGTTTTTCCAAACTACATCAATAGATCCACCATTCGTGCCATAACGCATACAGTCAAAAGAAATGCTGGTTGGGGTAAAACTTAATCCTGTAATTGGACGAAGATTGAAACTAATAAGGTTTGTACCATCTACTGAAGCAGATTGAGTACCCGGTTGAAACCTGGTATAACTGATGTTGTAATTTGTTGCAACATCTTTATAAGCGAGGTTAGTTCCATTACTAACCCAGTTTGTATTGAAGTAGTCCGCTGTGCCGGTTGAGAAAGTAGCTAACTGACCAGCTGTGCCAAGATTAAATGGCCATGTAATTGTTGACGATGCTGATATGGGAGTTCCGCTAACTTGTGAGGAATTTACCAATCCAACCAGAATTAGCAGCAGTAGTAAAAATATGGTCTTTTTCATAGTTAAGGTGTTTAGTCAGTAAAAAAATATTTTATGAATTTAATTAGGCTTTCCACTTTTAAAATTGATCCCCGAAACCGTTGAGGAAAAAGCTATAACGGCATCTCCCGAACGTGCATTAATCTCCGAATTGTTTTTGAATACAACATCGTTTGCAAAATTTATTTTCATTCCTGTTTCGGCAGTAATTTTTACATTATCAAACACAACGTCAGTGACGGCGAGCTCTGGTAACCCCCAGATTGTTCCGGCATTTGGTGAATCTGAAATTGTAATGTTTTTCAAATAAATATGCTTCCATGATGGAGTAGTTGCTTTTACTTCTTGTGCGGCATCATCAGAAGGTGTAACCGGAGTCTTGGGATAATAACCGGAGATAAAGATGGGATTGACAACGTGGTTCATCGTTATATTGGAATAATAAAAATTTTGTTCGGAACCTCCCCTGTCTCTGTTTGATTTTAATCGAATACCGGATGTTGTATTGGAAAAAGTGCAACTGTCAACCACAACATTGCCGACACCATTGGTATAACTACCGACCGAACATCCATGCCCGGTTCCAAAGGTGCATCTTTTAACCGTAATATTTTGCGTACCTGCATCCATAGCAATATTGTCATCGCCACAGGAAATATTGCAGTTGAAAATTTGAATATTCGAGGCCCAGGTATCGATGCCATCCGTATTAGGAGATTTTGCAGGGCATTTAATAATAATATTTGAAATGGTTACATCAGAACTTGAGCGACCTATAGTAATATGCACATTGGGAGCATTTTGCAAGGTTATTCCTGATATTTCAATATATTTACAGTCATCAAACCTTATCAAACAACCTCTTTTTATTGCCTTACTGACTCTATAGGCAGTCCACCAGTCCTCACCCTGACCTTCAATAGTACCTGAACCGCTTACTTTTATGTTATTGAGGCCTTTTCCCGAAATCAGATGCGTATAAAAATCAGGTTTGCCTGAATTTGGATAAGTGCCTGGTTCAATACCATTTCCTTTACCATAAGGAAGCATTTTTAGCGTTGATCCCTCCGAAAGCTGAAGGTTCACATTGCTTTTCATAGAAATCGGCCCACACAGGTAGACTCCTGATGGAATGGTAACAGTACCACCCCCAGCTGCATTGCAGGCATCTATAGTTTTCTGAATTGCATTTGCATTATCACCGGAAGATATACCAGCGCCAAAATTTAAAATGTTAAATGTCGCATTGGGAATAATTGGAAGCGACACTGTAACCTGATTGATCGGTAATTGCTGAGCAGAAATTTGAATCACAAATAGGGTAATAAAAATTGCCGTTATAAATTTACGCATTGCTTTTTGTTATTAATAAGTTATGAAAAGTTTAAAGGCCAGTAACTGATAGCAAATCAAACGCTTTTATATGACAATGACTTTTGTTACTAAATTACGTAATTATGAAGAATAAAAACTAATAATTTGTGTTGGACGACCTAATTGGTCTGAAGGCGGAAACATCACTTTTTTTTCGCTTTGCATAAACATCGTTTTTAATTGATGTGGCGAAGTCAGGAACCTTCTTTCCCAAAGTGACTTGTTTGCAAAATTAAAAGGAAGTTTCATGTTTAAGATAGTAATGATTTTAATATATAATTAGAAATACAATTTTACAACCAGGCAAATGGCCAGTATGAATACTATGAAAGTCAAAAAAATCCAAACTGAAAGCCTCTTCAGTTTTGTTTCTAAAATATTCATGATTTACATTTAAAAGCAATGCAATTTTAGATAAAGAGGAGCTAAAAGCAGGATTTCAAGTATTCTAAATAATGTGGTTAAATATTCCGGAATAGGTCTAAACGTCCCAAATTGTGGGAATGGGTGTTCCAGTAAGCTTATGTTTCAATTGTAAATAACTTAAAATTATAGATTTAAGGTAGTATATGCGGTTGAGACTTAACTTAACGATTAATCATCTACCTTCGAATCTGTATTTCGGTTAGCATATCTAGTGGGACTTATTCCAAATTCCTGTCTGAAGCATTTTCGAAAATGCGAGAGATCTTTAAACCCCACTGCAATTGATACATCCAAGATATTCATTTTATTTTGTGCCAAAAGCTGAGTTGCGCGTTTCAAACGAATGTTTTTAATAAACTCTCTGACAGGCAAATCAGTTAATGCAGTCAATTTTCGGTAAAGCTGCGTTCTGCTAACCCCAACTTCTAACGATAATTTATCAACATCAAACTCAGTATTGGAAATATTCTTCTCAATAGTATCGATAACTTTTTGAAGAAATTGCTGTTCCGTGTCTTCGATGATTATATTTTTAGGGTTCAGTACCATTTCCTCCGAATATTTCTCCCGGAGCATATTTCTTAACATCAAGAGATTTTCAACCTTCGTTTTCAGTAAAATAATATCAAATGGTTTGGTAATGTAATCATCTGCCCCGGCTATAGTGCCTTCCATCTTACTGCTTTGTGCCGAAAGCGCTGTAAGTAAAATGACGGGGATATGAGAAGTGCGTTCGTCCTTTTTCAGTCTTTTACAAAATTCTTTTCCATCAACCATCGGCATGAGCACATCAGAAATAATAATATCAGGAATGTACCTGAAAGCCGCACTTAATCCGTCTTTACCATTGATCGCTTCCAAAACCTTAAAATCAGGTTCAAAGTTAGATCGTATAAAAAACCTTACATCAGCATTATCATCCACAACCAGTAAGATTCGTCCGGTTATTTCCTCGTCTTGTTTGATATGGCTTTCAATTTCATGCTCCTCCTCTTCACCGCTTTCTCTCAAAGCAGATATTTCCTCGTCGATACCGGAATATAGAGGCAGATAGACTGTAAACACGGTTCCTTTACCAACAATGCTTTCAACAAAGATACGCCCATTGTGAAGTTTTACCAGTTCTTTGGTTAACGCCAAACCAATTCCGGTACCCGTTTGATTTTTTGCATTTTCTGCCTGGAAAAACCGGTTGAATATTTTGTTCATGTTCGACTCAGGAATACCTACACCCGAGTCTTTCACCACAATTTTAATCAATTTTTCTACCTGACTTTCGCGCTCGGTTTCCATTGAAAGATTTACACTTACAAATCCTCCATCAGGCGTAAATTTAAATGAGTTTGAAAGTAGATTGTTTATGATTTTTTCAAGTTTATCCGCATCAAAAAAAGTGAATATCTCCTGCACTGAAGAATTAAATTCCAATTTTATATTTTTTTCAAGCGCTAACGGTGAAAAGGAAGAAACGAGATCTTTTAAATAAAAAACGAGATCGCCTCTGCTGAGTTCCAGTTTCAGATTCCCTGTTTCGCTTTTACGAAAGTCTAATAACTGATTGATCAATCGCAACAATTGCTGCGCATTACGGTTCATAATGGAATGATAGGAATGCATTTCTTTTACGGACATCTCAGACTGCAGCATTTTTTCCAGAGGGGCAGTGATTAAGGTAAGTGGCGTACGTATTTCATGCGATACATTGGTGAAAAAACGAACTTTCATCATATCCAGTTCATGAAGTTTTTTTGTTCTTTCCCGCTCATAAACTAATTCATGCTGCAAATGGTTACGATTTAACATAAATCTGAAAAGAAGATACAAAATCGCCATAATAGCAGAAAAGAAAAGTAATTTAAACCACCAGGTTTTCCAATACGGCGGTAAAAAAGTAATTTTTAGTTCAAGGTTATTCTTATTCCAGACGTTATCGCTATTGGATGCTCTTACCAAAAACGTATATTCTCCCGGGTTAAGATTAGTGTAGGTGGCAGTGCGCTGGTATCCGATATCGCTCCAATCTTTTTCAAACCCTTCTAATTTATAGACATATTTATTTTTAGCTGATTTTGCGTAATTCAGCGCAGCAAACTCTATGGTTATTACATTTTGGTCAAAAGGGAGCACAATGTTGCGAGTTTCTGAAATACTTTTCTGAATGATAGCATTTTTTGCATTACCAATAGGCACATGCTTATTAAAAATTCTAAAATCAGTAAGCACTATGGGGGGTTCATATTCATTATCCCGGATATCCTCTGGATTAAAAATATCAAAACCGGTTATACCGCCAAAAATTAACTCACCTTTAGGACTTTTATAACAAGCCCCATACCTGAATTGGTTGTTTTCCAGTCCATCCCGTTTATCGAAATTTTTAAATGTTTCCTTCTGGGCATCAAATCGCGATAAGCCATTGATGGTACTTATCCAGAAATAACCATTGTTGTCTTCGAGGATACAATATGTTTGATCGTTAGCAATTCCCTTCGATTGATCATAATTCTTAATAATTCCCTTGTTCTTATCAAACAGAGCCAAGCCTTTATCTAAAGTTGTAATCCAAAATCTGCCCGAATTATCCTCAAGCATCATCCGTGTTTTCTCTGCAAAACGCTTCATTTTTTGGGTGGCCGTGTTATATATAACCAACTCGTCATTGGAGCTAACCCATAAATCGTGGTTTGAATCTTCTTTTATCCATATTACTGGCTGATCCCAAATTACATTTTTATAGTGAATGAAGGTACCCGTTTTGGGCTCATACTTATCCAGTCCTAATTCTGTGCCTACCCATATATTATTTTGGCTGTCCGAATAAAACGACCAGACTTTATTGCTGGAAAGACTATGATTATTAGCAGGCTGATTCTGATAATGGGAAATATGTCCCGATTTTAGATTGATAATATCAACACCTCCCATAAAAGTTCCCACCCATAAATTACCTTTATGATCATCCATTAATGCCTTTACGCAATTGTTAGAAAGGCTGTTAGCACTCTTTTCGTGTTTAATATAAGAAAATACTCCCCTGCTTCTGTCAAAAACATTCACACCGCCCGATTCAGTGCCAATCCAAAGCTTTCCCTGCGGATCCATCCAAAATGCATATATTTCACCATTGTTCAGGTAGTGATTATCGTTCGGCAATTCTCTATAGCATTGGAAAACCTGCTTTTCTTTTACAACATAGCTAATCCCTCCGCGGGTGGCAATCCAAAAATCACCTTTGGCATCCTTATAAATATCGCTGACAGAATTATGAATAAGACTTTCACTTTCCCGTCCATCATGTTTAAAGTAGGAAAAATGATTCGTTTCTTTTGAATAAATATAAAGACCTCCCCGGGTCCCGATCCAATAATTATCACGGTCTCTTGCAATAACTCTTACCGTTAAACTTCTCTCGTTCAATGGATCAATAATTAAATGCTCATACTTGAGCGTCAATGGGTCAACAATGATGATCCCGTATTTATAGGTACCTATCCAAATTTTAGAATCAGTGTTAAAGAAGATGGTACAAATTTCGTCCTTCAATTTTTCAATCGAAGAACCCAAATGTATTATTTTATCGGATTGAGGGTCTACGATATCAAGTCCCGCCATCGTCCCTATCCATAATTTACCTGTCCGGTCGATCTGAATAACTTTTACCGTACTGTTGATAATCGAATTCGGATCATCATCCCTGTGTTGATATAGTTTCAGGATCTTCCCATTTAAATCAACCTTACACAATCCATGTTCCGTTCCTAACCAAAGATATCCTTCACGGTCCTGTTGAATAGCATAGTACGTTTGCTCCCGTAAGTTGAATGTACCCTTTGATCCGGAAAAAATCTTAAAATCATCTTTATCGCGATTAAAACGGTAGATTCCTTTCTTTTCAGTCCCTATCCAAAGCCCACCATCCTTATCTTCAAACATTGCTCTGATCAGCGACCCTCCTATACTTGTAGAATCCGAAGGAAGATGATCGAAAATGGTAAATTTATAACCATCAAAACGATTTAGTCCCTGGTAAGTACCAAACCACATCCATCCTTTCTTATCCTGATAAATACTATGAACAAGATTATTTGACAGACCGTTTTCAATGGTAAAATTTACGAAGCTCAGTTTATTAGGCTGACTATATATAATTGAAAAAGACAAAATAAGCGAAGTGAAAAGACAAAATATATGCTTGGAGAAAGACCCGAAAGAAGAAGATACTTTCATTGTCAAAGGTTATTTAATAGTCGGGTTAAAGTTAATAAATGTGATTAGAAATTGTATTATAAAATATCCCTTTCGATTTGAGTATTCCACACTGAGCTAAATTCTTAATTCAGGTGAATTTTTTGGGCTCAGGCGACCACAGAATGTGGGCCTGTGGAAAGTTTGGTTGATAGCAAAAATTTTGGTATAATTGAAAGTGGGAATTTTAATATATGTGCCCTAACCAACATGATCAAACCTGGTTTATATATCCTCAAAGTAGAAATGAACGCCGATGTTAAAACAATGCCATTTATTAAAAAATAAGCTAATTAATTTACATTAGTGGATCTTTTATGTTTTGTTTTTAAAGCTAAACGATTCCTGATTAAAATACAGTGGCAATTTTGCTAGGATTGATAATAGTCCAAAACAAGGTTGTTGCTTTGTTATTATGAGTAGAAACTATTAACATTTTTTTTAACTATAACTAACACATTATGATCATGAAAAACAATTTACTAAAAATTACATTTACTGCAATAACATGCATTATTGCTTTGACAACTACTTATGCACAACAACTTGCTTTCCCTGGAGCTGTGGGTTTTGGTTCTTTTGCAACAGGTGGTAGGGGTGGCACAGTTTACCATGTTACTAATCTTAATGATGCAGGTACAGGCTCGTTTCGTGATGCCGTTAGTGCATCAAACCGAATTGTAGTTTTCGATGTCGGAGGTTATGTTAGCCTGGCTACTGCAGTTTCTGTTAAAAGCAATATTACAATTGCCGGACAAACTGCTCCTGGAGATGGTATAGGTTTTATGGGCCGCGAAGTCTCATTTTCAACTTCCACTAATGTAATTGTTCGCTATGTCCGGTTCAGACAAGGGGATCTTGATCCTGATGCCTCAAAGAGTGGTATTAATTTTAACAATGCATCCAATATGATTTTTGACCATGTGTCTGTTGAGTTTGCTCAGTGGAATAATATAGACGCTGTTGGTGCTTCGAATATCACATTTCAATATTGTATTACCGCCGATCCGATTGGACAACAATTTGCTGCCCACACGGAAACCGGACCTTATACCTGGTATAATTGCCTTTTTGCCAATTCGCACAACCGTTGTCCATTAGCAAAAGATAATACGCAATACATCAATAACGTAGTCTATAATTATCAGGCCGGTTACACAGCTGGTAACACAGCAGGGCTTTTTTCCCACGATCTTATTGGAAACTACTTCATTACAGGTCCAAGAACAACCAGCGCCTCTAATGCTATGTATCAGGTGAATAACCAATCATTTTATATGAGCGGTAATATACTCGATAGCAATAACGATGGTGTTCTAAACGGATCTACTTTAAATGCTCCATCAGGAACCATAACTTTATCGAGCCCCTGGAGTTCGACTACAGCATCAATTCCAGCTAAAACTGCTGCACTGGCTTATGCCGATATTATTGCTAAGGTTGGCGCATCTCTGCATCGTGATCAGGTAGACGCTCTGGTAATTGCTGACGTTACTTCTCTTGGAACAAAAGGAGATTTGTGGGCAAGCCAAACTACAACAGGTTTAGCTAATAGCGGTTATGGCACATTGAATGGTGGAACAGCTCCAACAGATACTGACAAGGATGGCATGCCCGATTCATGGGAAACAGCAAACGGACTAAACCCCAATAGTGCTTCGGATGCAAATACTATTGGAAGTGATGGTTATTCCAATATTGAAAAATATATCAATAGTTTAGTATCCGGCACTGCTGCAGCAACACTTACAAAACATGGTACAGGTGCCGCATCGCAGACCGTCACCTTAGGTACAGCGCTCACCAGTTTCTATTATACCTGGGCAAACGCAACTTCAGTGACCGTTTCCGGGTTACCTTCCGGAGTAACATCAACCCTTGATGCAACGGCTAAGACGGTTACAATTAGCGGTACACCTGCTGTTACCGGAACATTTAACTACACCATAACAACAACAGGAGGTTCTCCCAATGCATCTGTTGGCGGAACCATAATTGTTAACAGCGGCTCCACCAGCACATTGATATATCAGGGGGAAAATGCCGTTATCAATACCGGTGTTGCAGAGACAACAAATGCAGGTTATACAGGTACCGGTTATGCTAATACTGATAATGCAATTGGTACTTATGTTGAATGGACAGTTACCACTTCAACCGCAGGTTCCTTTAGTATTTTCTTCCGCTATGCCAGTGTAGGAGACCGTCCCGCTGATATTTATGTGAATGGGACAAAGGTTATTTCTGCTTTGGCATTCCCAACAACGGTTGCATGGACCACATGGTCAACCACTGCAACACAAACCGTGACCCTATTGAACGGTGCCAACAAAATCCGAGCAACAGCAACTACTTCTGGAGGTTGTGCTAATTTAGATTATTTGCAGGTAACAGGAAGTGGTACCTTAAAGAGTGCCGATGTTAATGTTTCAACAATTAAAAAAGAAATAGAACTATACCCTAACCCGGTTACGAATGCTATTAACATATCGGGAAGCTTATCAGAAAAAGGTAATATAACTGTATATATTTACAATCAGTTAGGGGATTTAGTAGATGATAAAAATTTTGGCATAATCGAAAGTGGTACTTTTAAAATAAGTTTACCCGCCAATAATATCAAGCCCGGAATGTATATCATTAAGGTACAGATAAGTACAGATGTTAAGACCTTACGTTTTCTAAAATTATAAATAAGATGAGTTAAATAAAGGTCAATAATTATTCACTAATAACTTTAATATGTAACGCAGGCGAATGCATTTGGAACATTGAAACAAGTTAACAAACCTTTTACAACCTACTTTTATGTGCTTTAAAAAATGATTTTGCTGTCTACAAATTCATTTTTTTTTGACTATTTATTATTAATTAATTAACTAACTAAAAAATTAAATTATGAAAACAATCAAATTACTATTTCTTTCACTCTTCCTACTTAACTTTATGGGAATTAGAGCACAAACCTATTGCTTCTCAGCACCTCAAGGTTTTGGGGCAGGAACCACCGGAGGTGGATCGGGACCGGTAACAATTGTAACTACTAAAGCTCAACTTCAGGCTGCCCTTACAGCTTCTGGAAATGGGGTAGTCATAGTAAGTGGATCTGTACAATGTGATTATTTATCTGTTTTGGTTACAAACAAAACATTACTTGGTCTTCCTGGAGCAAATCTTTTTACAAATGATCAAACTGCAGGTGCTTCTGGTATATTGTATATAAAGGCAGGCTCCGATAATGTAATCATTCGTAATTTAGTTTTTGTAGGGCCTGGGGCATATGATACAGACGGAAGAGATGATCTAACTAATGAAGGTACCAGAGTTTGGGTTGACCATTGTGAATTTCAAGATGGCATGGATGGCAACTTTGACAATAAAGGAGCATGTGATAATGTCACTGTTTCCTGGTGTAAATTTACCTATTTAAAACCACCAAAAGCTGGTGGTTCAGGAGGTACTGACGATCACCGTTTTTCTAACCTGGTTAGTTCGAGTGATAGCGATTATCCTAGTGATGGTTCACGTAATATGACATGGCAATATTGCTGGTGGGCACAGGGTTGCGTAGAAAGAATGGTTAGGGCAAGAAATGCAACATTACATCAATTAAACTGCTATTGGAATAGTTCTGTTACTAATAAGTGTATTGGTTTAAGTGCCGGGGATAAAGGATGTTCTGATTATGTGGAAAGTGGTGTTTTTGCTGCTTCGGGTACTGTAGCAGATTTATCATACGGAGGAAGCCCCACAATTGCATTTGTAAATTGCACTGGTGGTGGTTCAAATGTAGGAACTGTAAATAAACCATCTTATTCATACGAAGTGACTCCTGTTGGATCACTTGTTAGTGCTATTACAGGTACATGTGGTGCAGGTGCAACCTTACAAGTCACTACAGCAGGTGTAGTATCAGCTTCATGTGGAACTTCTAATGTTGCTGTATCTAGTGTAAGTTTATCACCAACTTCTTCTACTATTACTTCTGCCAATGGTACAGTTCAGTTAACTGCAACTATTGCTCCTTCTAATGCAACCAACAAGAATGTAACATGGGCTTCATCAAATACGACTGTTGCAACTGTTAGTTCAACTGGTTTGGTTACAGGCTTATCGAATGGTTCTGCAACAATAACTGTTACAACAGCAGATGGAAGTAAAAAAGCTACATGTGCAATAACAGTAAATATTAGTACAACAACAGTAGCTGTTACAGGTGTAGCTGTTTCGCCAACAAGTGTTTCTGTACCCGCAGGTTCAACTACAACACTCGTGGCTACCATTTCACCTTCAAATGCAACGAATAAATCAGTTAGCTGGACTTCGAATAACACAGTTGCAGCAACAGTAAGTTCCTCTGGAGTTGTTACTGGTGTTGCCGCAGGATCAGCTACTATTACAGTTACAACGGCTGATGGTGCAAAAACAGCAACTTGTGCAGTTACAGTTACTGCAGTAGCATCAACAACAGTAGTTCGCATAGAGGACTCAGCTACTTCTTCAACTGGATTATGCAGTTATGACGGAGCTTTAAAAGCATATAGCGGAGCATCTAACGGTTATGCTATTAATTTGAGTAATTCCACTGCAAAAGGAATTAACTGGAAAGTGGAAGTAGCAGCAGCTGGTACTTTTACCTTAACATGGCGCTATGTAAACGGATCTACCTCAGCTGCTACATCTGCTAAATTGATTGTCAATGGTACAACAGTAAATTCAAGCGTATCATTCCCGAGAACAGTTGATAAATCCACATTTGTAACTACTGCAACTACAGCGGCATTTATTAAAGGTGTAAATGAAATTAGATTGGAAACAACTTCCGGATCTGAATTTGCCGATATTGACTGGATAGAAGTAAGCGGTGGTAACTTGGTTGTTGCTAATTGCAGTTCAGCTGTAGGATCTAGCGTTGTTCTAAAATCTGAAGATGCCATAAATGGTGTTATAAATACTGAAAGCTCAAAAATGGCTATTGTTTATCCTAACCCATTTGCAGGTTCAACAACAATTAATTTTGCACTGGATAAGAAATCCAATGTTCAAATTGATATCTATGATTTGAACGGTAAATTAGTTGCAGCTGTAGTTGATGCTATCTTTAATGAAGGTGACCATCAGATAACCTATAACAATAGTGTTTTGAAATCAGGTATTTATATATTATCCATTACCTCTGGTTCTTCAAAGCAGAATATTAGATTGGTTGTTCAATAGAACTTAAGCTAATTTTCATCTCTAAAACACAATGGCGCAAAGATTTATAAATCTTGCGCCATTTGTTTTTGTGCGCCATGCAATCACCGATGAGGCCAGACTCTGCCTACAATCCTAAGAATGCAGGAAATCATTTTTTTAGCTTTAAATGAAACTCCAGGTGCAATGCGTCACAGATACAATCATTTACAAAATCTTGCGGGGCCGGCCTAATTTCATTCGGCATCAATATATAATGGGTATAATTTTGCCCTAAAGATTTTGAAAAACCTGAATTGTTCAGATCCAGCCTATTTAAAGCCTTTTGAACCAATAATTTCAAATGTTCGCTTACGTCAGAGGAAACCGGAAGATATAGAGGGGTAAGTTCAAGGGTATCGTCTAAAACCTTATTTCCGTTGAAATTGCTCAGGTCCGCCCTATTTATGGCCTTTTTGGAAAACAATTTCAAATGTT
>CAYZNC010000088.1:0-19133 GCA_964478555.1 uncultured Bacteroidales bacterium | reverse complement strand
ATCGACTACATTGGATGGTAGCAAAAAGGCGGTCGACATGTAATGGGTTATTTCATAGTTGAGTCCTAAGCCAAGCTTTAAGCTTTGATTATTTTTATTGACGATATTGCACACGCCAGTAAGGCTAAAACTTGTTCTGTAATCAATTTTTCGCAAAAGGCTTTTCTCAAAAGAGAGTCCCATAGCCGGGTAAAAGGTTTTCTTCTGATGATATCGTATAATAACATTTTCCAAATATTCGTTTTCGACCGTTGCGTGAGGTTTAGTACTATAAGCTATGCTAGTTAACGGCAGTACTTCATACTCTTTATTACCGATAGTCAGTTCTGACAACAGTGAAGCCACAGTCCTGTTTTCATTGCCTGATTGGATCAGACCACTAACGCTTACATTTCCTGTTATTTTTGTAGTATCAAATGTTTGTTTTTGATACAAGCTATCAATATCATGCTTTTGACCAAGACCCGGTTTCGTTTGAAACAACAAAATGAAAACTGCCACAAAACAACCGGGCTCTGTAAACAAGGGTAAATGTCTCATTTGATCTGAATTAAAATTTAAGCAAAATTATTTTAGCTATTTTTTTAGTTAAAAAAAGCCAGGGTTTATTAATTTTTAAGATAAATTGCTCTAATTTATATCTTCATATCTTTTTTCGCTCCAATAAATGCAAAACCAAGGAGGGCAGCTATAATAAAATCGAAAATTGCCGGTAATAAAAAGAAATATTTCAAAGTCAATAACGCATGGCCTATATTTGCAATGAAGATTAAGAATATGACAGGTCTCAGACGGAATGGATCAGGTTTCGAAAGTGTGGCAAATTGCCAAAGTAGCACTACTTCTATTAAGCCCCATAAAATAGCAAGCAGCCCATATCCAAAATAAAAATTCCAATAGCTATGTATAGAGCCAGCAAAATTCCATGTATGGGACTTCATGGTTTCAATCAACGCAATTTCTTCTGCCCCATGTTTAGGTGATGCAGATAAAAACAAAAACTGCATGAGCGCTATATTGTAAAAGTGCCACTATGGAAGCAATTCGCAAAAAAATCGTCGTTTTCATTGTTTTAGTTTTTTATCATTGGGTTAAAAAATTCCTGAAAAATCCGGTGTCAAAGAAGATTGATGACGAATTGATTTTACCGTTATGAACCGTTAAGATTTCGGCTACATCGCAAGTAGCTAAATTACCTTTTGGCGATTGTATTTCGTAACTTACAATGGCGCATGCCTTATTTCCTTCGATTATGAGTTCGCGTACTTTTGAGGCCTTAACTAAATTCAAAAACCTGCTGGTAGCTGTAACATAATTATCATTGCTAATTTGTCCGCCTGATGAAAAAATTATATCATCAGCAATTACAGATTGCCATCCGTTTTTCTGTTCGATACCTGCATAGTATCGGTCAATTACTTCTTTGGTTGTCATATTGCCTTTGTTTAAATTGTTAACCATAATTTTAATTATTTCGTTTCGGGTTTGTCATTATAACCTGGTCTGTATCTTCTTATCTTTTGGTTTAAGGTTTGCATCCTCTTAGTAATGATACTTTTGTCTGATAACGTTTTTGCAAGTGATAATGCCGTTTGCAAATGCATTAGCGATTTCTCGTTGTTGATATCTGAGTAAAGCTCCGCTAAAAGCGAATGAAATAAATGATTATCTTTGAGTTGTAATTTTTCCGCTTCAACAATGGCCTCATCTTTCCCGTTTGCTTTAGAAAGCGCATAAGTCCTGTTCAGTGCGGCAACAGGGGAATATTCTATTTGTAGTAATTTGTTATAGAGTAGTAAAATCTTCTCCCACTTCTCTTTCGTGTCTTCTTTCTTTGTGTGCCAATAAGCAATGGCGGCTTCCAAATGATATTTAGATAATTTGTTGCCTTGCGATGCTAGGTTTAAATAATATTCTCCCTTGTCAATTAATTCCTTGTTCCATAGGTTTGTGTCTTGATCATCATACAAGACCATCTCTCCATTTTGATCAATCCTTGCTTCAAAGCGAGATGCATGAAAACACATCAGTGATAAAAGAGCATTTACCTGAGGTTTGTTTGTAGATTCATTTTCGGTGAGCAGGAAAGTTAATCGGATTGCTTCAAGACAAAGGTCTTTTCGCAACGTAGCATCCTGTGAAATAGAATGATAACCTTCGTTAAACAACAAGTACATTGTTGTTAAAACAGTTTCCAGCCTTTTTTCTATTTGGGATTGTTCGGGAAGTTCAATTTTTATTTTTTCAGTTCTTAGTTTTTCTTTGGCCCTGGCTAACCTTTTGTAAATAGTTTCTTTTGTACTTAAAAATGCATCGGCAATTTCTTCTGCTCCAAAACCGCAGAGAATATTTAACGACAGCCCAATTTGTGCTTCTGATGAAATACTAGGATGGCAAATAGCAAACATCATTTGTAGTTGGCTGTCATTTATGTTTTTATTAGATAAGTCAATTCCCGTTTCGGGCAATATAACGTCTGTCTTACTTATTTCCGGAACAATTTTTTGTTTGAAAATAGTATGGTGCTTCAAATGATCTTTGGCTTTATTCTTTGCCACTGAGTAAAGCCATGCCGTTGGATTCTGCGGCAATCCATTTAAACCCCAATGTTCTGCTGCCAGAAGGAAGGTGTCGCTTGCAATGTCTTCAGCTATCTCCATATATTCAATACCAAATAATTTACAGAGTACAGAAACTATTTTCCTGTACTCTGTTCTGAATAAATGAGGGATAAGTTCTTTCCCGATTTGCATAAAAGTAAATAGCATTAATAGTGTCAAGAAGCCCTTATGAATGGTTAATCATTATTTCCAATGACATTCCTCACTTCAACTGAGCCGCCTACAGATAAGTTTGGACAACCATTTGCTAAAGAAAAAGCATCATCGAATGAATTTGCCTTGACAATAACAAATCCACCCAGAATTTCCTTTACTTCGATGAAAGGCCCATCAGTTATCGTATTATTTGGCTTTAGTGTTTTACCTTCAGTACCTAATCTACTACCACTTATAAATTTGCCTTGTGCGGCAATTCCGCCGATCCAATTGTCCCAGTCTTTCATGTGCGATTGCATTTGTTCTGGTGAGGGTTTAAAATCTCCCATTGGAGCATTTCTAAATATTAACAAAAATTCTTTCATTTTTTTACGTTTTAATTGTTGATACTAATATTTCTCTGATTTCAGTATTGTTTTAGATATTCCTCCATAAATCCCATTGCTTTGGTGAACTTCACCTGATCGAAGAAATAGACTTTTTCTTTTGCAATTTTCCCGTTTCTCAATTCTATATAATCGGCTAAATCAAAACTTTCTGTTTTGCCGGAAAGGGTTAAAACATCAATGGTATAAATGGAACAAACCAAATTACTGTCAACAAATTGTTTTTGCATCCTTAACGTTTTTTTGGTTTTAATCCACGGTTGAGAGTTGGTGATAAAAGCTTTAGCACTCGATGATTTTGAAAAAGGGTCATCAAAAGAAAAATCCTCTGTTAACATATCTGTCAATCCTTCGCCATTCTTATTTTCTACAAAAATTATATTTAAGTATTTGTTTACTATTTCTAAAGGGTTTTTAGTTTCCATTATGTTTTCTTTTTTTTGTGAGTAATTGCTGCAACTCAACAGTATAAGAGCTGCTATACTGAACAAACTGTTACCTATAATTTTCATAAGAATAAATTAATTTAGTAAGTGACTTGACCTTTCATAACTTTTTCCACTAAAGGTTTTAAAACGGTTTTTGAAAATTCAAGCAATGAAGTGTTAGTTGTTGTTTCATTGCTTCGTGGTTCGAGAACGGGTGCATTCCCGCATTCTATTGCGGCGTACATTTCACAAAGCATTTCAGCAATATGAACCGGCATACCAGAGCCTATCATCCCCTTTTTTAACTGATCAATAGTAACTTCAACATATTTTACCGGCAGTTCAATCCCTTTGCTAATAAAGTCTGCAGCTTCAGTCTGGTTAATATCCTCCGGGCCATGAACCCCTATTATTCTGAATCCTTTCCAATTCGTATCCTGTAATATTTCCGCGGCTTTTGTGCCAATATCGCGAGTAGCAACCATTGGGATTTTTTTGTTTGAAGGGTGCCAACTAAAGATTGTTCCCATCTTTACTATTGTTTCTAAATTATGTATGAAATTTTCCATAAAAAAACCAGCACGAAGAATGGTCACGTTTGGAACAGCTTCATTAAATGAATTTTCGACTGCTAAGAGCGCTCCAATTGGGCCTGCTCCTTTACCATACTGAGCACCTGCGCTGGACATTACCACGGCATGTTTTACATGATTCTTTTTTGCAACCTTTGCAGCTGTTTGAGCTGCCGCCTCTACCCAGTCAAGATAGTTGGGAAGATGGTAGGCAGGTGGTGAAAGCCAAAATAGTGCGTCTGCGTTTTGAAATGCTCTATCCAGTATGACTGCATCATCTATTGAGCCATGAATAAGTGTTGCACCTCGCTTTACAAAGTGGTTAACTTTTTCGAGATTGCGACTAATGATTACAACTTCATGCTTTGACTGAAGAAGCACATCTGTAACAACATTTCCAATGTTGCCAGAAGGTGTATTAATAACTATTTTCATAATTCCTTTTTTTGGTTTATACTCTAATGACGATTAATTTTTCTAAATTGGACATTCTTTCAAATATTTTTTCTGTTCCTCTTTTAACAAATAAAATGCAGCTATTCGATAATAATCAATCTTCATCCATTGTTGTCATACTATTGCTTTAACACAAGTAAGACAAAGGAGAAATGAAAAACTTCTATATGGGAGTAAATTATTTTGAAGAAAACAGAGTAAACAGGGAGGTTAGTGCCCTATCATTTAAACAAACAGGCAAGAATAAATATCACCAACTTATTTTGTAACAATTGACGAAGGACTTTCAACGCATGGTTTATATGTTTTTCGACCGTGCTTACTGAAATATCGAGTAATCCGCTAATCTCTTTATTCTTCATATCCTTCACATAACTTAAAGTAAATACTTCACGGCACTTTTGGGGCAGGCTCTCAATAGCCTGGTCAATTTCATCACGCAAATCATTCATGTATAATGAACGGATGATTTCGTTTTTATCAGGGTCGAAAAAACTTGCTTCGTAATTTTTCAATTCAAGCTCAATATCGGTATGCTTCGTCGCTTGCATTTTTTGATGTGCAATTGTATTCAAACACCGTGTATAAACCGCTTTAAAAAGATACGCTTTTATAGAAGTGTGTATGGTAATGTTGTTCTTATTTTCCCATATAGTAACAAATACTTCCTGTACAATGTCTTCAGCAGTTTCATTATCCAGAAACAGGCGCGCATAAGCTTTGAGGTTGGGGTAATAATCTTTAAAAAGACCATTGAATGCTTCTCTGTCAATTTTAAATGGGTGCATTTTATTGTCTTTTACTATACCATTTGACATTCTTATATTTTCAATTTATAGCTTAATTTTCTTAAAGATTGCAAACCTGATGGTTGCTTCTACATAGATATCTTTGCCTTTGGTTGTCTTTTTAGTTTGTTTTAATTGTTAACAATAATGTTGTTCATTTTGTTGGAAATATCAATATTGGAACGTTTATAAAAAAATAGAAAGTACTCCGCCTGTTATAGGAGTGCCAACTTCCGATTTTTACAATAACCCTACCAAAACATTTCTGTACTTTGTGTTGTATTTATAAACAATTTAAAAATAAAACAACATGGAATCATTAACAGAAACAAAAATGGCAAAGGCAATTTTTGGAAACCATTATTCGGTTATCGTTCCGATGAAAGACCGGGACAGCATTCGTAAATTTTATTGTGATGTGCTCGGTGGCAAAATTATGAAAGCGGAAGATGAAAGGGACTTCTTTCGGCTTGGAGAAAACTTCATCTTGTTTCTTTATGGGGATGTTGCTGATGAGAGCGAGTTCCTGCGGACTGCACGTTCGATGTGGCTTGAAATCAAATCAGACAATGTGGAGGAAATGACACGGAAAATTCTCGATTCAGGTGCCATGAAGCTTGATATACCAACCCCGCACCTTATCTTTCAAGCCCCGGGAGGTCAATGCTGGCGTCTTGTCGGAATCAACGAGGACCTCTCCTTAGATGAGGGGATCGGAGAAAGCACGAACGTGGAAAAGGTAAAAGAAGCCGTCAACAGAAAGGAATAAAAAAATTAGAACAATAAAAATCTGACAAAATGAAAACGCAAGACTCACCGGCCGTTACCATCGCACTTGCCCACATAGACGCTTGGAGTAATCATAATTGGGATAAGACAAAAGAACTACTCGCGACAAATGTTCACGCTGTGGTAACAACTACGCAGCCCAAATTGGGGGAATATACAGGCATCGACGATTATATGGAGATCAAGGTAAAAGCCGCGCAGCTTATAGAGCCCGGGAGCGTTCAGGTGCTCTCAGCAATTGGCGATGAAAGGAACGCACTTGTTATGGTAACTTTCAGAATCGGTATGGGGCCGGGAGGGGCGATGGTGACCATGGCGAGAACCGGTCTCTATTTACTTGATGAGAACGAGAAGATCAAAGAAGAACGGGATTCATTCTTCGTACTTTCATGATAGCCGCTATCGACACTGAACAGGGCTTATATTACAAATTTGAAGAAATTAATAACATGTTTAAATAGGGTAGAGGGTGTCTAAAAACCTTTGAGCGCCTTGTTGAACCACAATGAACACAAAGGAAACCACAATGAACACAAAGGAAAAATAAATGAACATTTCTCTCTTTTTAAGGCATTACCGCCGGTCAAAGAATTATAATATGTTCAAAACCAATCCCAGCGGGATGACATGTCGGTAGAAAATGAGAAGCCACAAGCTATTTTGGCGCACGAAACGGGTATTAAATATTAATGAATATCAGCCATTTTCCTCGCGCCACCCACAAAGACCATTTGATTTTTTAAATCTTGCAAAGCTTGAGCCACTTCGGCTACTACAGCAATGTTAATTGTTCTATTCTCCATCCAATATGCGTATTTTTAATTCCTGAATGGCTAATTCTTTTTCTCTTGCTCTTCCTACCCGTATTGCATCTACTAAGGCCAATAATTCGTATAAATTATCGTCTTGTTTAACAGCATCTACCACCGATGGGTATAAGGGAAAAATGCTTTGCCCTCTTAAAGTACCTTTGCCTGATGGCCAAACATATTGTTCCTCGCTTTTAATTATATTGTTCAGCGGAGATGCAGAATGGGCAGTAGCTATACCTCTAACCAATGCTCCCGGTTGTTGAGGAAACACATACTTAATACCAAATTGCAAAAACTCCATTAATGCCAGTTTGCTTACTTTTTTGCCCGAACTGTCTAAAAATCCGGCATATTTTGATCGCATCAGCGATTTACTGACTTCGGATTGGCTTATGTGCAAAGACTCTGCTAAAGTATTTTGAAGCCATTTGTTATTGCCTAAAGCAATTATTTTAAGCAAAATTACAATGTCCTGAGGACTGATTATTTGTTGTTGCGTTTTCATTTCCAATATTCCATATTAGAATATGCAATAATAGTATATTATTTATTAAAAATCAATATTTTGATAAATAATATTCCATATCGGAATATGGAATATTATAATAATGTTAAATTTTAATTTCGGGTTTTCACAAAGGACACAAAGGGTTTTTTGCAAGGCACTCGCGGGTAAGTCCGGAGGACTTAAATTTGAATAAGAGATTTGTCTCAAAGTCGAATTAAATGTTTCACGCAAAGCACGCCAAGAAAGCGCTGAGATCGCAAAGAGTTAAAGTACCAATAGTTATCTTAGCGGTCTTAGCGAAAAACTTTGCGACCTTTGCGTGAAAGTTGACTTTTTAGAATCAGTTTAAACCGGCGATAGCCGTAATTAAAAGTTCCTTATTGAACTGCGTGCCGATCAAGCGCAGTGCTAACGGAGCGCGTTCACGCAGTTAAGCATTTTCTTTGTTTCGTTTATTCCGCTTCGCTTCATGAGATCGCTTACGCTAAGTTCTTTTTTGCCAAAAAGAAATGAATATTATTTCCCCCGAATAAGCCAATACCAATGCGAAGCAATTATTCTTCTCCGGCTGAAACTGGACCCCACTAATTTAAACCCGGGTTCAACTATTTTAGCCATATAAGCGGGGTTTAGCTTAAGTTCGCTGGGAGCGGTATCTAACGCCCAAATCAAATGGATTCCTCCGGGTTGTAATAGCCGGTAAACTTCTGCAACATATTTTTGCTGACCGTCTTCATTCAGGCAATGAAAACAGCCAATGTCATAGGAAACATCAAACTGTTCTTTAATCGCTTCCAAATTGGTTACATCGCCTACCATAAATGTGGGCTTTATGGCATCATTGGCTATCCCCTTTTTGGCATTTTCAATGGCAACGGACGAAAAGTCGACCCCGGTTGCTATCACTCCCTGCTTTGCCATATATTTTGTAAACCGCCCAAGTCCACAACCTAATTCTAAGGAAGTTTTTGGGTTATAGGTTTTCACAAGGTCGCTCAGTTCCTTTGGAATGCGAATATCTCCCCAAATCCAGGGAGCAATTGGCGACCTATATATTTTATTGAATTGCTCGCTGGTTGCCGGCGCTTTTGATTTTGTATCGTTCATTGATGAAGTTGGTTAGATTTTAAATGATTACTTTTTAATTTAAAAGACATCCTTTAATTGGTAGACGAATGAAGGAGGAAAATACTTTAAAGAAAAGAGATTTTTTTTTGAAATATTTGGATCTATTAATGTTATTTTCATTCCCCACTCATGAGTGTTTGATTACATGTGTTAGGATTAAGCTGGAATGTCAGTATAGTTTTTTAATTGCGAGTATTGGTGTTGCTGGAATGACAATGATTTTTTAGTTATTGCTGCGAGGTATAGCAGATTGCCTTATAGATTGTTCGCGGCCAATAATTAATTTGTTATCCTAATGTAATCTACCCAGAGTTTGGAGTTAGGAGCAGTCGAGAAACCAAAACCTTTTCCTGGAAGTTTGTGGAATGATTGTTTAAAAATCAATTCATTATTTAAGTAATAGTAAATCGAATCTTTTATTTTGGAAATCAACAATCTATTATAATCATTTAGTCGAACAGAATCATGATGGTCACGAAAATAATAGGTTTCTTTTCCTTTTTCCCACTTGGCTATTATTATTTCTTTTGTGTCACTAAATCCATAATAAAAATTATTGTCTCCTAAGGTTGTTGGAACATTAATGCCATTAATATTCCTAATAGCATTATTTTCTTTTAATATGCCAAAATCAAGACTAGCATAAGCTAAATCCCCTTTACCTTCAATCTTTAACTCGGATTCAATGCTAAAATCTCTCGAGAAATTAAGATCAAGGTTAATATAACTTATAACCCCCATTTTTTTCGATGACGACTCAAGATACAATTTACCACTGTCAATCTTTTGAGTCAACGTAGGATTGTCTTTTCCTGAATAAACCCAACCATTTGAATTATCATCAAAATTATCAATAAGCACTACTTTTGGAGTTGTTTCCTTTTTATTTGTTAATTTGCAAGATAAAAATCCGAATAAAGTCATCAGTATAATTATTTGTTTCATTGTCTAAATTTGTTTTATTTGGTTGCGTACAAATGTTGGGCTTAAGCCGCGGCAGGTTTTCTTTTATTCGTCATATGCATCACATCTTCTAAACATTATAAATTGTTTTAACCCTTGAAAATTACTTTTTATTTTCCAAGTTTCAGCATATTTTGTAATGTCAATTAATCCTTCTTCCCATGGCTCATTATTAAAAAGACATTCTCCTATGATTGTTTCATCCGCTCGTTTGGAAATATAAAGTTTCAACCAGTTTAATTTGTTTGAAGTTAGTTTGGGCTTAATCTTTTCTTTTAAAAGTTCAAAAAAAGGTTCATTTTGAGGTTGTTCATTCCATTGCCCTTGCAACGTCAAGTTTCCTAATTTTGGATGCCAGAGAATTTCCTTTTCATTTGTAATTGTTGTCAAGTCTAATTCCGGATTATGGCTATCAGAAAAACTATCAATTATGGCTAAATGTAGTGTTAATGTAGTTTTCTAAAACTGAATTTATTTTATCTTGAATAGATGTTCCAATGCCCACTATGTTTTCTTCAATTCCCTTAGGGAAATACTTAGGATGAATTGTCAATACCACTAAGTGTAAGATGCTTGGATGATTATTGGGATTATCAATGATTGCAGTTGCAATTTCTAATTCGGAGTTTACAATTAGTGCTAAATGCTGAGGGTGTCTTTCAGCCTGATAACCCATTTGAACAAGTCTGTTTTTTAAAGTCTCTATTAAATATGAATTATTATCAATAAGCGAGGTTTCTTGTCTTTCAGATTTCTCACTGGCAGAGGATGTTTTTTTGAAAAAGTCAAATAGTCCCATTTGTATCTGTTTGTTAGTTATTTTTTAAACTTACCGCCAATGGTGTCTATAAATGTTGTTCGATTATGCAATAATAGTGGATTATTTATTATAATTCAATAGTTGAATAAAGAATATTCCATATCGGAATATGGAATATTATCAAAAAGATTATTTGTTCATGTGGCAAAATTTAAATGGTAAATAACGGATTTGCTTGGCTATTTCGATTTAAAGGTAAAAATGTTTTGGTAATTAAAAAATTATGGGAAATAAAATAGGACCACGGAGAGGTCGAATATTTATAGAAAGGCGATGCCAAATCGACGTTATTCGACCCCGGCTGGGGGTCGCACATAGAATTTTGACTATTCTTTTCTATCTATAAACATTTAATCCCTCTGGGATTTGGATGCAAGACTTTAAATAACTAATAGGTAAACAAGAGAATAGCTTCAGATAGTAAAACCGAATTTGGGGTAAGCAATATTATATCCTTGCTGTGCTGAGCACCATTTTAACGCAAATTGGAGGCACAGAGAAAGAGCTTACTTTTGGTCGGAGAAATCTTGAATTAGGGCAAATATTGTTATTCTCCTTCAAAAAAATCCTCATCAAGTTGCTTTACTTCATAAGTTGCTTTTATCTGAACGCCAACGTTATATTGGAGCATTAAACGTACCAATTTTTTACCATCTATCAAAATAATTGTATGATGTGCATCGTGAGCTTTTTGTATTGCATCTTTATCAAAATCAGAAGTTGTAACAAAAACTCCTTTAGTGGTATCACCACTCATTGCTCCGATAAAATTTCTTATATCCTTTTCTCGAACCTTGTTTTCGTCATAACGCTTTGCTTGAATATAAATTTTATCTAATCCGAGTTTATCTTCGTTTATTATACCATCAATTCCACCATCTCTTGACTTAGTAGTTTCAATAAAATCGCCATATCCCATTTTCTTTAATAAAATCAAAATTACTTTTTCAAAATAATAGGGATCAATATTCTTTAAACGTTCTAAAAGCTCGTTTTTGACATGTGCTTCAATTTCAGAAAAGCCAGTATCAATTAAATCTTGGGGTGTAGAGCTATTTATTTGAATACTATTTGAAAGTCCTTTTGTCTTTTCATCAGCATAAAAATCCATAAAATTTGCTCCACCCTCTACATCTTTTAGCTGTAATTGTCCATTATTTGATTTCTTGCCTTTATCAGTAATTTGTACCATACCTCTTTGAGGATAAAAAATATAACCTCCCTTTTTAAGATACGATTTACCCCAAGCGATACGATTTAAAATCAGTGGATCGCCACTTTTAGTTTTTTCCTCTAATAATTCTTTAGGCAAGTTGGAATAATACTTGTCAACAACCATTTTAAGTAATTCTCTGTGATGTATAATTTGTCCGTTACTTAAAATATCAATTATCGGATTAAAAGTCTCATGAAATTTTGGTAAATCTAATTGTTCCATTATCAAATATTATTTAAAATAATTTCTAAGAGCAATTTCGTTTATGCAAGCTTGTAGGCTGTTACATGACAGTTTAGTTTCACCTTTCTCATAACCCCAAATTAATTATAAGTGGGGAATGGTCACTATATCCTTTCCAGTTTTCATAACTTCCAATTTCCACGTTATTTACTTTCTTAACAATGTCAGCCGAAGCGAGGACTGTCTCCGTGCCAATAATAATCTTTTGGTTTTTGTGTCAATGTGCCAAACCCTAATTTATCAGGATGTTCACTTTCTGGTACAATTAATATATCAGGTTTATGGCTTATAATATAATCTGCTTTTTTTCTAAATGCACCCTGACAGTTCCAGGTTATAAGTTTCATTTTTGATAAATTAATTTTTGTTACATGAAATTTTTAGTTCACCTCCGGAAAGACTAAAAAAACTCCAAAATAAGTTTTTTTGTTTTTATAGTCTGTGTTCGTTAGATAATTACATCATTCCTAATCAAATGTATAATTATTGTGTTAATAATCAAAGAAAAATAGTGTTATTTTTGAAGAGGGTTACACAGCGGGGTAAGGAGTAGGCGGGGGACACTGAGACGCAGTCTTATGCTTCAAGGAAATGTCTCTGAAACCCTTAATGTATTATAGCGCGTTTTACCGGTTCGTTGTTTTTATTTCCACATTAAAAACAATTGTCAGTTACATAAACCGTTAATCCTCCTCCTCGTGATAATATGGTTGCATCATCTGTGATAAATCCCATATAAGTATACTGTTCATTAAAACACATAGATTTATAACCAAGATTTCCACTAATGCCATCGGGGGCTCCCAAAAAACGGGCAGCTGTGCCGGCAAAATTACCTCCCACCGGATGTTCGGCCAATCCAGTTATAAGGGTATATTTTCCAAAATCGTAATACGAACCATCATTGAATTTAATAGCATCGATACAAGCATACCATTTTGCTACAATCACATAATATTTATAATTACCCGTATTGAATGTTTTGGTTGTGTGTGCACTGTCAATAAAAGTATAATATTTGTTAATATTGTAAAAATATGCATAGCTGTTATTGTTTTTCCATAGTGCCGAATCGCCCGCCCAAACCTCATATCCATAATATTGCTTTTTGGAACAATCATTATTATTATCCTCTTCATTATTCTTACATTGTGTCAAGTAAAATAAACCTGATAATATAAAAAATACACTTAAGCATTTTATAGCATTTTTAATCAAGTTGTTTGTTTTCATAGGTTGAAATTTAAATGTTTGTTATGGTTTTTGTTCACCATGACCGCTAACATTGATGTATATGCAACTCGTTGCGAGTTATTGGTTTTTTGGTTTGTCATGGTTAGTGTTTGATCAGATAATTACCTTATTGATTAGATTAAATATAACATTTTTTTTCTAACATTGAACAAAAAACATGGTGATTTGCAACACCTTTTAAAGTAATTTGGAGTACATTAAGTTACGCAGACCAGGCCGTTGCAGGCGGGGGCACTGAGGGGAAATTTTAATTATTATCTGGTGTTTGCCTTTTTCAAACATATCATTAAACCCACAATGTTTTATGACCGCGATGGTGGATACCAGTTATTTATTTTTCAATCTCCATAGTTTATTTGTCTTCTCAAGTATCAGATTATCCTGTTTAAAATATCTTCCGGTTGGTTCAGGAATAAATATACTGAACACAGAAACATAGGCTAAACTATTATCAAAATTAAAGATTGGTTTTGAAAACCCAACAACATACGAAGTTTTACAAATCTTACTTAAACTATCCATCTGTTCATTACTATACCTGTTGTAAGGGATCGTTACCATATGAGTGAGTTCACCGTTCCAATTTTGTACCTTATCCGTATTTATTTGAGCATACATGTAGATTTTGTCAAACAATGAGCATTCATGGTTTTTGAAATTATTGAACAAGGTTCTTCTGGAATTTAATAAAGGTGTTTGATTAACAATAATCTTATCGGATGAATCCTGTTTTATCCGGCTATCAACTATGGCTTGAAGAGATTCAATTATTTGATCGTTAGAGACACGTTCTTTCCCAATGATATGAAATGTTTCAAATATAAAAAAAGGCAAAAAGAAAACGATTGTCAAAATCAACGATGTTTTTTTGGATAACATTATATCAAATGGCTTTTTAAAATAATTTTGACACAGCGAAATGAATAGTGTTAACAAAACAAACTTCACAAATACCGACCAATGAAAGCCAATAAAGTCCCAGAATATATATTGATAAATAAAAGATAATCCATATACGATGAGCGTAATAATGATTAATAGCTGACTATATAAATTATGCTTGTCTGTAATTATAAAATAAATTACTTGTAACAATAAAGTTAATTTTAAAATAATGTCGATATAAAAATAGGTAAAATCATGATACCCGGAATCCCAGAATTCTAGCTGAAACCAATAATTGGAAAATGATTGTAATAGGGGGATGTGACATTTTAGTATTCCAAGAATAAGATAATCCACAATCAATAAAAGATTTAACATAGCAATGGAAATAATAAGAATCCTATTAAAACTTTTACTTTTTATCATTTTGTGTTTTTGTTGGTTGTGGTTAGCGTTTGTTAGATAATTCCCAAGCACCGTTTTTGTACTTGCTTTCAATCTTCATTTTTAAATCCGATTTTTGAACGGTTCTTCTGTTCGAGTTCATCTTGTTTGGCTTTTTCGAACTGCTTTATATATTCAAACAATAACATAAATTTATCATCATGATCCGCTAACTTTATTTGCAATTGCTCAAATTTCAGTAACAATTCTTTATGATTAATAAGCATATTGCGGATCTTCGTATAAACACGCATTATTTGAATATTGACCTTTATCGCTAAATCACTATTTAAAACACTCGACAACATTAGAACGCCATGTTCAGTAAAGACATATGGTAATGTACGGCGACCTCCCCATCTTGAAGTCGCAATTTGCGACCTCAAGATTTTAAATTCTTCCTGAGTAAGTTGAAACATAAAATCATCAGGGAACCGTTCAATATTGCGTTTTACTTGTTCGTTTAATCTTTTTGTTTCTACTCCATAAAGATCGGCCAAGTCAGTGTCAAACATAACCTTTTCACCTCTTATCAAATAAATTTTGTTCATTAGAGTTTCATCCGGAAGTATAGATTGTAACTCGTTCATTATTTTAAATTTGTTTATTTAACAAAATATAATTTCCGTTTAATATTGACTACAAAGCGCTGTAATTAAGTATCTAAATCAATTTTTAAAGGCCGTGTTATTAGATTTTTTTTTAGACTTTACCCTAATATAATCAGATCCATTTGGTACATTGTAAGAGGAATATACTACACAGCCCTTTTGATGATAGTTACCTTATCGATCCCAAATTTATAATTATTGTGTTAATAATCAAAGGAAAGTGGGGCTATTTTTGGGTGGGGTTTCACAGACCTGCCCGTTGCAGGCGGGGGAACACGGAGGAAACACAGAGAACCACGGAGGAAGAATTTTAATTTGTTTAGTGCCGCGCATCTTCGACACCCTGAAATCTCCCTGGCTAGACAAATAGCTGCGGCAAATTGTTTTTGTGCATAAAATGTAGGAACGTTGGTTGCGCCTACATTTGTATCTTCAATTCCAAAAACACGAATTTAAAATTTATGAATTATGGTAACCAATAGAAAGGTTGAAGTCGACCGGATTAGCATAGTTTCTAACAAAACTTTTGAAGAAGCGGTTGCCGCACTTGAAGCGTCTGTTGGCCGCCCCAATATGGCTGAATACATGAAGGAAATGATGGAGACGAAGACTTATGCTGAAATGGAAGCAGTAATGCAAAAAGCTGCTGCCGGAACGGGGTTCATGATTTTCATGGGGTTGGGTCGTAAGGAGGGAATCGGGACTTGATACTCCCAAAATCAAGCGTTATTTGATAGGAAATGGTCTTATTATGAAGGAAATGACTAAACATATTCCGGATGCGGGTTCCTATGCTCCGGTTACCATTTTGGTAGATGAACGACCGGATGGAGTACATTTTTCGTATGATCGAATGGTCAGTTTTCTTACCCCTTACGAAAATCAGGAAGCACTCGCTGTTGCCCATGATTTGGATTTAAAAGTCGAAAATCTGCTAATGAAAGCTGCAATCTGATTTGTAGTTTATAAAGAGTCTTTTTGTAAAAGACTTATTTTATCCTTAAAGCATTTGAGTATTTACGGATCATTCTGCCCTAATCAGCAACCATAAAATACTTACTGAAACGGCAATTATTTACAGCGCGTGTTGTTTGCGTGTGCCTTTTTTAGAGGTCTTTAAGGTTTTTCTTCTTTGTTTGTCAGCTTTTATGTAATCGCTAATTATTTTTTTTTCTTCTTTTGTCAGCGGTTTAGGATCTACATAAAAGTCTACATCTAAAGGTTCTCTAATTAGTCCCATATCCTTTAATTTTTAAAGTATTTATCAATTAATTTCAGAGCGGCTTCAGTATTTATAATCATAAGATGTCCGCCCACATTTATTGCTCCTAAAGTCTTTTGGTAATGTCCTATCAGTTGAGTTTTGGCAGTAAAAGAAACATATCCTTCAAATCCACGATGGAATGAAGTTTTACAAGCAAATGCAACCAAATTCCCTGGAACACCTATGTATACTTTGTTTTTTCCTAAATTGAACGGAGCACTTTCAATCAGGTGCATATAAACATGGTCTTCTCTTTCAGTAATACTAACCAATCCCTGGATTACTTTCGAATTACCTGAAATTGTTAATTTATATACATCTCTGTCAGGTAGTTTGAATTCTGCTTTCCAATTAAATAGCCATCCATTCTTTTTTGTAATATCTTTTAAATCAATATTTTCTATTAACGAAACATCTGTAGGAAAACTATCTCCAGTTATTATATTTTCGATTGAATTAGTTAATTTATCTATCTCAATATCAATATGTCTGATTTTATGTTTCATCGAACAAATGTACTAAAAAAAAAGGAGAAATTTGAATGCACGAAGGACTCTTCTGACCTGCAAACAACACTGTATATGCAACTCATTATGGGCTTAAAGGCGCAAACAAATTAAACTATATTCTAAAATGCAGTGAATAAAAAGGAATGTTTTCATTAAGCTTTGAGTGTGGGATTGTTTCAAATTTCACCATACATAAATTTAAATTAATAATTTTGCTCCATGAACGTATTATTAACAACCTTAAATTCGAAATATATTCACCAGAATCTGGCCATACGGTTACTGTATGAGTTAAATAAAAACCACGAAGGTTTGAGCCTTCGGGAATTCAGCCCTAAGGACAGCACTGGTGAAATTACCTGTTTTTGCAGCACCTACCAATTGGTGGCGTTTAGCTGTTATATCTGGAATATTAGGCGAACCCTGGAAGTGGCGCAAAAGATCAAACAGTTAAATCCTGCGTGTAAAATATTACTGGGCGGACCCGAAGTTTCGTACGATTGGAAAGAGATAATTGCGTTACCGGAAATCGATTTTATTATTGTAGGCGAAGGTGAAATTCCGTTTTCGTGGCTGCTAAAATCGTACCCCATTATAGGTCAGGTTCCTGGCCTGGTTTGGAAAAAAGAGGGGGAGGTTATCGAAAACAACACTTCCGAAATTCTTGACCTGCAACAGTTACAAAATATAAATCCATATTTAAGCGTACCCGCCGAAGAACTTCAACACAAAATATGTTATATTGAAGCTTCCCGCGGTTGCCCGAATTGTTGTGAATTTTGCCTGGCCGGCCTGCACAATAAAGTACGCTATTTACCACAGGAAACCATTGAGGCAAACCTTTTATATTTAATGGAACGCGGGAGGATCATCAAGTTTCTCGACCGCACGTTTAATACCCATCCGGCTTTTGCCATTTCCATTTTTCAGTTTATCCTTAACCATTATAAACCCGGTAATATATTCCAGTTCGAAATAAAGGCCGATATTCTTCAGGAGGATCTTATCACATTTATCAGGTTGCACGTTCCCAAAGGTATTTTCAGGTTCGAAATAGGGATACAGACGTTAAATGCAAAATCGAACCGGGAAGTGAAGCGGAAACAGCATTTCGAAAACATAAAAACATTGGTAAGGCAAATCTCAGATAAAATTGAGATACATCTCGACCTGATTGCGGGGTTGCCACACGATTACCTTGCCGATATAAAATACAGTTTCGAAGAAGTGTTTAAACTGTTTGCGCCTGAATTGCAGTTGGGATTTTTAAAATTTTTAAAGGGAACTCCCATCCGCGAAAATTATCAGGAACATGCATACCGGTTCGATCAGCTGCCACCATATCAGATTATCGAAAGCAAGTATCTAAGCAAGGCAGAAATTGACGAAATTGCGCTCGTTGAACATGCCCTCGACATTTACTGGAATAAGAAAAGAGCTTTGCACACTTTGAAATATGTGGCATTAACGTATTCCATCTTCGATTTTTTGCATGGTTTGGGTAGGACTCAGAAAGAAAAACCCGGGTTTCGAATGGGAGGGTTAACTGAAATTTATACCACAATCTACGAATATACCATGCAGCATTACCCGGGAAACAGCATGATTTTTGAACTTATAACGCTCGATTATTACATGCAGCATAAAGTAAAACCCGGTATCCGGTTTTTGCCCGAAATACGTAAGGAGGAGCGGAATGAAATGATCGATAAATTAAAATTAAATCATCATAAATACCGGTACGTAATGCACAGGGTACATTTCTCGTTGCAAAAACTGCTAAGCTACGGTACTGTAGAACCTTCAACCGACCTGCTGATCATTGAATATACCGGAGTGAACAAACCCCGGATTTTATTACAAAAGTAGCCAATTGAACCGTTGTATACGAGACTCTTATGAACAGTGTCTAATCCCTAACGCAACGCACAGCATGTGCTATGGTTTTTAGAGTTTGCTGCTATCGGTTACATTAGGCTGATTGTTATATAGTGTTCCCAAAGCACCTGATTACCATAAATATATAATTATTGTATTAATAAATCAAAAGAAAATGGGGTTATTTTTGAAGAGGATTACAAAGCGGGGTAAGGAGTAAGCGGATTGTATGCTCTACTGAAATAAGTTGCATTCATATAACGGAGATTCCTCGCTTCACTCGGATGACTGTCAATGTCATTTCGAAAGCCTACCCCAATAAATGTGGCATAATGTGAAAATGACATGGAGAATACTAGCAAGAGAAGTTGAGGGCAAATGCTTTAGTAACACTGGGAAAGC
>CAYZNC010000087.1:0-19443 GCA_964478555.1 uncultured Bacteroidales bacterium | reverse complement strand
TTTTGTTTATCGTTTTAATTTATATATTTGGTTTTTTAATTTTTAATCAAATCATAACCTTAAAGAATTAGACCTCATGGAAATATTCAAACTTGAATGGATAGACTATGCAATAATGATAGTCTATTTTGCCTTCGTCCTTGGTATTGGATGGGCACTAAAACGTTATATGAAGGACGCCAGTGCTTTTCTGGAGGCTGGACGTTCAATGCCGGCGTGGGTGGCAGGACTAGCCTTTATTTCAACCAATCTGGGCGCCCTGGAGGTAATGGGGATGACAGGCTCCGGCGTAAAATACGGAATGATGACCACCCATTTCTATTGGATCGGAGCAATCCCTGCAATGGTATTTTTAGCTCTCTTTATGATGCCTTTCTATTATGGCTCAAAAGCACGATCGGTGCCTGAATATTTAAAGCTCAGGTTTGATGAAAAAACAAGGGGACTCAATGCTATTCTTTTTGCAGTTATGACTATTCTGGCATCTGGTATTTCAATGTATGCACTGGCAATATTGATGGAAAACGTATTGGGTTGGAATTTTAATGTCAGTTTAATTCTGTCAGCGGCCATTGTACTTGGGTATACTTATTTAGGAGGTCTTTCATCTGCAATATATAATGAAGTGCTGCAATTTTTTATTATTGTCATCGGTCTTTTGCCTATTGTATTTTTGAGTCTGAAGGATGTAGGCGGATGGTCGGGGTTACACGAACATTTGGCACCCATCGTTGCAAATAAAGGCTTTGCAGCTGATACATGGACTACTACCTGGAAGTATACCGGTTCGGCTACATCGAATCCAATGGGAGTTGCATGGTATGGAATTGCTGCTGGTTTGGGCTTTGTTCTTTCATTTGGTTACTGGTGTACCAATTTTTTAATTGTACAAAGGGCAATGTCGGCCAGATCATCTACCGCAGCAAGAAATACGCCGCTTATCGGGGCGCTTCCTAAAATGTTTATTCCTTTTCTTATCATTGTTCCCGGTATTGTTGCTTATGTGTTGCTTAATACACCCGGTAAAGGATTTACACTTCCTGTGAACGAGGTTGGCCAATATAAATACGACTATACCATTATTATGCTTTTGAAACAATATCTGCCCGCAGGTTTACTCGGGTTGGGAATCACAGCTTTACTTGCTTCTTTCATGTCGGGTATGGCTGGTAATGTTTCAGCCTTTAATACGGTTTGGACTTATGACATTTATCAGAGCTACATTCGCCCATTAACAGGTAATAAAGCAGCCGATGACAAACATTACCTGAATGTAGGGCGCTTAGCCACTATATTTGGTGTGGTAGTGAGTATTGGGGCTGCTTATGTTGCAGGCTTGTTTGGCAATATTATGGACTTCCTGCAAACCATCTTTTCAATGATTAACGCTCCATTGTTTGCGGTTATTTTCCTTGGCATGTTTTGGAAACGAACTACAGGCCATGCCGCTTTTATCGGTTTGTTGGCTGGTTTTTTAATTGCTTTACTACACCATGGCCTAACAGCTCCTATGGGTGCCGATACCCTGGTTAAAGGTGGCTGGATATGCACAGTTTATCAATATCCTGTTGAAATGGCTCAGAATTTCTGGACTGCCATATTTGCATTTTCAACCAGTACCATCCTAACTGTGGCATTGTCTTTGGTTACCAAACAGAAGAAAACTGATGAAGAATTAAAAGGTTTGGTATATGTGCTTACTCCAAAGGTTGTAGAAACTAATGTAGCCTGGTATCAACGGTCATCTACTTTGGCGATCTTAGTGTTAGCCATCGCAGTCACTTTAACAATCATATTCTGGTAATAAAAAATAAATATAATTATGGGTATAGATATTAAATTTCCAATCGGTTTGATGTTTACAATATTGGGCTTAATGATAAGCGTCTATGGACTTTTTACGCTGGGTAGCCCTATATACCAAAAGTCATTCGGTATCAACGTTAACCTATGGTCAGGTGTTGGTATGCTTATTTTTGGTGTGATTATGCTACTTTTTGTAAAGAGAAAAAAAGATTAACAAGATAGACTCAAGTATCAAGATACAAGAATCAAGACACCAGTTTTAAGATTCTTTAGAAAATTAAAAACCTGGTTTTTCCTTTGCGGATAAACCAGGTTTTTCGTTATGTTATAGTTGGTAGTTGTCAGAAATAAAGGCCAAAAGCTAACTGCTAAAAGCCAACAGCTAATTATCTGACCGAAAACTTATAAATACACATTTGCTTATAAGTCTCTCCTGGCTTCAAAAGGGTAGGAGGGAAGTCTGGTTTATTTGGAGAATCAGGGTAGTGCTGTGTTTCTAAGCACAATGCAGAACGTCTCACATACGGTTTGCCACCTTTTCCCTTGCTGCCATCAAGCCAGTTGGCAGAATAAAATTGTACCCCCGGCTGTGTAGTTAGTACTTCCATTTGTCGTCCTGTGGAAGGATCGTAATATATTGCAGCTAACCCCAGTTCACCAGGTTTTTTGTTTATTACCCAGTTGTGGTCATATCCATTACCATACATGAGCTGATCATACTTTTCGTCAATTCTTTTGCCAATTATCGTTGGTTTGGTAAAATCCATGGGCGTTCCCGCTACAGGTTTTAATTCTCCCGTAGGTATAACCACATCCGTAATAGGTGTAAACTTATCAGCATTAATCATAAGTTCATGATCGAGGATGCTGGCGTTACCTTCGCCTGAAAGATTGAAATACCCGTGCGAACAGATGTTAATATGGGTGGCCTTATCCGTAATTGCTTCGAATTCTAAACGTAGCTCGTTGTCCTTCGTGAGCGTGTAGGTAACTTTTAAGGTAAGTGTTCCCGGGTAACCCATTTCACCATCCTTGCTTACGTATGTCATAGCAACGGCATCGCCCTTTGTTGTGTGTTCAATAGGTGTAGCCACAAATACCTGGTTGTTAAACCCTTCTGGTCCGCCATGCAAACTATTGGGCGCATTGTTGATGGGCAGATGGTATTCCTTGCCATCGATCGTGAATTTGCCATTGGCTATGCGGTTAGCATACCTGCCACATATAGCGCCAAAATATGCATCGCCTTTAATATATTCTTCAATGCTTTCGTAACCAAGCATAATATCCTTCATATTGCCCTTACGATCAGGTACGTATATGCTCACAATTTTTGCTCCGAAATTCGTAATTTGAGCAACCATCCCTTTTGTATTTTTCAACGTATACAAACCGGTGGTTTTACCATTGTGCATACGCTTGAAGGCTTCTTCTTTGATGATGTCCATAGGTATGTTTAGTGTTTAAAGTTCAAAGTATAAGGTTCAAAGTATAAGGTTCAAAGTTCAAGGTTCAAAGTTCAAGGTTCAAAGGTTTAAAGTTCAAAGTTGTCAAAGTTTCAAGTTGAAAATAAAAAATAAAAAATCGAAAATGGCTTATAGTTCAACCTTCACCGCTCCCAGTTTTCTTATCGAGAGTAAATGACAGGATTTTTGTCCGAACACATGCTCAAGGGTTTTAATGTACTTGTCGAGCAAGTTTTGAGGTACAAATGCCTGAATAGTTCCGGCAAAACCTCCTCCATGAACCCTCCAGGCCCCCTGGCCTTTTAAAACCATTTCACTGAGTGCAAGGGCTAGTGATACTCCTTGCTCCCGAACATTATTTACAGGATAAACATTTTGATTGTACATAAAGGAGCTATAACCCGATTCTATGACCATTCCAAGAAAGGTTTTAAAATCATTCTTTTCTAATGCTGCAACCTGGTCTGAAACTCTTTGATTATCTCCCTGGAAATGATAGGCACGCAAAATAGCCCTATCTCCAACCTTTTTGCGAATTTTAGGGATGATCTCAACAATTTGGTCCAGGGTAACCTCCCGGAGAACTTTTGCGCCAAGTTCAGCTGCTACGGCTTTCATATCGGTGGGAAGTGATGCATATTCATCGTTCAAATCCGCATGATTACCGCCGGTATCTGTAATCACAAGTGCAAATCCGGTCGATCTGAAATCGAAATCAACTTTTTTTACAATTGGTTTTGCGGGGTTTTCAAAATCAATGGTGATTAATCCCCCCATGGAACATGCAGTCTGATCCATTAAACCACATGGTTTACCAAAGAAATTATTTTCAGCATACTGACCGATAATAGCGTTTTGAATAGGATCCAGTTTTCCATTGTTAAACAAGTTACTAACTATAGCTCCGATCAAAACTTCGAATGAAGCTGATGAACTTAATCCGGAACCCTTAGGCACACCACCATCGATGAATGCATTAAAACCGCCAATCGTAAAACCAAGTTCTTTAAGACGTGCGTTTATTCCCCGCACAAGCGAAGCCGATGTAAATTGTTCTTGTTTGTTTGGTTTCAGGTCTGTCAGATCCACTTCAAATTTTGGATAACCAACGGATTCTATACGAATCATGTTGGTATTATTTTTTGCCGCAATGGCTACATTATCTAAGTCAACAGCTCCGGCGAGTACACGTCCGTAATTGTGATCGGTATGGTTACCACCAATTTCCGTGCGACCCGGAGAACTAAATATATCAGCATCGTCGGTTTTATAAGCATCATGAAATTTGTTTAATAAGGCTATATACCGTTGTGCCTGTTTTTGAAGCATTCCGTTGTCATTTCCATATAAAGCTTTAAAGGTATTATTGTTACCACTATTAATGGCAGTGATTAAGGCCTCTATTTTCCCCATGAGTAATATTTTAAAAATGAGCCGTCTAATTTAGAAAAAATTATTACATTTTATAGAGGAATGATACATTAATGCATCGAAATTTTTATTTGAAAAATGATCGCATTTGGTGTGGATACACTTTAATATTTTGAATAACGCATAATAAATGCAGCACGTGTTTTGATTGATATGATTGATAGGCGTGTAGTAGAGAATGAAGCGATCATAAAGAACTAAGTGAATGCGGATTAGCTTCCTATGATCGTTGGTGGATATCAGCATTAGATATTTGGTTGCCTTTAATGATCTATCTAAATACCTTTTAATCTCACAATACTAAAAGAGTAAGGCTCAACCACCAAATTTAACTTATTCCCTTTCATATCAATTGATTGTTCTTTTGGACTTATATGCATTGGCGTATCGATCGAATTTATTCCTTTTTGGTCTTCACTTTTCAAAACAATCAATTTGCCTTTTGGGTTGAATTTTTTCGCACTTTCCAAGACAATTTCGCTTGCTTGGGCCTTTTCTGATGCATTCACAATTTTCAAAATGATTTCATTTGTATTTTGGTCAAAAGCTGCAGTAGCATAAAGTTTATTTTGTCCGGTAACAGGTTTATCCTGATAAAGTATGGGCAGAACCTGAGTGCCTTTATTGTTCGAAAATAATTTTTGGACGTAATAATCAGGAGTTCCATAAGAACGTAGGTTGTCAAACCATATCAGGTCCGGAGTCCATTGCCATCCTTGAACGTGAGCAAAAAGAGGAGCGTAGGAGGCCATGTAAACGACACCGGCGTTTCGTTCCAAACCGGTCATAAAGGCAGCTTCGGAGAGCGCACATTGCCAGTTGTTTTGGTTTGCAGGGCTCGCAATTGCAACGCTTTGAGCAGCGTACTCACCGGCAAATATTTTGTAACTTTTTCTATCGTAACTATCGTACCTGGTTGTGTTTTGCAAGAACCAATCGGGATTTTTGTAGTAATGCTCATCCACAATATCCGCGTTTAGGTTTTTAAGTTCTTTTGTGGCAAAATCAAAAAGGTCACCATCAGGAGAAGGACCCGTTCCCGTTACAATTGTAATCTTCGGGTACTTCTCTTTGATGGCTTTTAAAAAGACTTTATATCGCTCAAAGTATTGAGGACCCCATTGTTCATTTCCAATACCCAGTAATTTCAGATTGAATGGAGCCGGATGACCCAGATCTGCACGAATTTTACCCCATTTGGTAGCAGGTGTGCCATTGGCAAACTCTATCAGATCCAATGCATCCTGAACATAAGGATCAAGTAGATCCATGGATGCAACTTCTGCGGTATTAAACTGGCAAGCCATGCCGCAATTTAAGATAGGCAGCGGTTCAGCACCAATATCTTCGGCAAGTTGAAAATATTCAAAAAATCCCAAACCGAAAGATTGATAGTAATCGGGGGTTGGTCGATGTTTAAATTCGGTATTCCAGCGATTTACAATCACTTTGCGATGTTCATCCGGACCCATGGTTTTTTTCCATTGATAGCGGGTATCCAAATTTCGGCCTTCTACAATACATCCACCCGGGAAACGCAGAAAGCCGGGTTTAAGATCGGCCAGCAATTGAACCAGATCTGCACGTAACCCATTGGGGCGGTTTTTCCAGGTATCGTCAGGGAAAAGAGAGATCATGTCCACATCTATCGATCCTTTGCCTTGAAACCAGATATTTAGTTTAGCCTTTGGATCTGTTTTATCGGATGAGAAATCCACGGTGTATTTTTTCCATTGGTCATTATCGGGTATCAAGCTGGCAGTCCCAATAATGTTCTTATTAGAATCAACCAATTCGATACGTAGTTTCACCATTGCGCCTTCTATTTGCCGGGCAAACAAAGAAAAATGATAAGTCATCCCCTTTTTGACGCCCATACCCCTGAAACCCTCGTTTGAAAGTCCATAGGTACCTTTGTTTTCGTCGACGTAAATATGTGCAAAATGTGGATTAGAAGGGTCTGTTTCTTCTCTGTTTACGATCAGGCAACTGCCGGAGCCTTTACCGCTTTTGAGTTCTTTCCATCCCATCAATGGCATAAAAAATTCAAACGATCTGTTTTTAACCATTTCCGCATATAATCCACCATCGGCAGCAAAATTTATATCTTCAAAAAATATCCCCCACATCGTCGGCTGGATATCTGCTATAGGCTGATCTGCTTTCACAACAAGTGCTTCCTGGGCTAAAGTATGATAGGGTAAACCAACAATTGCAACGAAAGTGCATATCAATACGAATTTTGATATCATAGTAATTATTTTTCTTTAAAATTAATTTTTTTTCCCCCAGATAGCAACACCCTGATTATTTAATCCGGTGAAAATTAAAGTTGAATCGATTTTATGCTCCCAATCTCTCCCTTTCTGCACAAATACTTTATCGACGGTACCGTCTTTCCAATTGAGCTGAAGCCACGGCGCCGTATAAGTCCATTTACTATTGGCGTCGCCATTCAGTGTTCCACCTGAATCTATAGATAATGGCACGGCGACTTGCAAGTCCGGTGAAGTTTGTTCATTTTGATAACCCGGAACTACACTATAATTCAAAACTATTCTTTCCCAGTTACCTGCAATGGCAGTCTGATTTACAGGATTGTTATTTTCCCAGGCATAACGTTCGGGTGATGCAACAGGCCAACCGTCGGAATTCCAGAACAATTTGCGAATGTGCAAATCCATAAAATACTTATTCACACTAGGTCTTCCCTGATGAGCAATAAAGTATTGTCCGTTACCATCGTCAAAAACACTGCAATGCGAAACTCCCTGCCAGCCACCATGGCCGTTAAATTGGTAAGGGGCCGTAATCATTGGGCCATGATCGACATTTGTATTTGCATCCACACCATTAAAATCATAAAATGGTCCCAGGGGATTATCCGCCCGGCATACACGTGTATTATATTTCGTCTCTAACCAATCGTAGGCGATAAAAAGGTAATACTTATTATAAGTTGCATTGTATATTACTTCAGGACCTTCTATGTTGCCGTTATATACACCGTTTGTAAAACCCCGGTTGGCAATGCGGGTTCCCTTATCTCCGGGACTTGCCGCAAGACCTGTTGTAGGATTAAGTTTTAATACATAGATTCCATCCCATGCCGAACCATAATACATATATTGGTCGCCGGAGAGTGTTGTAACAACCGTAGGATCAATGGCATTTGTCTGCACGGTATTATCATTTTTTGAAACAACCACCGGACCCTTGTCCGTCCATGTTCCTTCCGGATTTGACGCAGTGGCCAGGCCAATTACGCTCAACCGTCCTATGGAGCATGTTAACGAGTAATACAAACGGTATTGGTTTCCCACCAGCATAATATAGGGTGCCCATAGTGATGTAAAAGGCACTCCTCCTGACGAAGTAATATACTGTGAACCCAGGGGCGGGGCTATACCATTAAATGCCCATCCTACAAACTGCCATTGCACCAGGTCCTTAGATTTTCTTACCTGTATACCCCATGAAGGTGCAACATTACCGTAAGAGGCATCGGTGCTGTAGCAGTAATAATAATTACCGAATTTTTTTATCGACGGATCATGCACATTGTATGAACCCCATTTGCTATACATAGAAGCGGAAGCAACATCTTCATAAGTGTCGTTAATAGAATTGATATCAAACGGCGGTTGTTTTATGGTGGTTGTATCCGTTGTATTATTGCTCATTTCGGTGCCCTTTTTTGAACAAGAGGAAACCAACCATGGAATAATGGCAGCAAGCCAAATTATTTTATAATAAGTGATGCACTTCTTTTTCATACAATTTTTAAATTCATAGCACCTGTCACGGGCGCGCTGTTAAGTTCTAATGTGGAACACCAACAAGGTATAGTAACACATTAGTATACAATATATTGTAGTAGTCAAACCTCAACCTGGAATGAGAACTTTGTAGAAAGTTTATTTTAAGCTAATAAAGGTAGAACTTAACAGCCCTACCTTCCAAAAAATTCATAATAATATTTATGCTCCTTTTAATATCCGGGATTTTGAGTATAATTAACATTGGTGCTAATTTCTTGTTCCGGTATTGGGAGATATTCTCTTCCGGGTATATACGTATTAAATTCGGGATCTCTGGACTTCAGCAAGGCAAGTTTTGTAGGATCCTGTAACCATCCCCAGCGATGAATATCATCAAAACGATGTCCTTCAAGGCTAAATTCCAACAATCTTTCGTGCGATAGCTGGTCCCTCATTTGTTGCTGACTCATAACAGCGAATGTAGCAGTTAAATCGGGCAACTGAGCACGATTTCTAACCTGTTGAATGTAAGGAGCTGCCGCTGCTGTTTGATTCAATTCATTCAGACATTCCGCATACATTAATAAAATATCTGCATAGCGCATTACCCGTTCATTAATTGCCGATTTAAAGTCAAAATCATCCGGACGGTCGCCTAAATAATTTTGGTATTTCTTGCAGTATACATCATTAAACAGGGCAGAATTTCCGGCATAAGCTGCCTGAAATGTAGTCTGATACATTGGCGTGGTTGGACGATGCGTGTCCGCGGTATCATTATAAAATATGGTAAGCATACACCTTGGATCAACCTGCCCGGTTGTTGTTTTTTCCAAATGGAATTCATTTAACAGGAACGGTGTGGGTTTAATATCAGAAAATGCAAAATTATTAGGGCCATAGGTTGATGCTCTCCCATTGACATGGCCCCAACTTGGATTCGGATCGCCCGTCCAGGATGGATTAGTTCCTGTTACCGTAGAAAACTGTATTTCATAAATTGATTCGGCATTGTTCGAATTTGCCAAGGTAGAATTATCGATGTAATTAGGCACGAGCGAATATATACCCAAATCAATTACTTTTTTAAACTGTATTGATGCTGAGTCAAACTTATTATTAAATAGATAAGCTTTACCAAGATAACCCATGGCAGCTCCTTGTGTAGCCCTTCCTACCTGACCATCGGGCGATAATCCTGTATATGAAGTTGGTAATAAAGAAGCAGCATTTTTTAAATCTGATATAACCTGAGTCCAACCTTGAGCCACTGTAGCTTGTGGTTCATAGATATCGCCATATTTCAGGATAATTGGAACCCGTCCATAAAAATTCACAAGATGAAAGTAATAAAATCCTCTTAAAAAGTAAGCCTGGCCTAAAACTCTGTTTTTTAAGTTCTGATCCATATTAATATTGGGTACATGTTCCAATACCTGATTACAACATGATACTCCCCCATAGAAGGATATATATGTCCATACATCACATGGATCTAATGACGAGGTATTAAATACCCCCAAATTAGAAAAATTATTCCAGGGGCTGAGACTGCGAACATCCTCACCTCTGATATCGAGTATGGCTTGTGTTTGACGCATATAACCGCCATCATTAATAACAGCTTCATAACAAGCATTAGCACCTTGTAAAGCTTCATCCGAAGTTTGCCAAAAACTTGCAGCTGTTTGCTCATTTGGATTCACCAAGTCGAGTTTATTTTTATTGCAATTACTCATCGTTATTACTACTGATAATGCCAGTAGACAGAATTTATATTTTTTCATACACTAAATTGTTTTTTTTAATTAAAAGTTATCATTAGAAGCCCGCCTTAATACCAACCAAGATTGTTCTTGGATTTGGAAATGAGCCAAAATCAAACCCTCTGCTAAGCAAACCATCGCTTGCAAAATCCGGATCCATTCCACGATATTTGGTCATCGTTAAAAGATTCTGTCCTGATATATATATTCGGAAGGTCCTGATTACGTGTGTTTTGTTCATTATCTTTGTCGGAAGATTGAATCCCAACTCTGCATTCTGTAATTTAATATAGGAACCATCTTCCACAAAGCGTGTTGAAAACCTGTCATTTCTATTAGGGTCATTGATGACTGGTCGCGGAACATTCGTGTTACTGGTTGATGATTTCCAGTACTTGAGAGCGTCCGTGGAGGCATTGGTGTATTGTTCTGACATAAGACTTTGATAAACACCATTGTATACTTTGTTTCCCGATACACCCTGGAAGGATATAGTTAAATCGAAGCTTTTAAAGCTACCTGTAAGATTTAAGCCAAAATAAAGATTTGGAATTGCTGAACCTAGGAACACCTGATCATTAGCATCACTCATAATATAGGCATGATTATTTTCATTGTTGGGGTCGGCCGTTTTGAATCTTATATCCCCAGGTGCAGCATTTATTTGAGTTGCATGGGCTGCTATATCCGCTGGAGTATTGAAAATCCCTTCGGCAACATAACCATATAGTTCACCAACAGGATGGCCAACTTGAGTCCGGCTACCAATCCCTGGATAATTATTTCCCTGAATTTGCCCCAGCTTCTTAACTACATTTTTGAGCGTTGAAACATTGGCGCCTATGCCATATGTATAATCTTTTCCGACTTTTTTATAGTCAGCAGTAAATTCAAACCCTTGGTTATTGAAAGTACCTCCATTGGTGGTTACTGTAGTTCCGCCCTGATTAAAGGTGCCTGCAGATAATGGCAGAGGTATTGCCAATAATATATCCTTTGAGGTATTATTATAATATTCTGCAGTAAAAGTTAGGCTATTATTAAAAAAGCCCAAATCAATAGCTACATTAGAAGTAATTTTTGTTTCCCATTTAATATTTGTGTCAAAGATATCAACCTGTGCTGAACCTGACCCCACTGTGTTTCCAAACACATAAGCTGCGTAAGGGTTAATGGTCGGTGAGAATAAATAATCACTGTTTGCACTTATGGTTGTGGATGTGACCTGATTCCCAATTTCACCATACCCACCTCTTAGCTTAATCTGACTTATAAACTTGGGAAGGGTAAGGAATTTTTCGTTGTGAATATTCCATGCGCCTGCAACGGAAGAGAATGTGCCCCACCTGTTGGCAGGTCCAAATCTTGATGACCCATCGCGTCTTAAATTAAAAGTTAATAAATACCGTTCATCGAAATTATAATTAATCCGTCCCAGGTACGATATAAGTGAATTTTCTGTTAGTAAACTACTGAGTGTGGTAGAAGTATTATTACCGAACACTGGAAAATAAGGCTTGTTAAACCCCGTAGCGTCGCCAAACATATTCGAATATTTTTGATCCAGATAAGTTGCCCCGGCTAGAAAATCAATTTTGTGTCTGATAACTGTAAGTGCATAGGTTAGAATATTTTCTACATTCAGGCTGGATGTTTCCCACCTGGTTTGGTTCATATAAGCTGTGTTATTTGTATAATACCAACCCAAATCATAAGTGGGTTCGAAGAAAAAAATATGCCCGTCTGTTCTGTCGTAACTGAGGTTGATTCTATATTTCAAATTCTTTAGAGGTTCAATTTCGCTCCAAACATTACCCAGGAATCGGTTTCTGTCCTCCCAGTTGGTTATAAGGTTATTTACACCCACCGGGTTGATAAAGGTAGATGCAAGATCATGGGAACCACCGTACCCACCTAAGCGTGAAGTATCATATACAGTTACCGTGGGTATTGCCTGCAAAAGGTTTGTGAGACTATTGCCTAAATTGGGGTGAGTATGAGGATATGCATAATCTATTTTATGTGATTGTGTATAGGCGACCTTGCTGCCATAAGAAATAATACCTTTTTTACTCTGCGTATTTGCGTTTATGGTATAACGATCATAATTCTGGGGACCTTGGAAAGTTGCGCTTTGGTTAAAATACGATATTGCAACCGAATAAACACTATTTTCATTACCTCCTGAGAAGGTAAGATTGTGATCCTGAATCATACCAGTTTTAAAGGATTCTTTTTGCCAATCGGTATTTACTTTGTTGGGATCAATATATTGAGGACTGGCAGGGTCGTTTTGTGGTAATATAGGAAGTCCGGCATTAAGGTCGGCGGCATTTACGATATCCTGATACTGTGCACTATTCATGACGGATAATTTACGCGGGACACGTTGTGAAGCTATATAACCACTGTAATCTACTTTAAGTCCGCCTGCCTTACCCTTTTTTGTGGTAATTATAACGACACCCGTAGCAGCGCGGCTGCCATAGAGAGCTGAAGAAGAAGCATCCTTTAAAATTTGAATGCTTTCGATATCGTCCGGATTAAAATCAAAAGGATTGTCAGTAACTACTCCATCAATAACAAATAATGGGTTATTGTTATTAAAAGAACTCACTCCTCTGATTTTCATTGCAACAAAACCTCCAGGCTCACCTGATCCATGCATTTCAACTCCTGCTACCTTACCTTGAAGCATTTTAGCCATATCATAGGTAGCAGTTTTTTTAGCGTCATCTACGGTTACTACGCCAACAGACCCTGTAAGATCTTTCTTTTTTTGAGATCCATAGGCAACCACTACAACCTCATCCATTGAGGTAGTCTTTTCAACCATGGTAACATCAACCTGATTACGTCCATTCAAAGGAACTTCCTGTGTTTCGTAACCAACAAATGTGAAAGTTAGTGTGACATTTGGATTCGCAACTTCAAGTGTATATTTTCCTTTAGAATCGGTGATGACACCTGTAGTTGTTTCCTTTACAATTACGTTAACACCTGCCATTTCCTTATTAGTTAGCGAGTCCTTAACTACACCGGAAACTATAAATTGCTGTGCAGTTGATATTCCTGTGAAGAAAAGCAAGAATAGCACAATGAGCAAGCCAGATTTAGTAAGTCTTTTTGCCATTTTAGTAAAATTTAAATTGTTAGTTCAGAAACTTGAACCATTGAGAATTTGGAAGAGGGAGAATTTACCCGATATTAGTGTTCGGGATATTTCTTTGAAATCACTCATAATCCCGAAGCTATTTGGAATTATGAGGAAATAATAATTTTAGTGTACAAAATTACATACGAAGCAAAGGAAAGGAGTGGATAAATTTGTATAAAAAGTGGATTGTTGTGTAAAAATGTTAATTATTGTAAATCAATTAATTAAAGATAAAGTGGGCATTCGTAGAGACTCGATGCATCGCGTCTCTACAGAAGTTTATAATGTTACCACAGGCCACCCGTCTTTATCCCAGGTTATTTCCCTGATCATTAATTTGGGTTTGCCTTTATCCGATGCATCATAGGCATGAAAAATAAGATAGTCTTTTCCATTAAAATTGTAAACCCCGCAATGACCAACTCCAGGCCATTTGCTGTTTCCGGCCAGTACTAACGAACCACCACCTTTTGCCATCGACATTGCATCCTTGTCGAGATAAGGCCCTTTAACATCAGCTGACCGGCCAATAATCATTTTATAATTGCTGTTAATTCCCCTGCAACAGTAGTCAATGGAAGCAAACAAATAATAATATTTATCCTTTTTAAAAATAAAAGGAGCTTCTATGGCATTACCTCCTGCATCTACCGGATTTCCTTCAACAGCCGGAGGGTTTTTATCTGAAGTATCTTTTTTCCGGCTGGCAACTGTAGGTATTTTATCAATACTATCGGCAATGCTAAGTCTATCCTGATTCAGTTTTACCATTTTAATGCCATCCCAGAAGGAGCCAAAAACAAGGTATGGGGTATCCTTATCATCCGTAATCAGGTTGGGGTCTATGGCATTCCAATTGGTTACCCCAGGCACTGATTGGATTATTTTCCCATGATCCACCCATTTGAAATCCGGATCGTTTGGATGTAAGGTTTTATTAGTAGCCAAACCTATGCATGATGTATTTTTACCGAATGCTGAAACGGAATAGAAAAGATAATATTCCCCATTATGGTATGAAATATCGGGTGCCCATGTGTGCCCGGCATAACCAGGTATAGCTTTTACAGCCCACTCAGGAGCTTTTTCAAATACTTGTTTTTCTCTTTTCCAGTTAATCATGTCGGTTGATGATAAACATGAAATACCCCATCCTGTGCAGAATATATAATAAACGCTGTCCTGTTTGATCATCACCGGGTCATGCACAATTGGATTTTGCACTGTTGCATTCTGCGTTTTTGCTTGCTGAGCTGTTGGATTTTGAGCTATGGTATTTACAGCATGCATTAAAATTATCTGAATCAGGCACCATTTAAGTAATTTCATGTCTTTCGCATTTTTAGTTAAATGTACCTATGTAAAATATTAGTTTTCTTACACAGGTACATGAAAATCTACATATAATAAACGCCATAAACACATTACAGTTACTAAGAGCTAATAATATGATAAATAGCTATTTGTCTTGTGTCTTGGCTCTTATGTCTTTTATTATAGAAGTTTTCTTTATAAAAGTTTTAACCTTACAATATTTAAAGAATAAGGTTCAGTTACCAGACTAAGTTTTTTTCCTTTTACCTCAATCGTTTGTTCGCTGGGACAAATTTGTTTTGGTTTCTCAATGGAATTAGTGGCTTTAAGCTCTCCACTTTTTAAAACAGACCATTTACCTTTTCCGTTTATTTTCTTTGAACTTTCTATTGATATTTCTTTTGATTGAGCCTTGTCTGAAGTATTCACCACTTTCAAAATAATTTCATTGGTGCTTTTATCAAACGCGGCAGAAGCATATAGTCCATTTGCGCCAGATACAGGTTTTTCCTGTTCCAGCATTTGCAATACCTGGGTACCTTTATTAACGGAAAATAATTTTTGAACGTAATAATTTGCGGATCCGAAGGAGCTTAAATTGTCAAACCATATGAGGTCAGGAGTCCATTGCCAGCCGTCCACATGTGCAAATAAAGGAGCGTAGGAAGCCATACTTACAACTTCGGCATTGCGTTCCAAACCAGTCATATAAGCAGCTTCAGATAGTGCACATTGCCAGTCGTTTTTGTTTTCGGGACTGCATATGGCAATACTTTGAGCAGCATATTCTCCTGCAAATATTTTAGGCCCCTTACGATCGTACTTATCATATCTTGTAGAATTCTTAAGGAACCAATCAGGATCTTTGTAATAATGTTCGTCAACAATATCGGCATTTAATTTGCGCAATTCGGACCACAGATATTCAAACATAGTTCCATCAGGAGATGGTCCGGGATCAGAAATCAGTTTAATATTGGGGTATTTATCCTTTAAAACTTTTGACATAACCTTATATCGTTCAATGTATTGTTCTCCCCATTGTTCATTACCCACACCCATCATCTTCAGGTTAAATGGAGCCGGATGGCCCATTTTTGCACGCAAACCGCCCCATTTGGTGTCTGCACTTCCATTGGCAAATTCAATTAAGTTAAGTGCATCCTGGATATATGGATCAAGTTTTTCAACAGGCACTACTTCTGAACTATTGAATTGGCATGCCATACCGCAATTTAAGATTGGAAGCGGTTCTGCTCCGATATCCTCTGAAAGCTGGAAATACTCATAGAAGCCTAATCCGAATGATTGAAAATAGTCAGGAGTTAACCGATGAGCAAACTCAGTATTCCATCTATTTACAATGGTCTTACGGTCTTCAACATTGCCAACGGTGTTTTTCCATTGATAGCGATTTTCCAAATCAAATCCTTCCACAATGCACCCTCCCGGAAAACGTAAGAAACCTGGTTTCATATCGGCAAGCAGTTGAACGATATCTGCACGTAAACCATTAGGTCTGTTTTTCCATGTGTCATTAGGAAATAAGGAGACCATGTCCAACTGTATTTCTCCTTTACCCACAGCTAAGACATTGAGACTGGCTTTGGGTTCAGTAGCAGTTGCTTTGAATGATGATGTATATTTAACCCAGGTGTTTCCAATATTTTCAATGGTTGTCTCTCCAATTTTGGAACCGGTGGCACTGATTAATTCGATTTTTAATTTTATGTTTCCATCTACATTGCGGGCTAAAACTGAAAAATTATATTGGTTATCCTTTTTTATTCCTATTCCTCTGAATCCTTCGTTTGAAAGTCCATAAGCCCCAGTTGCAGCATCCGCTTTAATGCTTAGAAATCTCGGATTACTTAGGTTGTCTGTTTCCCGGTTTATAACAAGCAACCGGCCATCAGCACCACCTTGTTTGATTTCGTTCCAACCCATCAATGGTTTTTTAAACTCAAATGAACGGTTTTTTACCAATTCGGCATAAATACCTCCATCAGCCGCAAAGTTTATGTCTTCAAAGAATATGCCCCACATAGTTGGCTGAATGTCCGCTACAGGCTTATCAGCTTTAACAACTAAAGGTTGAGTTTTTTGGGCAATGGTGTTTACCGCAAAAAATAAACTCAATCCTAAAACTACATTTGATAATTTGTTCATAGTTTAAAATATTAATTATTTTACTTTTTTGTTATTTTTTCTTTTTGCCCCAATAGGTTGCATTTAGATTTTTTTCAGTTCCGGCATATACAAATGTTACACAGCGTGGGGTGGCTTCCCAATCGACTTCACGTTCAACGCAAACTATAACGTTGCCCAATGTTAGTTGCTTTTTTGTTGCATCGTAACTCCAATTGCCCGTCAGTGCTCCCGACATAGTACCGTCGGCATTGAGGGTTAGAATGGAGGCGCCATCTTGTACGCCATAGTTGTATTTAAGGTTTATGTGCTCCCATGTTCCTACAAGCGAGTCTTTGGTTATAGTACCGTAATCAGGTACGGCTGCGTAACGTTCGGGCAATGCTATTGGCCACAGGTTGTCGGGTTCACTTGGAGAGGCTGGGCACCATACAATGCGGCGTACGTGCCCCATCATAATGGAATTGGAGTATGCATTGCCACCAACGTTGGCGGGCAATCGTCCTTGCGACATGTAGAACCATTCGTTGGTATTTCCCTTTTGGAAGATACAGCAGTGTGAAATGCCTACCCATCCGTAGCTAAGATTGAATTTGTAAGGGTGGGTTACGATAGGGTAGCAGTCACCGCTTCCGTCGGTAAAGTTGCGCCCGGTGATATCGAGGTATGGACCTTCGATGTTTGCGCTTCTGACCACTCGCGTGTTGTATGATAACTCGACAATATCGTAGGCCATGAACAAATAGTAGTAACCATCTTTGTATATTATTTCGGGAGCTTCGCTACCTTGCCAACGCGAAGAGGATGTGCGTGTGCCAATTCTCACACCATATCGAGCTGTTAGATCACTTGCACTGCTTGCGTAAGGTTCACCAAGTGTGTTGAGAGGCTTACCTGTTGTTGCATTGAGTTGCAATAGTGCGAAACCGCTATGCCACGAACCATGTATCAGGTAATGTTTCCCCTCGGGTGTTACGATATACGTAGGATCGATGGCGTTGTAATAGAAATATGCGTTCCAATCCGATAAATTGGAGCGACTGTAGTCTAAGCCACGATCTGATGATGAACATGTAACGAAACCCTTGTCAATCCATACAGCTCCAGCTGGATCGGTCGATTCGCAGACGCCGATAAAGGCGCGTTCGGTCCAGCTTCCGTCAAAGTTGGCTGTGGTATTGGCTTTGCCTGTTTTTATGTAGTTTTCGATAACTATGCTGTAGTACATACGCAAGATCTCTTGCCCTCCAACATTGACCCGGCGTACTACCGGTGCCCAGAAGCCGTATACTATGTTGTTTCGGTTAATGGAATCGAGACCCATGCGCGAACGAATGGCGTTGAGTGAGTCGGCTACCCAGGAGGGTGGATCATAAAAAGGTCCGCCTACCCAGTCCCAATTAACCAAATCGGTTGAACGTTTGCCTTGAAAATGTCCATGTCCTAAGGCAGCATTACCATACGAGGCATCGGTTCCGTACATATAGTAATATCCATTGTAGTAGGCAACGGATGGGTCGTGAACGTTGGCCAGATTCCACGTGTTTCGGTTTGACCACGATGATATCGATGAATAGTCGTCGGCGTATGTTGGAATGGTAAAATTTGTAACGGTATCATTATTAGCCACTTTAGTTTCAACATTTTTTTTGCACCCTACAAAAGATAGCGTAGTTATGCTGATAGTCAAAATCAGTAAATACTTTAGTCTCATATCTATAATGTTTTTTATTAAAAAAACTTCCTTATCAACGTACAAAAAATACGTCGATAAGGAAGTCTCTAATTTAAGAGAGTGATTCCTACTTTACAATAGGATGAACAGTCCATTTAGCTATGAAAGCAGGTCCATTATCTACATTATTGTTTGCCGAGTTACCTTTAAGATGTGGGTTGGCATCAAGAGTAGCTTGAAATATTGGGAAATACTCATGTCCCTTATAGTAGTATTGGAACGATGAAGCGTCAGCGGTGGCAGCAGTAAGCTCATCTGTTGAAGCTTTGCCATCGAGCTTATAATAAGCATGTTCAACCAACTGATTCAGACGATTTGCATCGTAGAAGAATCCCCAACGGAGTAAGTCGATGCCACGTCCGTTTTCGCAACCGAATTCTTTAGGACGTTCAACGTTTGCTATTTGTTCGAAAAGAGCATCTTTAGACGGGAAGTCGGAAAGGTTAAGATCTTTAAGAGCAACGCGCCGACGTACGATGTTAATGTAATCGATAGCAGTTTGGGTTGGGCCATTGACTTCATTATCGCATTCTGCTGCACGCAGTAAAACATCGCTATAACGCATAAGGCGCAGGTTGATTCCACAATGCAATCCGGTAGTAATAGAATTATAGATGTTGGTTCTTGCATTGGTCCACTTAGCTATTGAAATACCACCATGTGAAGTGTTCGATTTAGGAGTTGCAGTTATATTTTTTTGATAAATAGTGTTGCAACGAGGATCTCCATTAGGATATGCCGCAGTTTTCAGGTTGGTATAGTTGCTATAGTCACTTTCGTATGTAACCAATGTCCAGTATAAACGAGGATCGAGACGGCCATCTGTACTGTTCTCTTTTCTGAATAGGTTATACAACCA
>CAYZNC010000086.1:0-19693 GCA_964478555.1 uncultured Bacteroidales bacterium | reverse complement strand
TCATATTGGTTAGAATTTATATTTAATTATAGTTTTGTTAAAATAACATTTTCTTTGTATTTTTCTGAGACTGCATTAATGGTATTGTTCCATTTTTCAATTTCACTTTTAGGAATCCAGCCCTTCTCAATCGATATGATCCGTTCATAAGAAATTATATTATTTTTTACCGAATATTTAATTGAAAAACCGAAATATTTTTCATTGATTTCAAGGCTGGACGGTAACTGTTTTAATTTCAAACTTGAAGGGATTGTTAAATTCACCGTTAGCTTTTGATATTTTTTTTCATCGAACAACACATCGCTGTTTCGAGTTGCTTTAACTGTTTGGTTATTAAAATCCTTATAAAAATCCAAATCAAGATAATAATCATTGTCGAAATTTGAAATTTTATTGTTAACAATTACATCTGCTTCTATATTATAGGGATTTTCCTTATCACTCATTTCAGAACTGGTAATGTTATCGGCAAGAATATTTTTGTCGCCTGAGGTAATGAGATCATCCTTTAATTCTTTTTGTGATTCTTTTTTCTCGTTGTTCAAATAATACAATATAAATTGGTGGGATTCTCCGTGGTAATTTTGCTTGCATTTGCCAGAAAACTTATCATTTTTGATAGCCAGATCGAATTGTACCGTATTTAAATTTCGTTTCTTATCAAAAACAGGTATGGTATCAAGAAAATACTTTTTGCCATCCTCCACCATTACAACTCTTCCCTGAATACGCTCTGCATAATCATTCAGCCCAATATATTTTTCAGTGGCATCCAGGTAATATCGTTGCTTGTTTATATTAACGCAACAAATCATGTGGTTATTAATAGCTAACGAAGGAATATTATAATCGTAGGGGACACTATTTGTACCAATCCAGGCAAGTCTGGCATCAAATCCTGCCATTGTTAGCATCCATTTGGTTAGGTTAGCCATTCCTTTACAGTCGCCGAATTTACGTTTAAAAACATCGGAAGCCTCTGCTGGTTTGTAGCCGGCTATGCCATTTTCAAAAGCAATGTACCGGATATTATCCTGCACCCAATAAAAAATGGACTTTATCTTATCCAAATCGGTCTTGGCATTTGCAGTGATTTTTTCCACAACGGGCTTAAGTGCAGTATTATCATTTTTTAATTGTTTTACTAATAGGCCGTACCAATTATAGAGATCATCAATGTTACTAATAATATTTTTTTTCTTTCCATTTTTATCCTGGTAGCTTTTGGAGATAATCAGCAAATGCGGATAAGTATGTGAAATCCCGAAGGAATGTGGCTCATCTTTGAATTCATCAAGAATTGTTGCACTATATTCATAAATTGTCATCCCCTTTTTTCCATCTTTTTTGATCGTTCTTTCAATTTTATAATTTGAGAAATTGAATTCTTTAACCTCCACATCGAGCCATGATGGAACATTAAAAGTATATTTGACCTTTTGGGTTGGAATATCGCTTTGAAAATAGATGGCTGTGTAATAACGAATATCATTGCTTGTTAACTTATATGAAAAATTCTGAACTTCACCCAAAGTTTTAAATTCCAAAGGATAAACACAAATCATATTATCGGATTGGAAAATATCTTCACTTTCATAATTCCCGCAAATGGGTACAACATACAGTTTCTTATTTTTTTCATTTTTTATACAATCTTCTGATATTTTTGAATTAATATCATAAAACAAGGACCTTTTTAAAGCGTTATTAAATCTTAGCGACATTATTTGCCTGTTTGATGATTCAACCACTCCGACCTGATCATTCTCTAATAAAAAATCAATGTTGTTTTCCGAATTTAATATTACGGCCGAACTTTCCGGGTACTTTTGCTTAAGTTGGTTGGCAGTTTTAATATTATCTTCCTTACTATTCTGAGCATTAACAACGAAGGAGATGAAAATTACCAAATTCAGGAAAGCGGAGCGTTTGTAAAAATTTTTCATATTTTGAAAATAAAATTCATTTTTTTGATGCTCGTAAATTATAAATTATTAGATAATTTACGAAAAGTTAGATAAAAAGTTTGAATATAAAAAGTACTATTTTTCTCAGGAAAAAGCATTCAATCTTCTGGAAATGCCTGCCAACTATAATATCATTGCCATGGGTTGCAAAGATTTAATATTATCTTTGCCAATCTTTACAGATACCTATGCAAACTTATTTATTGGTAGAAAATGCCCTGAAATCCTATGGTGATATTTTACTCTTCAAGAACTTAACGCTTGTAGTGAATGAAGGGCAAAAGATAGCTTTGGTTGCTAAAAACGGCTCCGGCAAAACCACCCTGTTAAATATAGTGGCAGGGATGGATAGCTTTGATTCGGGAAGCATCTATCTCAACAAAGACATTAAAGTCGGGTACCTCGATCAATATCCGCGTTTCAATCCATCGCTAACCGTATTCCAGGCTGCTTATGGTGCACCGGGCGAAATGATGAATGCTGTAAGAGAATATGAAGTTGCTCTGCATTTGGGAGAAAAGAAACGATTAGAAGAAGCCATGGCAAAGATGGATCATTTCAAGGCTTGGGATTTTGATGTCAAAATTAAACAAATGCTTAGCATCCTTAAGCTCGACGACCTTGATCAACAAGTTAATACGCTGTCAGGGGGACAGATCAAAAGACTCGCACTGACAGTGACACTCATCAATGAGCCTGACTTTCTCCTGCTTGACGAACCAACGAACCACCTCGATCTGGATATGATCGAATGGCTCGAGGAGTATCTGATGAAAACCCGGACTACGCTTTTTATGGTTACTCACGACCGGTATTTTCTCGATCGTGTGTGCAACGAAATCATTGAAATAGACGAAAAAGCAGCTTATTCCTATAAAGGTAATTATTCATATTTTCTTGAAAAGCGTGAAGAGCGCCTTATATCGAAAAACCTTTCTACAGAAAAAGCTCAAAATCTATTACGCACGGAACTTGAATGGATGCGCCGCATGCCTAAAGCTCGTTCCCATAAGGCTAAATACCGTATCGACTCCTACTATAATTTAAAAGAACAGGCTGATTATCGCAGAAATGAGCGACAGGTAGATATCAACGTCAAATCCACACGTCTGGGCAATAAAATATTGGTACTTGACCATGTTTCCAAACGTTTTGACGATTTGGTAATGTTCAAGGATTTGTCTTATACCTTTTCCCGTTTCGAGAAGATCGGGATTATCGGTCGTAACGGAGTTGGAAAAACCACATTTTTAAACCTGATTACGCAGCAATTAACACCTGATTCCGGCAAAATAGAAACCGGCGAAACGGTTGTTTACGGTTATTATCAGCAACAGGGTTTACAGTTTAAACCCGACCAAAAGGTTATTGATATAGTTAAAGAAATAGCCGATGTAGTTACGCTCGGCGATGGCAATCAAATCTCCGTATCACAATTCCTTACACATTTCCTGTTTCCACCCGAAATGCAGTACGTGCCCGTATCCAAGCTAAGCGGGGGTGAAAAACGACGTCTGTACCTGATGACGGTACTCATGCGCAATCCTAACTTCCTGATACTCGATGAGCCCACTAACGATCTGGATATTGTTACGCTTAATATTCTCGAAGAGTACCTCCTGAACTTTCAAGGCTGTTTAATTATCGTTTCGCACGATCGTTTTTTCATGGATAAATTGGTGGATCACCTGTTTATCTTTGAAGGTGATGGTATGGTGTATGATTTTCCGGGTAACTATAGCGATTTTAGAGCATCACGTAAAATGCAGGAACTGGAAGAAGCGAAACTACAGGCTGCTGAAAAACAAAAAATCAATGCTACTCAAACTAAACCCAAAGCTCCCCCGCTAAAAACCAAACTATCCTTTAAAGAACAGAAGGAACTGGAGCAATTAGATACCGATCTGGAAACACTGGAGGCTGAAAAAAAACAGCTCGAATCAGACATTAGCAGTGGAAAACTGAAACAAGATGACCTTATTGAAAAATCCCACCGAATAGGCGATGTAATGAAATTAATTGATACAAAAACAGACCGGTGGCTGGAATTGAACGGTAATTAATGAATGCTAAGGTTTCGCAACTTCTCTGTGCTAATCTGTGTTATCTGTGGTTTGTTTTTATCTAAATTATAATTCTAGTAATTCCGGTTTGTAATCCCCGGCATCGATGGTTCCGATTAAAACTTTTTTTACCGCAGATTCACACGGATTCTCGCAGATAATTTGTGTAAATTGAGGAATACTATTTTCATTTTGTTTCTAATTCTTTCTCTGTGTTAATCTGTGTTATCTGTGGTTTGTTTTTTATCTAAATTATAATTCTAGTAATTCCGGTTTTCATATCTCTCACATTAAAATTTAATAGCAATCCAAGTTTTAACTCTGAAAGTTTTACATAAGTCATTAGTTGTGCCTTATGTATTGGTGCAATTTCATCCACTGCTTTCAATTCCAGAATAATTGAATTTTCAACCAATAAATCAATCTTGTAACCTGCATCTAATTGAATAGAATCGTATATAACCGGTAGAGCAAATTGTCTTTTTACATTTAAGTTAGCTTTCAGCAATTCATGCTCTAAACAAACTTCATAGGTTGATTCCAACAAGCCGGGACCAAGCTCTCCATGAACTTTATACACACAACCAATTATTGTATATGACAACTTATTTAATTCTTCCATATCTATGTTAATTCGTTGTTTTCATTTTTCACCACAGATTCACGCAGATTTTCACAGATCAAATATCTGCGCTAATCCGAGTTATCTGTGGGTGAATTGAGATAATCGTGCACAAAGAAAAAGAAAAAGAAAAAGCGCAAAGAAAAAAATCTTTGCGCCTTCTTGAAATGAAACATTATTAATTATTGAACAACAATTCTTAGGTATTGCCTGGAGGCGTCCGAATTAATGGAAAGAATATAAATTCCTGCTTTTAACCCCGAATTACTATAAATAACTTCATGCTCTCCTTCGTTAAATGTTGCGTCGGCTATAACAGCAATCAATCTACCACTCAGATCGTGGATTTTAATCTGTACACCGGTTTTCTTTTCCAGCGAGAAACTTATGGTTGCTGAACCGGAGAATGGGTTAGGATAAACTCGTGCTATTTTCAAATTCTCAACACTTTGAATCGCAACGGATATTTCTTCCGATTTTAAATTAACTGAAGTACCGTTAGCTGAACTGCAATTAGCTACGACCAGGTTACCACCACTTACTTCTATCCAGTCAATATCGGCAAATTCCGAACTTGAAATAGTTTCTAATCTGATTTCATTCACACCCTTTACAAAAGTTGCCGTTGTAGAAGTAGTGATAAATGTTGCTTTATCTACTGTTTTAGGGAAAGCAACACTAGAATTAACCGTGGTACCGTTAACAATCAATTTAGCTGATGTAGCGGCTGATGAAGCACCATTCACATAGCGCCAGGTTAAAGTATAGGTACCGGCAGCTGCCACTTCAACTTTCCAGTTAATTCCTTTTGCACTGGAATTACTTAAATTAATAGCATTTCCATTAGATGCACCTGTGTAGGCTTTTAATGCTCCGTCATAACTGCATAATCCTGTTGCAGGAGTGGCTGAATCTTCTATGCGAACTACAGTTGGTGTTACTACTGCAGTAACTGTAACCGCACAAGTTGCCGTTTTTGCACCATCAGCCGTTGTAACTGTAATAGTAGCTGATCCTGCGGCAACACCAGTAACAACTCCAGAAGAACTTACTGTAGCTGCAGCTGTGTTATTCGAAGTCCAGGTAACTGATTTATTCGTTGCATTTGAAGGTGAAACAGTAGCCACAAGAGATGTAGTTTGACCTGCGGGTACAGAAACACTCGTTGGCGAAACAGCTACACTTGTAACAGCTACTGTGGTTGTAGTAATATTCACTGTTATTGCACAGGTTGCAGTTTTACTTCCATCCGTTGTTGTAACGGTTATTGTTGCAGAACCATTCGATAACCCTGTAACCAAACCAGTTGAACTAACAATTGCAACAGTAGCATTTGATGAAGCCCATGTTACATTCTTGTTGGTTGCGTTAGAAGGAGTGATGGTTGCCGTTAATTGAACTGTACCGTTGGCCGAAGTAATGGTGGAAGAAGTGGGGGATAAACTTACACCAGTAACTGCCACTGTAGTGGTTCCACTAGTTCCTTCGTATGGTCCAAGGTCAGGTGTGCCAACATAATAGGTAGAAGGATCAAAAGGAAGTGTTCCTGCAGGTACAACTCCTGCATCTAAAAGATCGCTACCTGCCACCAGCTTGTAGATACTGAAGTTTAAGGTTCCATCAGCATTTCTGCTCACTGTTGAACCTAATAAGGTATTTGCAAAGTCAGCGGCCGTGCAGATCAGGCCTTTACCATTTACACTTGGATTCGTTTTATTATCCTTGCTCCACCAAACATTGGTATTGCTAACATCGGTACCGGTTTTATATTTATCATTTACGCCTGTCGCGCCAAACCATATTGATAAATTGTTTGTAAAAATGGCGGCAGAAGGCGAGTCAAATTTGTAATTCGCATCCGTATTATTCCATGCTAAACAGTTGGAAATTCTTATTTGACCAGGATTACTATTCCAGGTAAACCCGTCTTTCCCGTTTTGATAAGAGACACAGCGTGTAACAATATGCTCTACAGCAATATCCTCTCCACCGAGCTTAAATCCATTACGATCGCCATTTGAACTAGCTGTGCCATTTGTTAATGTTCCATTGAAAGCGGAAATGCAATGATCGATAGTTACAGGACCAATCGCGCCGGTTTCTGTTTTTGTGTACAAGTCCCAACCATCATCGATGTTATTATGCGAATAACAATCAACAAACTTATTGCCTGTTCCTGCAGTGAGTTTACATGCAAAACCATCAGCATTTTCTCCAGCATTCGGAGGACTATCATAGTTGTCATACGATTCGCATTTAGTAATCAGGTTGTTTTTTGGCCAATCTGCAGCAACCGATGTTGAACTGAGGCGTGCAATCTGTAATCCGGAATCACGATTTCCATGAATTACACATAATTCGATTATATTATTGCTACCGCTCACAAAAACGCCGTTATCGGCAGCACCTTTTATCTCCAGCCCTTTAACATGCCAATAATCTCCCTTAACACTTAAGCCCCTGGGATTGTCAACATCTGAAGTACTGCCATAGGGTTGGGTGCTGAAATCCAAAACCGGTTTTTCACCTGCATAAGCCCAGAGGTGTTTAATAGCTGAACTTGTACCATCGTTAGTTGAAAGTATGGTAACTTCAACGGAATAGCTATATGTACCTCCACGAACGTAGATGTAATCACCTGCAGCAATGAAATCAATTGCATGCTGAATAGTTGCAAACGGACTGGCTAATGTGCCGGGATTTGAATCGCTGCCATTGGTAGCCACGTAATAATCGGCTCCAAACATGGTTTGCCCGAATAAAACGATGGCAAATAGGAACGTAATTAATTGTTTCATAAGTTTTTAGTTAAATTGTTATGTTAATATTTTTTCTAATAGTGACCGCTAAGACACGAAGACGAAAAGCTTGTGTTGAATTTTCTTTGCGCCTTTGCGTCTTAGCGGGTAAACAAAAATTTTATCTATCGTGCCACAATAACTTTACATTTGGTAATCTCACCACCGGCATTTACTACAATCATGTAAATACCACTTGGAAAAGTTGACATGTCGAAAGGAATATAATACTCAACTCCCTGAGATGCTTGTTGTGCTGAAAGCTCCCCAACTTTACTACCTTGTAAATTATAAACACTGATGGTTACCAGCGCATCATTATTAACGCTTAATTTCAATGTTCCGTAATCAACTACAGGATTCGGATAAGCGGCAACCTGAAGCTTTGCATTATGATTGATAATTATTTGTGACCCAGGGGCACTCTTTGTTCTGTTTTCATAGGGGCCCAAATCGGGTGCTAATCCGGCAAATGACCATGGCAAACCCAATCCGCTTAATTCAGGATTTGTATTGGGAGCTATGGTACCTTTATCAATAAGTACGCTACCGTTAACTAATCTGGCAAATTTAACCGGCATGGAACCATCAGTGCCACGGGGCATTTTAGCATCACTTTCCGTAAGGCTTAAATAATCTGAAGTCGAAAAAGTAGAGCAAACATTATTGGTCCATCCTTTTGTAGGACTGGTTATTGAAGCATTATTACCCTGGGTAGCACCCGTAGCAATTTCCATACTTCCAAAACAAATGTTATTGTAAAACTCTAATCCTCCGGCAACATCGAACATATAATCGTAGCCATTTCCAAAAGAAAGGCAATTAACCAATTTTATACCGCCCGCATGGCTATTCTGGTCGAAACCCTTTACTGAACCAGTCTTGTTACAGTTAAACGCAACACAGTACCATGCTTCATGTTTTCCTTTAGAAGAGCCTCCGGCACCATTTCCGCCCAATTTAATTCCATTCCCATTACCCTGGAAGGAGCCACCTGTAACATTAAAGTCACTTGCACGACCGGAGCCCCAGGCCCAACATTCAATAAGATAAACCGGATAATCTGTTTCGAACAAATCCCAACCATCATCAGAGTTATCCCACGATCTGCAACGAATATAGGTATTGCCTTTACCAGGGTGCATTTTGCACGCAAAACCGTCTGCATCGCTTCCCCGATTGTCTGTATCATAATTAAAGTAAGAATCGCAATCTTTAATTAAATTGTAAGCGCAGTAAGTTCCATCGTTACTTGAAATTCCAGGATGAGAATCAGTAAAATTATGACCAAATCCCATTTGAATTCCGCCATCGTCATTATAACTAAAGGTGCATTTTTCAATGACATTGTAACTACCTTCCAATTTTAAGCCATTATCGCCTGCCTGGGTTATATTAATCCCTTTTAAGTGCCAATAATCGCCATTGAGCTGCACACCTCTAACACTAACCGCCTTAGGTTGATCTTTGAAATTCAATATTGGTGATTCGCCAGGATAATTGAAAATACTAAGGTTTTTCAGGGCAGTGCCAGAAGCAGTAAGACGAATGGTAGTTTTAGTGCCATCCTGCATATAATCCGGATAATAAATACCGCCACGAACAAAAACAGTATCACCCGGAACCATTTTATTAACTGCGATTTGTAAATTTTTAATCGGATAATCGAATGTCCCTGCATTTGCATCGTTACCGGAAGGTGAAATATAATAAACCTTTGCATCGGTATTTGAACCTATACCGCTAAGAGCAATACTTTGACTTGAGCCTCCTCCGGATATACCAACACTACCTGAATAAGCTGTTAACGCAGCAGGTGTAAATTGGACATAAACCTGAGTAGATGCAAGTGTACTAGATGTATAAGGAAGCGTAATTGAGCTAGCAAAGCCAGAAGTTGACTGCAGTGAAACACTAAAGACACCAGATGTAGTAACGGTGATATTTCCGGTAGCCGTGGTTAAATATTTAGCTGATATTGCAAATACTCTTTTCTCGGTATTGCCTATCTTAATTGATCCAAAACCCAGTGATACAGGCGATGCTGTAATTGTAGGAACCTGAAGTGTAGTTACCTGTACTTTGCCAGGATTCGTAGTAAGATAGTTGGTGTTTATATCGCTTCCGTTATACTCATATACTGCAAAATAATACACAGAACCAGCTTCCAAACCTGTTACGGTTGTAGTGTTTGCACTTCCGGAATAGGCAATGGTATGATCTGCGTCAGGCATTGATCCTGCTGTATAAGACGTGCCGTCTACAGGCACCCAGCTTACATCTGCACCTTTTCGGTACACAAGTATCCGGCCCTGGCCATTACCTGCAACAATACTTATATTTACAGAAGATCCTGTTATTCCACTAGCCGAAATAGCTGCCTGTGTGGTAGGCTCATCCGGCATTTCCGACACTTCCAGTTTAACATTATCGATATAAATCGTAGCTGAGGAACACAAAAACCTGATACGCACGTTAGTACTACCTTTTTCATTGACTGCAAAAGTACCTGTTCCGTATGTTGAAGAAGAACTAACCGTTACGGTACCGATGGATACCCATGCACCGCCCCCAACAGATTTTTGTACAGTTAATATTTTCCCTGAACCACTTCCACGGTGATTAAAGGAAAGGTTAGAAGGTTTATCCACTGCAGGCATAATAATGTATCCGTTCGTGTTCATAGCCACTCTTACGCTACCATTATCGGTTTTTCCAAAGGCATTATTGATAACCCATGCTCCGGAGGATAATGTCACTGTTCTATCAGAAGTGGTGGCAGAAGTTGGTAAACCCGTCTCAAAAGTTTCGCTAATCTTTACTACATCGGCAAATGCAGACAGGGTAAACATCGCAAAAAAGACTATACTTATTATTAAAGTGTTAATATTTTTCATGTAAAAATTTTTAGGTTAAATAGGTCAAATACTTTTAATTACAGTTGCAAAATATGCCCCATAAATAAAAGAAACCCTTCTAAGTCCTCTATAGCAGAAGGGCCTTATGAAGGGTTTCTTAAAAAGTTATTTAGCATTCATTGATTCGTCAAATAATTCTTCCGAAAAGGAAACTACTTGTTAACAATGATTTTGACTTGTTTTTCTACTGAACCAGCCTTGATTTTAAGGATATACACTCCGGCTTTTAATCCTTTGTTGCTATAAGTCAGCTCATTATATCCTTCATCAAATTTTTGATTAGCAACAATAGCAATTTGTTTGCCTACCATGTCAAATAATTGTATCTGAACATCCGATTTATTGGCAAGTGTAAAACTGATCGTTGCTGAACCTGTGAATGGATTTGGATAAACCCCAAAGCCAAAAGATGGTTTCAATAATCCTTCAGGAGCAGATTTAAGGTTAGTTACTTTACCTATGCCTGTATTAGCCATAACATTTGCAGCTACCGTACTTGTTGCATCCACTGTATAGGAATATGGTAATGTTGTTGAATTCCAGAAATCGCAACCGGTTTGTGAAATTACACTTGTTCCGTTAGTACCAGTATACAAAGTACCTGTTTCGCAAATATAACCATTTGGCAAACCATCTACTGGAAATTTATCCGTCGACATAGGTAACACAACATCATGGTAATGGTTATTTTCCAGTTTTGCATGACCTCCGTCACGGGCTGCCAAACCATAATCAGAAATCTCATCATAATAATTGTTAAACATATGAACTGCGCCAAAACGTAAACTTGGGTTACGACCATCGGTATAGCTATACCAATTATGGCAGATAGTAACTCTGATCTGGCTATCTTCCGCTTGTTGACCAGTATTATCAGTATGGCCAATTAAAGAACATTTCATATGATGATGAAGGTAATTCCAGGAAACAGTTACATATCTTGAACCTTTCTTAATATCCATTAATCCGTCATAAGTATCAACAGTGATACCAGCACCAATTTTGCTATAAAGTTCGTTATGGTCAATCCATACATGTTGAGATGCATCAATGGTAAGAGCATCGTCCGGATAAAGAACTTCGTGAATTTTCAAATTACGGATAATAACGTTTTTATAATCCACAATATTCAATCCTACATTTGCAAGTTCACCAGCAGTTCCAACACCATAAATAGATATGTTTGCACCATGTTTGATAGTTACAATGGTAGAGGATGAATTGGTAATTTTGGTATTAATATAAATGATTTCCGGAGTCGTATTATTTTCGCGATTGGTTGCCCATGTTTGCAAGTCAGCAAGTGTGCTAATTGTAATGCTTGCACCACCTGCACCACCGGTAGTAGTTGTATAACCTTCACCACTTACAGTTGCATATCCAACCATATCAGTAGAGCCCGATGGTGGAGGTGTAACCGAAATATTAACAGTGATAGTGCAAGTAGCTGTTTTGCTTCCATCGGTTGTTTTTACGGTGATAGTAACAGAGCCATTAGCAATAGCAGTAACTAAACCTGTTGAACTTACCGTTGCTACAGAAGTATTGCTCGAAGTCCATGTCACAGCTTTGTTAGTTGCATTAGAAGGAGCTACTGTGGCTGTTATTTGAACAGTTGCACCTGCTGAAGTAAGAGTAGAACTTGTTGGTGAAACCGTAACACCTGTTACAGCAACAGTTGAAGTACTAATGTTTACCGTTATAGCTGAGGTAGCTGTTTTAGCCCCATCTGTAGTTGTAACGGTAATAATTGCGGAGCCATTAGCAACAGCTGTTACCAAACCTGAAGAGCTAACGGTTGCCACGGAAGTACTGCTCGATTTCCAAGTTACAGCCTGATTGGTGGCATTGGACGGAGCCACAGTTGCTGTTAATTGTAAAGTTCCACCAGCAGAAGTAATGGTTCCACTAGTTGGAGCAACAGTAACGCCGGTAACAGCAACAGTAGTACCAGTACCTCCGCCAGAGCCAATGGCTGCAGCACAATCTGATGCTTTTAAAACGTCACCACTGATTTCAATATAATCAATATCAGCAAATTCGGAACTGGCTGTAGTTTGAACTCTGATTTGATTCACACCTTTAACAAAAGTAACATTGGTGGTAGTGGTAGTAAAGGTCGACTTGTCGGCTGTTTTAGGAAATGACAAACTCGAATTTACAGTTGTTCCATTAATAATCAACGCTGCCGTTGTTGCTGAGGATGCTCCTCCGTTTACATACCGCCAGGTCAAAGCATAGGTGCCGGCTGAAGCAACTTCAACCTTCCACGTTATCCCTTTTGCACTGGAATTAGAAAGATTGATGGCGTAGCCATTTGCGGCACCACTGTACGCGGTTAAAGATCCATCATAACTGCAAAGGCCGGTGGTTGAAGTGGCAGAATCTTCAATTCGAACTACGGCACCAAACAGCGTGCTACTTAAACATAACAATGTTAGCAACGCAGTAAATAATTGTTTCTTCATAAAATTTAAGTTTTTAGTTAGTTAATTAATAATAATAAGTCAAAAAAAATGAATCCATAGACAGCAAACTCATTTTTTAAAGGCATCTAAAATTAGGTCGTAAAAGGTTTTTAAACTTATTCCAATGTTCCAAATGCATTCGCCGTTGTTACATATTAAAGTTATTGCAAGAGCATATATATTATTGCTATCCCATCAGGGTGCGAAGATTTAAAGAAAAGGGGGTTAATTTTATCAGGGTTTTTGGGCGATAGCGGCGAAAAATATCCCCTGATTCAATCTGGTGAATAAAAATTAGGTATTAATGATATTTGCCTGCTGATAATGACTTGGTGAATCTCCAAAATATCTTCTGAAAGAAGTACTAAAGGATGCTGGGCTGGAAAAGCCAGTCATGTATGCTACTTCCGATACCTGATAATGCTTTTCTGTAAGAAGCCGCGCTGCAATTTTTAATCGTGTGGAATATATGAATTCCAGAGGGGTTTGTCCCAGCAAAGCCTTTAATTTTCGAAACAACTGCGTGCGGCTTAGTCCAAGCTCTCTACTAAGCTCAGCTACGCTAAAATCAGATTCCGCCAGGTTAAGTTCTATTACCTGAATACAATTGGTAATAAATTTCTCATCCACCGAAGGTATATTTAACTCAGTAGGTTGAAGGTATATATCTTTACGAAAATGTTCTTTAAGCTTACTTCTCGAATTGATAAGATTCGCTATTTCGGCCTTTAGCTGCTTGGTGTGAAATGGTTTTGTAATATAAGAATCAGCCCCACTCTCAATACCCTCAATTTTGTGATCTACCGTAGCTCCTGCGGAAAGCAATATGATAGGTATATGACTTGTTTTGAATTCCGATTTTATTGTGTTACAAAATTCTATGCCATTAATGCCGGGCATCATAACATCACAAACAATCAGATCAGGCATATGCTTATCTATCATCAGCTTACCTTCAATACCATCAATTGCAGTAAAAATAAGATAATTGTCTGATAAAATTGATTTCAACAATTCCCTTACTTCCTGGTCATCATCAATAACCAGAATTGAATATTTGTTTGTTTGAGGCTTCTCTAACTCATTAAAGGAGTTTCCGTTCTCAGGAAATTTAGATACAAGTGCCGAGTTAAAATCTATAATGTATTTCTCGGCATTTAGTGGTGAGGTTGACAAGCTATCCTTGGTATAGTGCTTATCTTCCGCAGGAAAAAGTACGGTAAATACACTTCCTTTGCCCTCGCAACTTTCCACGTAAATAAGACTGTGATGCAGGTCGACCATGCTTTTAGTGAGATCTAGCCCAATTCCAATCCCATTCGGATTAATCAAATCATCGGTTTTACCCTGATAATACCGTTCAAAAATATGAGGAAGCGATTCCATAGCAATACCTTTACCATTATCCTTTACCTTAATCTCCAGATATTCATCACCTACAGCAGTCATACTCACCTTCCATTTTTTTTCAGTTGCAAAAATTATTCTTATTGAAAGTTCAATACGACCGTTAGTGTCTGTGAATTTGAAAGCATTAGACAGCAGATTAGACAATATTTTTTCCACTGCTCCCGGATCAAACAACATCTCGTAGGACTGATATTCACTATCAATTAAAAAGTCAATATTTTTTAATTTTGCTATTCCATCAAATGGCATCGTGATGTCTCTGACAAAACCTATAATATCAGCCCTTTTAAGCTTTAGTTTCATTTGTCCCTGCTCTATTTTTCTAAATTCGAGCAATTCATCTACCAGGTTTAATAATCGAAAAGTATTTCTTTTAATTAACGACAAGTGTGATTGGGCTTCTTTAGGTAAATCATTTAAGGTAATAAGTTTTTCAACTAATGGAAGAAGAAGGGTAAGGGGTGTCCTTATCTCATGAGAAATGTTAGTAAAAAACCTGATTTTGAATTGACTTAACTTTTCGGTTTGTTCTTTTTCGAGTTTTAGTAAACGTACCTCATTTTGCTTCAGCGCTTTGAAGCGGACCATTTTGAGTAATAAATATACCAGCGTAAAGCCTGATAGTATATAGGAAACAATCGCCTGCCAGCTCATCCACCATGGAGAAAGTATTCTAAACGTGATTTCTGTGGGTACAGCAGACCAGACTCCATCGATATCTGCACCCTTAACCATAAATTTATATGTCCCTGGAAATAAATTTGCATAGGAGACATAGTTTCGTGAATTACAATAAATCCAATCATTATTCAATCCTTTCAGCTTATAGGCATATACATTTTTTTGAGGAGAGCTGTAATTCAATAATGTAAACTCAAACGAAAGATAATCGTTGTAAGAAAAAGTAAGTAAGGGGGAATGTGTATTAACTTCTTTTATATGACTTTCATTACATTTCACTGAGGTAATATAGACGGGTGCCGAAAAAGCCGGCTTTTCAACTTTTTCGGGATAAAAACCGTTTAAACCATTATCCCCCCCAAAATAAAGCTTACCATCATGTGTTTTACAAGCTGCACCGCTCACAAAAACATCGCCCTGGAGACCGTACTCACTTGTAAAATTGGTAAATTTATTTTTTATGGGATCAAATTTGGAGATTCCTTTATCCGTGGCAAGCCACAAATTTCCCGAATTATCTCCAATAATAGAAAATACTGAGTTAGAAGGCAGTCCGTCCTGATAATTGCACACCTTAAATTTCTTAGTCTTTCTGTCAAAAAGATTAAAACCGTTTTGTTTAGTTCCGATCCAAATCCTGCGATTAGCATCTTCAAAAATCGAACGGACCATGTTATTACTAATAGATCCGGGTGATTTATTATCATTCTTATACCAGTTCAATTCCTTTGTTGAAGGATCGTATTCCATTAAACCTTCACGATAAGTGCCTATCCAGATTTTCCCATAACTATCTATAATTAAGCATGTGATTGGCGTGTTAAGTGGAAGATCCGGTTTTTGTGTCCGAAAAGGGACAAAAGAGGAATTTTTTTTATCGAATAAAAACATCCCGGTTTTGGTCCCCACCCACAACTGGCCATTTTCATCTTCCTGAACAACCCTAACAGGCGCAAACTTAAAGTGTTCAAAATGATTCGATCGCCTGTCAAATCTGATTAAACCATCCACCGTCGACAACCAGAAAATTCCCAGGTGATCTTCAGTTATTCCTTCAATTCGATTACTTCCAATGCTTTTGGGATTGACCCGATCATACCCGCAATAAGTAAATTTACGGCTTACGGGATCAAATTTGTTTAATCCTCCTAACCTGGTGCCAATCCATAATATACCGGATTTATCCTCATAGAGCGAAAGTACCTGCTTATCAGATAACCCGGGTTGATTGTCCAATGTTTCCGTAATTAGCTCAAATGTTTCTATTCTTTTGTCAAATAAATATAATCCATTATTTTTAACGGCTATCCAAACTATGCCTTGTTTATCCTGAATAATCTCCCTGATTTGATTGCTTAACATCCCTTCAGGATTTTTATCTTGTGTATTCAGGTATAGGTATGAATTATCTTCTACATCATAAATCATTAACCCATTGGAAAATGTACCAATCCACATCTTTCCGTCTTTTGTTGTTTTAAGGCGGTTTATCCCGGCTGTAGCTATGTTCTTTGCGACTGTATTCTCAAATAATAAATGTTTGAAGGTATTATTCTTTTGATCGAACAGAACGATACCTCGCTGAGAACCAAGCCATATTATACCATTTTTATCTTCACAAATTGCATTGACCCGGTTGTTTGTCAATTGTGAAGAAGATTTGTCCCAATGATTGATTATTTTACGTTGCGGCGAAAGCTCAAATACCCCACCGTTAGTGCCTATCCATAGATTATTTCTACTATCCTCATAAATAGCTAACACTTCTAACGTTTCATTGGCGTTTGACCCCTGATTAAGTTGGTATTTCCGGAAATTGTTGGTAGATTCATTCAATATATTGAGTCCCCCACTGGTTCCTATCCATAATACACCTTGATGATCCTTCAGGATGGCATTAATCATATTGCCTGCTATGCTTGTAGGGTCATTGTCGTGGTGGAAGTATCTAACAAATTTTGTACCCTGGCTAATGGCTAGCAGGCTTTTATCAAAGCGGTTTATTCCAAAATCACTGCCAATCCATAAATTCCCATTTCTATCTTCTGCTATTACTTCAACAAAATCGCTGGATAAAGATGACGAATCAGTTGGAAGGTGTCCGAATACTTCAAATTGGGTGCCATTAAAGCGGCATAGACCAAAAGCTTCGATCCCCATCCAAATAAACCCTTCGCTGTCCTGATAAACTGTTCTTACCGTTTCGCCTGGTAATCCGTTAGCCATGGAGAAATGCTTTAAACGGATTGGAGAAGGGCCTTTCTGATTTGCCTGAATCAACATAGATATCAGCCCTAAAAATACAGTAATATGATAAAAGGGTCTTTTTAAAGACATAAATTAGTTCATAGTTCTTTTAAGCAAAGTCCAAACACTTTTGCTGTAACCCCTTAATTCAGAATGAAAAAGAAATAATAGAGAAGGCTAATATCGGAATTACAGGAAAAAATTAAAATTAGTAAAATTCCTTTCATCTCAACCTTAATATTTAACATACGGTCAGCCTCATTCGGGGATTTATCCTTAAAATACAGGTTTCCAGTTAGAAAAATGCTTGTGTAAAATGCATAAAGTCGAAAGTTTTTAAGAAACCGCCAACTGCTAATAGTGGCTCACTATTTAATAACCGCCACACTTCCCTCCTCACCTATCCTGAATAATTTATACTCTCCTGCAACTTGTGCTAAAATATCTTTCAAACGCTCTGCATTGGTGTCGGTAATAAAAATCTGACCAAAATTAGTGCTTGCGGTAAGTTTAATTATCTTATTTACACGATATTTATCAAATTTATCAAAAATATCATCGAGTAAAAGCAGAGGATGAATGCCCGAGTGCAACTTTATATAGTCGAATTGCGCCAATTTAAGTGCTACCAGAAATGTTTTTTGCTGTCCCTGCGACCCAACTCGTTTTATAGGATAATCATCAAGCTTTAATACAAGGTCGTCCTTATGAATGCCCACTGTTGTGAAGAGTACTTTCCGATCTTTGGTGATAGAATCAGAGAGTAATTTTGAAAAATCATTCTCAAAAAGTTGCGATTCGTAGGTCAGCTGTACTTTTTCTTTTCCGCCGGAAACAAATTCATAGTAATGTTGGAAAACCGGAATCAAATCGTTGATAAAAAACTGGCGTTTTTCAAATATTTTTTGACCCGTTGCCACTAATTGTTCATTCCACATTTCAATTAAATCCGCATCAAACCTGTTTTTCAGAGCAAAGTCCTTTAACAACTGATTACGTTGATTCAGCGATTTATGATAACGCATGAGATCATCGAGGTATTGATGATCGAACTGTGCGATCACCGAATCAATGAATTTGCGACGTTCATCACTACCATCGAGGATCAGACTACTATCGGCCGGAGAAATCATCACTAAAGGAAGTAGTCCTATATGGTCTGAAAGCCGCTCATATTCTTTACCATTGCACCGGAACATTTTCTTATGCCCCGGTTTGACTCCGCAATAAACGTTTTCTATCTTATCATCACGATGGTATTCGCCCTGTATTACGAAAAAATCCTGGTCGTGCTTAATATGCTGTGTGTCAATGCCTGAAAAATAACTCTTACATAATGAAAGGTAATATATAGCATCCAGGATATTTGTTTTGCCTATACCGTTATTTCCAACCAAACAATTAATGCCATAACAAAATTCCAACGAAGCATCTTCGTAATTTTTAAAATTTAATAAGGCAATTTTTTTGAGAAAAACATTCATACATAATCCAGTCAGGTGCAAATATAGGAAAGCTATGCGATGTTTCTGGCAAAAAAAACAAACAAAAGTTTCAATTATTTTCTAAAACGATTACATTTGCGTTCTATTTAATAAATTGATAATAACAATGGCTAAAGCAAACAAAGAAGCTGATAAATTAGAAGGTATTGAACACGCCTTATCTAGAACCGAACGATACATAGAAGAAAACCAAAAGAGTTTGAGTATAATCGCAGGCGCCATTGTAGCTGCAGCGGCTATTTATTTTGGCTTCAATCGTTTTTACCTGAAACCTCAGGAGGAAAAAGCTCAAAAACAGATGTATGTCGCAGAACAGTATTTTGAAAGGGATTCCTTTAGAATTGCTTTGCAAGGACAACAGGGGAACTATCCGGGCTTTCTCACAATCATTAATGAATACGGATTAACTGATGCAGCTAAGCTGGCTCATTATTATGCCGGTATTTGTTACAAGAACATGGGAAATTATACGGAAGCGATTGAATACCTGAAAAAGTTCAGCTCAAAAGATAAGATCATATCAAACATCGCTCTTGGTTCTATTGGCGATTGTTATGCTCAGCTCGGTAAAACGGATGATGCAATAAAGTACTATGAGAGAGCTGCCAATAATGTCAAGAACGATTTTACTTCTCCGTTGTATTTTATGCGAGCAGGTATATTACTTGAAGATAAAGGCGAATTTAAGGAAGCGCTTGAAATGTACCAACATGTTCAACAAGATTATTATCGTTCAACCGAAGGGCAACAAATTGAAAAATACATTACCCGGGTGAAGATAAAAGGAAATTTATAACATAGTATTCAAAGCAATAAAGGGGACGAGAGTCCCTTTTTTTTTTATCTGAAAAGGTACTAAATTTGAAGAATTGTTGTACCAATTCGGGGGATGTCTAAAAAGTATTTCATGATGGACTTTCAATCGGGAATGGGTAGCTTTAATCCAGTTAATTGACGTAAAATGAAGTACTACATCATTGCAGGGGAAGCTTCAGGCGACCTTCATGGTTC
>CAYZNC010000085.1:0-19790 GCA_964478555.1 uncultured Bacteroidales bacterium | reverse complement strand
TATTGACTTTATGGAAAAACTTTTTTGGTAAATTAGAGATTGCTCTTGACGATGATTTTTTTGAAATGGGCGGGGATTCATTAAAAGCTATAACTTTTATTAAGCGCATCAACAAGGCTTTTAATCTCAATTTAACCATTGTTGAGTTTTTTAAAAGGCCCACAATAGAGAAAATGAGTGAATATATTAGCACAATAAAAAATGGTCCTAAAAAAGAAGAACGATACATTTCGATACCCAAGGCAAAAATAAAAGAAAACTATCCATTAAGCTCGGCTCAGGAACGTCTTTATTTTTTGTACGAATTCGATATAACTTCTTTAGCATATATTTTGCCCAAGTTTATTAGAGTTAAAGGAGATTTGGATAAAGAGAGGTTAAATAACGCATTTTACAAACTTATAGCTCGTCACGAAAGTTTAAGGACCTCATTTGAAATGACAAAAACAGGGCCTGTACAGAAAATATCCGAAAATGTAAAATTTGAGATTCAATATTTTAATTCAAGTGAAGAGGAGGTTAAATCAATAATTAAAAACTTTATAAAACCTTTCCATTTGAATGTTGCTCCTTTGATAAGCATTGGTCTGATTCAGACCGCTCCACAAGAATATATTTTAGTTTTAGTAATTCATCATATTATAACAGATGGCGTTTCAGGCGGGGTTTTGATAAATGACTTTATGTCATTATACAATGATGAAGAATTACCGGAATTACATCTTCAATATAAAGATTATTCCGTATGGCAACAAAGCGATGATCATCAAAAAGAATTAGAAAACCAACGAAAATACTGGTTGCAGGAATTTTCAGAGATTCCAGAGAATTTGACAATACCAATGGATTTTAAAAGACCGTTAATTAAAAGCTTTGATGGTGATTTACTTGCATTTGAGATAAATCAGAAAGAAATTGACGCCCTAAATTTAATTGCAAAAGAGCAGGAAGTTTCTTTGTACATGGTATTTTTAACAATTTTAAATATTTTTTTATCGAAATTAAGAAATCATGAAGATATAATTGTTGGCACAGTTTCGTCAGGTCGACTGCATGCAGATCTTGAAGGAATCATAGGGATGTTCGTCAATACTTTGGTTTTGCGTAATCAAATGAAAAGTAATTATGCGTTTACTGAAATCTTACAGGAAGTTAAGGTAAAAGTTTTATTAGCATTAGATAATCAGGGATATCAATATGAAGATTTGCTGAGCGATCTCAAATTGGAAAGAGATACAGGTCGCAACCCCTTATTTGATGTTATGTTTTCATATGATAGCTTTGAGAAAACAGAACTTAAAATACCCGGACTGAGTTTAGAACCATATAATTATGATGAAGTATTTGCTAAATTTGATTTGACTTTAACCGTTCATGAAAAAGATAAAGCAATCTATTTAAATTTTGAATACAACACATCGTTATTCAAACAAGAAACAATACAAAGGTTTATCGTTTATTTCAAAAAAATAGTATCTACAATTGCAACAAATGCTGATATAAAACTATCAGAAATAGACATATTAACAGATCAGGAAAAGTATACCATTTTAAATGAATTTAATAATACTACAACTGATTTCTCAAAAGAGAAAACAATAACTGACTTATTTGAAGAACAAGTAAAGTGTTCATCATTAAAAACGGCCTTAATATCCAGGAACTTGTCATTATCTTATCAATGGCTAAATGCAGCTTCAAATCAGGTGGCTAATCTTTTAAGAGACAAAGGAGTGAAAAAAGAAAGTTCTGTTGTTGTGATAATGGAACGACATGCTGATATGATTATTGTTTTGTTAGGCATTCTGAAATCAGGAGCTAAATATATCCCTATTGAGCCTTATGTACCGGATAACCGGATTATAAGGATTGCAATTTCTGTAAATGCCGAAATTATTATTACGAATAAAGAAAACAATATTCGAATAAACCAAGTAGGAAATGAAATTAGCTCTGTAAGGAATATTTTGAGTATAGATATTGACTCATCTCCTTCATTGGAGGTTAATGAAATAATCAATGGAGATCTTAAAAATTTAAGTTTAAGTAATTATTCGAATTTAAATTTAGAAAATTGGAACTCAAGTGAGGATCTTGCTTATGTGATTTTCACATCCGGATCAACCGGTGACCCGAAAGGGGTTGCAGTGCAGCATAAACCCGTTATAAATTTGATTGAATGGGTTAATAAAACATACAACATTGGAGAAAAAGATAAAGTATTATTTGTAAGCTCTATAAGCTTTGATTTATCTGTTTATGATATTTTTGGTATTCTTGCTTCAGGCGGTACAGTGCGACTTGCAAATAAAGAAGAATTGGAAGACCCGGATATATTGGCCAATATAATTGTTGAAGAAGGGATTACATTCTGGGATTCAGCGCCGGCAATGTTACAGCAAGTAATACCCTTCCTTGAAAACAAAAAAGAACAAGCTTCAATAGCAGATCTAAAACTGTGCTTTCTGAGTGGAGATTGGATACCTTTAGCCATGCCCACACAAATGAAAAGCCTGTTTTCAAAATTACGATTTATAGCTTTGGGTGGAGCAACAGAGGCAACAGTTTGGTCCAACTTTTATGAGGTAGAGAAAGTTGATGACAATTGGACGAGCATCCCGTATGGTAAACCCATTCAAAATGCAAAGTATTTGATTTTGAATAGCCACCGTAAACTTTGTCCCGTAGGGGTTCCCGGAGACTTGTATATCGGAGGTCAATGTTTGGCAATGGGATACATCAATGATAAGGAGTTGAGCGATCGAAAATTTGTTCGTAATACTTTTGAAAATGATGGAATGCTTTATGATACGGGTGATATGGCCAAATGGTTTCCGGATGGGAATATTGAATTTTTAGGTAGAAAGGATTCACAAATCAAGATAAGAGGATATAGAATTGAATTGGGGGAAATTGAAAGCAGATTAATTAAGTTTAATGGAATAGACCAAGTGCTTGCCCATGTGATAGGGAATAACAGGTTGGACAAGAATATATGTATTTACTATACTTCTAAAAACGAATTACCAGAGCAATCCTTAAAGGATTTTTTGAGAGCCGATTTGCCTGTTTATATGGTTCCCAAATATTTTGTTCATTTGAAGGAAATTCCAATGACTAAAAATGGGAAAGTCGATAGAAAACTCCTTCCGTCTCCCAAATTATTCTCAGACTTAAAACAAATTAAAAAACCACAAACCGATACAGAAAAAGAATTAGTTCAAATATGGGCCGATATACTGCACCTTGATGAGGATAAAATTGGAGTTCAAGAGGATTTTTTCGAATTGGGAGGACATTCAATTATGGCGGTCCATCTGATTAATATTATCCAGCAGAAATTTTATGTAAATATAAAGTTGAGGAAGGTATTTGAATACCCCAGTATTGAAAAGCTTTCCGGTCTAATAGATAGAGCTGCTGTAGAAAATGTTGACAGGATAACTAAAACTGAAAAGAAAGATTATTATCCTGCTTCACCTGCCCAGCAAAGATTATTTTATGAGCAATTGTTGAATAAAGATAACTTAGCTTATAATATTCGAAGTGCTTATGAAATTAAGGGAGAGATAGATGTCGCAAAATTAACGCAGTCTTTACAATCATTAATTGATAGACATGCATGTCTGAGGACTAGTTTTTTGCTATCTGATAATGGTGTTATTCAGAAAATTAATGAAAAAGTTAATATTGGATTAATTGTTTTGGATCAAAAAAAATTTAAAACACCCGAAGATGCTTTTGTTAATTTTATTAAGCCCTTTGATTTGGGTATAGAATCTTTGGCTCGGTTTGGGCTATTAACCGATACTAAAAAACGTAATTTTTTCTTCGTAGATGTTCATCATATTATATGTGATGGTATTTCTTTAAATATTTTAATGAATGATTTCAAGAAAATTTATCAGGGGCATGAACTGATGCCGTTGGATTTACAATATATTGATTATGTTTCATGGCTAAATGATCCGAAGAAAAATCTGGAAAAACAAAAAGAGTTTTGGCTTAATAAATTATCAGGAGAATTACCCCGGTTGGATTTACCTGTTATTCAAGACCGTGAATCAGTGAACATCTATCCTGCTTCAATGAAAGCATTGGTATTGAACAACGAAATATACAAAAGCATAAAAAAATATTCAGCAGATTCAAATGTTTCCGATTTTATGTTTCTTTTATCCATATTTTACATTTTACTATCAAAAATTTCTGGAAACATGGATATAATCATTGGAACAGACGTTATTGGAAGAACTCAGAAGGAATTTAACGGCATAGTGGGCACCTTTATAAATTTATTGCCCTTAAGAATAAATATTCCGCCTCAAACTAATTATAAGGAATTTCTTCAAACTGTTAAAGAATGCGTACTTGAATCATTTGATAATCAGGATTTTCAATTTGATCAAATGATTTCATCGTTAAAAAAAGAGAAAAGATTATCAGGAAATTTATTTGATGTTCATTTCGCATTTTCAAATTACTTAGATAGTGATATAGAAATAAACGAATTAGATTTTATCCCGATTGAAGTAAAAGAGAACTTGACAACTCAATATGAATTTAAACTAGAGGTAGCTGAAGAAAATAAGGGACTGAAAATAGCCTTTGTCTATAGCAGTGAACTATATGAGGACGCAACAATTGAAGTTTTAAAAGAATACTATTTTAATATTCTCGCGGATATTTTGAATAATGATTTAGTTGATGTTGAAAGCATAGAATTAAAGAAAGATATAGCTACAGCTCAATATATTTAATAGTTACATGGTATTTACTTTTTATTCATAGAAATAATTATATAATATGTGCGGTATTTGTGGATTCGTTAAATTAAATGATAAAGTGTGCGATCAAGATGAAAGCATTATTAGGGAAATGAATAAAAAATTATTTCATCGTGGGCCTGATGCTCAAAATTCGATGGTTTTTGAAAATGTAGCTTTTGGATTTAGCAGATTAAGCATCATAGGTCTGGATAATGGTATGCAGCCATTACTTAATGAGGATGGGTCTCTTGTGTTGATTTGTAACGGTGAAATATTCAACTACATTGAACTAAGGGCAGCCCTCAAACAAAAAGGTCATATATTCAATACTGATAGTGATGTGGAAGTGATTGTTCATTTGTATGAAGATTATGGCATGGACTTCTTGAATAAACTAAATGGCCAGTTTGCTTTTGCATTATACGACAAAAAAAAGAAAACACTATTTTGCGCCAGAGATCAAATGGGTATTATTCCCTTATTTTATACTATGTTTCAGAATACTTTTATTTTCGGCTCAGAAATAAAGGCTATTCTTGAGCACCCATTGGTGGTTCGTGAAGTAGATATGATTGGTTTGGATCAGGTTTTTACGTTTGCGGGTTTAATTAGTCCCAGGACAATGTTTAAGAATATCAATAGCCTGGAGAATGGGTATTATATAAGTATCAATGGTCATGGCGATATCCATAAAACAGAATACTGGGATTTGATTTATCCCGAAGGAGAATTAACATTAAATGGTCAATCGGAAGATTTTTATGTTGATAAGCTTGAGGAATTATTTGAGACATCAATTAAATTACGATTACGGTCTGATGTACCTTCTGGTCTCTATTTAAGCGGAGGATTAGATTCGTCAATGATTACAATGAAAGTAAATCAACTGTCTCCGGGTATCAGAAAAGAGGCATTTTCAATCGATTTCATCGAATCGCTTTACTCAGAGTCATTTTATCAGAAGTTGATTGCTAAGGAAACCAATTTTGCGCTTCATCAAAAGACCTTTTTTTATGATGACATAAGTGAAAGATTGCAGCATTCCATATATCATAGTGAATGTCCGATAAAAGAAACATATAATACGGCATCTTTGTCATTATCTGAAACTGTAAAGGCTAATAAAATAAAAGTAATACTTTCCGGAGAAGGTGCTGATGAGTTTTTTGCGGGATATGTAGGTTATAGATTTGATAAGATGAGGTCAATGAATCTTATACAAAATCCCGCAAGTTCTTTGGAAGAAGATTTAAGGAATAGATTGTGGGGCGATAAATCATTTTTTTATGAAAGGAATTTCCTTGATTTTGATGTTATCAAGAAAAAGATGTATTCTACTGAAATAAATAAATTTTTTGACGAAATCAATTGTCTTAATTATCATGTTATAAACAAAAACAGAATAGACAAGAGAGATATTTTAAATAAAAGGGCATACATTGACTATAAAATCAGATTGGTAGATCATTTAGTGTCGGATCATGGGGATAGAATGGCTCTTGCAAATTCTGTAGAAGTAAGGTATCCTTTTTTAGATAAAGATCTGATTGAGTTCTCAACCCAAATACCTTCAGAACTAAAACTTAAGGATTTTACCGAAAAATACATTTTAAAAAAAATGGCGAGTAAGTTTGTACCGAAATCGGTTTCTGAAAGAGAAAAGTTCCATTTTATTGCCCCGGGAAGTCCTTATTTAATAAAGAAAAATATTGAATTTATTAATGATACTCTATCGTATAATACGATAAGAAAGCAAGGATATTTTAATCCGGATTACATAGAAACACTCAAAAACACTTATAAGCAAGAAGGGTTTACCATAAATGCGCCTTTTGAAAATGATTTGCTAATTACTGTCATTACTTTCGGAATATTATTAGATAAATTCTTTAAAAGTTGATAAGTTATTTACTCCTTCACGGCAGGCGCTTTTTAAGCGTATTGCATTAATGTATTTCTAAATTAGTTAAATTTTCATTCGTTTACTAAATTAAATATTTGATCAAATGGGTTTTTTTAGAAAAAAAGTAATAACATTTTTCGTCAATGAGGTTTGTAACATGAAATGTATTTATTGTACAATTCATTCTGATAATGCTGCAAAGAAAGAGTTACCCAAGACGATTGATCTGGACTTTGTCAAATGTGGCATAGATGATTATTTCAGCAACGGATTCTTTAATGAGGATGAAAAAAAAGGTATACGATTTTTTGCAAATGGTGAGGCTACCCTTGAGTTTCCCTTATTAAAAGAAATTACTGATTATGCACTTTTAAAAAGTGGCGGGAATCTTTTTATTGAAATGCAAACAAATGGTTATTTCGAAGAAGAAGTTGCTCACTGGATGGCAGAGCATATTGACTTACTCTGGTTTTCTTTAGATGGGATAGGCGACATACAAAACAATCAAAGATTACACGTGGATGGAAAACCTAGCTTCGAAAAAGTCGCAAACAATATAAACATTATAAAACATTCGAAAAAAACAAAAATCGGACTTCGGCCAACCATTTCTACGTATAACATACATAAGCAAATAGATTTAATTGATTTTGCAGTTAAAAATAATATTGTTATGATTTGTGCGGACCCGTGGGCGAATCTCATGGGAAAAGTTGAGGGACAACCTGACCTTATGCTTTTTGCAAAAGAATATCTTAAAGCCAGGGAATATGCCAAATCCAAAAATTTGCATTATGGAACTGAATTTACCGTTAATTTTGACGAAGAAGTTGAAGTTTATTGTCGCTCAGGAATAGCTGCACCTCAGTTTACTCCTGATGGATACGTATCAAGTTGTGATATGGTAAATACAAAAGATGGTTTTTTACCCAATTTTTTTCCGGAATTAATCTTTGGGTATTTTAATAAAGAAGAAAACAAAATTTATTATAATGAAAAACATATAGACAAGATTAAATCAAGGAATATTTATAATTTGAAAGATTGTCAAGGATGTGTGGCTCTAAAACATTGTGCCGGAGGATGCATTGGAATAGCAATGGCTTCAAGTTTTGATTTCTATGGTAGGCATAAAGAATATTGTGCTATAACCCGGTATTTATTCAGAAATCTGAAAGATGAAATCAACAAAGGCTATAATGCGGATATACCCATTCATCCTTAATTTTCCATTCAATAAAATAACTTAAATTAAAATACTAGTCGCAATTAAAAACAATACCATGATTATTCAAACAGAATTACTGAAAAGTCTGAAAACACACGGCGAGAAAATAGCAATTGAAAATAGTGAAAAACCTATTTCATATTCTCAATTATTACACATTTCGAATCAAATTGCATATTTTTTATTAAAGGAAAAGTTAGGCAAAGAAACGGTAATAGGAATTCATTTGAAAGATAGAGCAGACATTATATGTTCGATAATAGGTATATTAAGTGCCAGATGCACATTTGTACCTATCGATGGATCGTTACCTGAGAACAGGCTCGCATCAATGGTTCAGGATATGAACCTTCAATATGTTATTACCTCAGAAGAAGACTTACAAAAGTCCGTTATTAATGAAATAGCACCGGCTATAAAGTATTTTTTCCTGGAGGATATTTTGAAGGAGACAACCGAACGGGACATCAACGCCATACATTATCCTGAATATAACGAAAATGACAGCATTTATATTTATTTTACATCCGGGTCCACTGGAAAACCTAAAGGAATAGTCGGTAAAAATTGTAGCCTCTTGCAATTTATAAAATGGGAAATAGAATATCTTAATATTGATCATACTTTTAGATTTAGTCAATTTATCAGTCCTTTTTTCGATGCTTTTTTGAGAGACGTTTTTGTTCCTCTCATTGGAGGGGGTACTGTGTGCATACCACCTGCGGAGAAAGATCTTTATTCACCGGAAAAAATAGTAACATGGATCGATAAGAATAAAATAAATGTAATTCATTGCGTGCCAAGTCTGTTTCGCTTAATAAATAACGAAACCGTTGTTTCCCAAAATTTTGAAAATCTTAAATATGTGTTATTGTCGGGAGAGAGAATAATTCCTTCGGAACTTGTAAGGTGGTATAACATTTTTGGATCAAGAATACAGCTTGTTAACCTTTATGGAACTACTGAAACAACAATGATAAGGTCATCCTATAAAATTCGTCCTGAAGATACAGGTCAGGCCAAAATTCCTATAGGTAATCCTATCCATGATACAGAATTGCTGATAGCCGATAAAAATTTTAAGCCTTGCAGTATGCTTGTTCCAGGGGATTTGTACATTGTTTCGAATTATTGCACAAAAGGCTATTTAAATGCACCTGAATTAACACAAGAGAAGTTTTTAGTATTAAATTCAGGTACTCCCGATGAAATTATTGCCTTCAAAACAGGGGATAAAGCGAGAAGGCTGGCAAATGGAATGATAGAGTTAATTGGAAGAGAAGACAGACAGATTAAATTGAGGGGCATAAGAATTGAACTCGATGAAATTGAAAACGTTCTTTGCAAATCCGAATTGATTAAAAGAGCAATCGTTATTCAAAATAATGAAATGAATGAAAATGAATCGCTTATAGCATTTGTAATTAAAAATAACAAGCCGGAGGGAATTAATTTAAATAAGGAAATTCAATTATTCTTAGAAAAAAATCTGCCCGAATACATGATTCCTTCAAGAATAGTTGAGGTAAAGGAATTTCCCTTACTTAGCAATGGGAAATTAAATTATATAGAACTTTTTAATTGTCTCAATACGTCTACAATTATAGCCCCTTCAAATGAAATTGAGACCAAAGTTTTATCAATATGGAAAGAAATTTTAGGAGATAAATCCATTTCAACTGATGAAAGTTTTCACAGCATAGGTGGTAACTCATTGAGTATAATGAGATTGATAGGTAAAATATATACGGAATTTAATATTAGAATTTCGTTAAGTGAATTATTTAATAACTTCACAATTAAGCAGCAGGCTGAATTTATCAAAAAATCCAATAAAGATGAAAATCTAATTATTAATCATTCGGAACTTAAAGCTGCTTATAATCTATCATCAGCTCAGGAAAGAATCTATTATGTATATGAGTTAAACAAAGCCAGCACAGCTTATAATTTACCCATGGCCTGGAAAATTAATGGTGCATTGGACAAACCTAAAATTGAAAGGGCATTGAAACTCCTTATACAGAGACACGAAAGTTTAAGAACGGAGTTTAGATTTGAAAATGGCATGATTCTTCAAGTTGTGAAAGATGATGTTGACTTTAATTTGGAAGAAATTTATGTTCAGAAGCAGGATTTACATGATGCCTTCTCGAAATTTGTTAAAGCATTTGATTTAAGGAAGGCTCCATTAATCAGGTGTGGAATTATATATGCCGGAGAGGATCAAAAAATCCTAATTGTTGATTTACACCACATCATTTGTGATGGTATGTCCCAATTAAACTTGTTTTCTGACTTTTTAAGTCTATATAAAGGTGAAGTTCTTAAACCTATCTCACTTCAATATAAAGATTATGCCGAATGGGAGTATAATTTTAAAACAACTGATGAATACAGGTCCTATAGAGAGTTCTGGCTTAAAGGATTTGAGGGAAATATACCAAAACTTGCAATACCCACAATCAGTTCGAATAAAATGAAAATATCGGATAAAGGTGGAAATGTGACTTTTAAAATTGATTGTAAGGTTATTATGCCAATAATTGAAGTTTTAAAAGACGAAGAAATTACGACCTTTTCAGGTTTATTCTCAATTTTTTTCATATACCTTTTTCAACTTACGGGGCAGGAAGATCTTGTTATAGGAATTAATACTTCAGGCAGGATGCAGGATGAATTAGAAAATATAGTGGGTATGTTTGTGAAAACACTTCCAATTCGATTTCAAATAGACACAAGTATTTTGTTTAAAGATTTTGCTAAACAATTGCATAACTATTTAATTCAAGCAAATAGTAAACAAATTTTTGACTTGGTCGATATTGTAAGTGAATTGAATAAAAACAGGGAAATTCCAATAAAAAATTTGTTTGATGTAATGTTTGTTTTCCAAAACTTTGAAGACAAAAAGTTACAGGGTAATAATGAAGACTTTTCAACATATGAATTTGAAAATACCACATCCAAATTTCCCCTCTCATTAATTTCAAGTCAAGGTGAAGAATCATTTAATTTTCTTTTGGAATATTCTTCAATGGAATTTACTAAAAATGATATTGAATTACTCATTGCTCAATTCATTTCATTAGTCAAAAACATCTCAGAAAATTTAGATGGTAAAATCATAGATTATATTGGTGGTCGTACAGAATTATTACAAGTCATTGAGGATGATATAACTTTTAACTTTTAATATTTTCTTGCAATGGCTCAGGGAATAATTTATTTGCACTAAACTTTTCACTAGAAAACGAACCCCTTACCTGTTCTAAGATAATTGTTGTTTCAAAATAAAAGAAAACTTATCAATAATACTAATATCGCCATGTCTGTAGAGTCAAAACTGGATTTTAAAGCATTACATGCAAATAAAAATGTGATAGCCAGAAACTATTGGAATGACCGACTCAAAGAGTTTAAGTTTGGCTGTTATTTTAATAATTTGAAGAAACCTCGCGGGGTTATAAAGTACACAGAATATGTTCTGAGAGCATCTCCAAAAAATGACCAAGGCTTAAAAAGAATTGCAAAACAGGATAAAGCTAAGCATATTGTCTTGCTTTCAGCTTTAGGAATTTTGGCTTACAAATATTCCATCTTTGAAGATATCAGCATTTTTTGCCCTGTTTATGCTGAAAGTCAAGCCCAGGATTGTGTTAATAATATTGTTCCTATTAGAATGAATTCTTTTTCAGAATCGAGTTTCCCAAAGTTTCTTAATGTCGTAAAAAAGAATGTAATTCACGATTTTGAAAATAGTAATTATCCGATTGAAAAAATCTTGAACATAGAAAAGGAAGAATTTAAAGGAATGCCAATATATGGGATGCTACTGGAAGAACTTCAGTGCGCAACCGTTTTTGAAGACTTATCATTGGATATCTTATTTTCCTTTAGCATAAAGAATACACTTACACTAAAAGTCAAGTATAATTCTGATGCCTATGATGAGAAGTTTATTCAGCAAATGTGCAAACATTATTTTAATTTACTTTCTGGCCTTTTTGATCATAGCGAAAAGAAAGTTTCTGACATTGAAATAATCACAGAAGACGAGAAATCAGAACTTCTAAATCAACTTAACAATACAAACGTAAACTATCCTCGTGATAAGACAATACATCAACTATTTGAAGAACAAGTTGTTATAAGCAGTAATAAAATTGCTGTTGAATTTGAAGGAAAGAAATTGACCTATAAAGAATTAAGCGAGAAGAGTGATCAGGTGGCCTGTCTGCTAAGCAAAAATGGAGTATGCAGAAACGAAATTGTAGGATTATTAATGGATAGATCACTGGAAACCGTCATTGGAATGTTAGCCATCCTTAAAGCGGGATGCGCATATTTGCCAATTGACATTGATTATCCGGATGAAAGAAAAAAATATATTGTAAAAGATAGCGGATGTACTCTTCTGCTCACTATGAAAGAATTTTTATCTGATCAGGACTATCACGTCCCCGCGCTATTTATTGAAGATTTGGAAAATGTATCGGATGAACTTACCCACATAAAATCTACAAATAATCCGACAGATTTATGTTACATTATATACACTTCAGGAACCACAGGATTTCCAAAGGGCGTGATGGTCGAGCACAGGAATGTCGTCAGGTTATTTTTCAATGATAAATTTCAATTTGATTTTAGTGAGAGCGATGTTTGGACAATGTTCCATAGTCCCAGCTTCGATTTTAGTGTTTGGGAAATTTATGGTGCCTTGTTGTTTGGAGGGAAACTAATTATAATTCCTAAAATAACCGCAAAGGATACCAAGGCTTTCCTCGATATCTTAAAAGAAAAGCGAGTTACTGTTTTAAACCAAACTCCAAGTGCTTTTTATAATCTGATCCAGGAGGATCTGAGAAATCCGCCAGCAATGCTGAATTTAAGATGTGTTATATTTGGAGGTGAAGCTTTAATTCCAGGCAAATTAAAAACCTGGAGATCTGCATATCCAGACGTTAAATTGATTAACATGTTTGGTATAACGGAAACTACTGTTCATGTGACTTATAAAGAAATAGACGAATCCGACATAGAGAATAATATCAGTAATATAGGTAAACCCATCCCTACGTTATCCGTATATTTATTTGACAAGCACCAAAAGCTGATACCATCAGGGATTATCGGAGAGATGTTCGTGGGAGGAGAGGGTGTAGCAAGAGGCTATCTAGGAAATAAAGAGTTGACAGATAAAAAATTTATCGCTAATCCATATAATCCGGATGAAAGGTTATACCGTTCAGGAGATTTAGCACGGATACTTCATTCTGGTGATATTGAGTACATAGGCCGTATCGATCACCAGGTTCAACTTAAGGGATTTAGGATAGAATTAGGAGAAATAGAAAGCCAATTGCTTCAGCATAATAGCATCGATGAAAGCATTGTGATAGATAAAGAAAAAGAAGATAATAAAATACTGGTAGCATATTATACATCGAAAGAAGAAATCTCAGTTTCCGAACTAAGGAATTATTTATCTGGTAGGCTTCCGGATTATATGATTCCCTCTTATTTTGTTCATTTGAAAGATATTCCTTTAACTTCTAATGGTAAAATAGATAGGAAAGCATTACCTGAGCCCACAATGAAAGTTGGGGATAATTATGTGGCTCCTCGAACTGAATTGGAAAAGTTAATGGTAGAGACATGGTCAAAGGTTTTAGGAGTTGGAAAAATAGGTGTAACAGATAATTTCTATGCGCTTGGCGGCGATTCAATTTTAGCTGTGAGATTAATTGGAACACTTAATACATTATTTCCCATTAAATTATCATTAGTAGAATTATTTGAAAACGAAACGATCAGAGAGCTTGCAAATTTTATCGAAACATCTAAATTCACTGATGAACCAGAGCGTTATAAAACAATCAATGACGATTTGAAGCAATTTTGCGATGATTATCTAGAGCAAAATATTGGTAAACATGACTTGATAGAAATTATTTATCCAATGTCTGATATTGAGAAAGGGATGTGTTATGTCCATCTTACAAACCCAGATGATGTTTTATATCTGGAACAAAATATTCATCCGATTCTGGTTGAGAAGTTTAATTTTCAAATCTTTGAAAGGGCAATGAATTTACTTGTAAAAAAACATCCAACTTTAAGAACAGCCTATGATTTAAGTCAATTTGCTCATATCGTATATAAAAATTTTGATCTGAAAATTGCATACCATGATTTATCTGCTATAAGTAAAAAAGAACAGGAAGAAGAAATTCAACTTAAATTGAAAGAAGGCAGACTTAAACATTTTGATTTAGCGGTTGCCCCTTTATGGAGGATGAACATTTATAAGATTGAGGAACATTATCATTTACTGGCCCTTGAACTCCATCATGCAATCATGGATGGATGGAGCTATGTGTCATTTTTAACTGAACTTATTAACACTTATGCCGGCTTGTTGCAAGATGAATCATACAAGCCTAAGGCATTAGAGGCCACATATAAAGATTATGTGATTAAGGAGTTGTTGCAAAAACAAAACAAACAGACTTTGAATTATTGGAAAAATGAATTAGATGGTCATAGAAAATTAGATCTCAACATACGCACCAGACATAAAGTGTATAAAACTGTAAACAAAGATTATCCGGGTAACCTGGTTTTAAAACTTGAATCTATTGCTCAAAACAGATTAACGAGTGTCAAACATTTGCTTTTTGCCGCATATCTGTATGCTCTGAAAATGCTTACTTATGAAAATGATATTGTAGTGGGTCTCGTATGTTTTAGCAGGCCTTTAAAAAAGGATGGTGACAGAGTGCTTGGTTGTTTTTTAAATACCGTACCTTTTCGAATTCAAATTCCCAAAAATTTAACTTGGAATGAGTATTTAGATTTGATCGATAAGAAATTAAGGATTATAAGAAAATACGATTCACTATCCCTTTTCGAAATAAATCAAGCACTTGGAGGTAATTCATTAGATGGCAATCCTTTTTTTGATACATTATTTAATTTTATAAATTTTCATGCGGGGAAAGAAGCTATTCACTTAAATTCGGTTAAAAATTTAAATGAAGACCTTGAATTAAATAATTATATCCGTGGTCATACTTTATTTGATGTAAATTTGCATGTTAATGAAAAAGGAATTAAAGCCACCTTTGAATATGCATCATCCTTTATTGATGATGATACTTTTACAAAGTTCCTGCAATACTTTGAAGCAATAATATTAAAGTTTATTGAAAGCGGCGATGAATTAGCAAATACTCAACAAATCTTAAGCAGAAAAGAAAAGGAAACGCTTCTAATTCAATTTAATAATAATGATCTGAGGTTACCTAAAGATAAAACCGTCATTGATTTATTTGAGAGACAGGTAGAAGCCACTCCTCATAATATAGCCATCATTTGTGATAGAGGAAAAATGACTTATCGGGAATTAAATGAATCGTCCAATCAACTTGCGCATTATTTCCGGGGGAAATTTAATATTAAAGCAAATGATTTAATTGGAGTTCTTCTCGATAGATCTGATAAATTAATTATAAGCATACTGGCTATTTTAAAAGCGGGAGCTGCTTATGTTCCTATTGACCCGAAATATCCTGAAAATCGTATTAACTTATTGATAAAGAATAGCGAATTACATGGAATCATATTAGACGGGGAGCATGAAGCAAAGGTGAATCTGAAGAATGTCGTCTCTATCTCAAAAGAGGCTGAAATCATTGCTAAGGAATCAATTGCAAATCCAGTTAAGATAGTAAAGGCTGAAGATCTGTTCTACGTAATCTATACTTCCGGTTCAAGCGGAACTCCCAAAGGAGTAATGGTAAAACAAATAGCATTTACCAACCTGATATATTGGTATCAAAAAATGCTTCATTTAAATGAGCTGGATTCAGTGCTGCTCATTGCTCCTATAAGTTTTGATTTAACACAAAAGAATTTTTTTGCTCCTTTAATTTGTGGGGCAAGGTTGTGTTTGTCGGAAAAGCTTCATTTAGATTACCCCGCTATTGCCGACACCATAGAGACAAACGATATAACTGTAATCAATGTTGCTCCCAGTGCATTTTACCCATTATTACAAAAAGTTACCAATGATTCTTATCGTAAGCTAAAATCACTTAAAAAGGTAGTTTTGGGCGGGGAACAGATCAATATCAAACTATTTACAGAATGGAGCAAGTCTGAGTTCTATAATGCCAAAATTGTTAATTCCTATGGACCAACAGAAAGCACCGATGTTGTTTCTTTTTATGAAATTAATAATCGTGAGTTTTCTGATTTAGAAAGAGTTCCTATAGGTAAGCCCGTTGAAAACACGAAGTTATATATTTTAGATAAGGACATGCATTTATTGCCATTGGGAGTGGCCGGGGAGCTTTGTATCGGAGGAATTGGCTTGGCCCTCGGATACTTGGGCAATGAGGAACTAACCAATCAAAAATTTATAGAAAATTCTTTTTTGGAAGGAGAAAGAATATATAAAACCGGTGATTTGGCGAGATGGTTACCAGACGGGAATATAGATTTTTTAGGTAGAATAGACAATCAGGTAAAAATCCGGGGTTTTAGAATTGAGTTAGGAGAGATAGAGCATCAACTATTACACCATGATAGAATAAAAGATAGTGCAGTGCTGGTCTATGAAAAAGGCAATGATAAATACCTGACCGCTTATTATGTATCTGTTGATGAAAGTGAAATAGATGTGGAAAAATTAAGGAAATTTTTGTCTGATAATTTACCTGAATATATGGTTCCTGTCTATTACAAACAACTAGCAGTAATCCCATTAAGTCCTAATGGTAAATTAGACAGAAAAGCATTACCGGACCCTGAAATAGAGATTGCAACCGATTATTTAGCTCCGTCGAATGAATTGGAAGAAAGGCTTGTTGAAATATGGTCAGGTATTTTAGGTTTAGAGAAAGAAAAGATAAGCCTCAACAGAAGTTTTTTTGCATTAGGAGGCGATTCAATAAAAATTGTACAACTGAATTCGATTATAAGGGAAACTTTAAAATGGAATGTTTCTATTCCCGAAATGTTTCGTTATTCGACCATATCATCGTTGATAGCATTTATTAAACATAAAAATATTAATCCTGACCAATACCAACTAGATGTTAAAGAAGAAGTATCTGAAATGCAAAACCTACTTGAGATACTAGACACAGATTAATGTATGAAAAATAATACGAAGAAATATAACGGCACCGAAATTGCAATTATTGGAATATCGGGGAAGTTTCCCGGAGCAGAAAATATTGATGAATTTTGGGATAATCTAAAAAAAGGGAAAGAATCAATTTCATTTTTTTCTGATGAGGAACTTACTCAAGAAGGCCTAGACCCAAAAGTTATCAATAATCCTCTGTTCGTTAAAGCAAACGCGTATCTTCAAAATAAAGAATATTTTGATTCTGATTTTTTTGGATATATACCTGATGAGGCCAAACTGATGGATCCACAAATCAGAATATTTCATGAGCAATGTTGGAAAGCAATCGAGGATGCAGGGTATGATGTGAAGAATTATAATGATAAGATAGGGCTTTTTGCTGGGGGTAGTTCTAATGTTAATTGGTTAAATTATTCTTTATTATCTAACGCAAAAAATCTAGTTGATAATTTTACGGCCACCCAACTAAGTGATGTAACCTTTCTGTGTTCGAGAATATCTTATTTGTTGAATTTGCAGGGACCTTCTATCTTTCTTAATACAGCCTGCTCAACTTCTTTGGTTGCTGTGCAAAAAGCTTCTATGAGTCTTTTGTTACGGGAATGTAAAATGGCTCTTGCGGGGGGGATAACTATAAATAATCATTCAAAAAAAGGATATTTATACCAAAATGGCATGATTTTATCAAATGATGGCCATTGTCGTGCTTTTGATTCTGAGGCAAGTGGATGCGTGGGCGGAGAAGGTGTTGGGGTCGTCCTTCTAAAAAGGTTAAGTGAGGCAATTGAAGATCGGGATAATATATATGCAATTATTAAAGGAAGCGGTATTAATAACGATGGTTCTCTGAAAATTTCTTTTGCTGCACCAAGTGTTGATGGACAATATAAGGCAATATTGAAAGCAATCAACATGTCCAAAATTGAAGCCGAAAGCATAAGTTATATTGAAGCACATGGTACAGGAACAAAATTAGGCGATCCGATTGAAGTAGAAGCCTTAAACCTTGCTTTTGGGAAAAGCAAAGAAAAGTACTGCGCCTTGGGATCAGTTAAAACAAACATAGGCCATTTGGATGCGGCAGCCGGAGTTGCAGGACTCATTAAAACAATTCTGGCAATAAAGCATAAACAGATCCCTCCAAGTTTACATTATAAAAAGGCTAACCCTGAAATTAATTTTAGTGATTCACCATTTTATGTTAACACAGAACTCAAAGAATGGAAGAACGATAAATATCCTTTAAGGGCAGGGGTAAGTGCATTTGGCATTGGCGGCACCAATGCTCATATAATTTTAGAAGAGGCTCCTGAGCAAGAACCCTCGTCTGAGAGTCGTTCATATCAACTAATCCTTTTATCTGGGAAAACCCCCACAGCCCTTAGAGCGAATATTGAAAATTTCAAAAATTACCTTAGCGAAAACGTTAATACAAAACTGCCAGATATAGCATACACTTTACAGATTGGAAGATCTGCTTTTTCTTACAGAAAAATGGTTGTATGCAAAACCAAAGATGAAGCAATCGAATTATTATCTGCAGATAAATCGGACAAAAAAAATATACCTATCTCTGAAAAAGATAAAAATCATGTTGTCTTTATGTTTCCGGGGCAGGGTGCCCAATATGTAAAGATGTGCAATGATTTATACAAAAAAGAAGAGCTGTTTAAGAATGAAGTTGACAAATGTTTTGATATAGTAACGCGTATAACAGGCAAGGATCTGAGGTCAACTGTCTTTAATGATATTGAAGTAAATTCTCCTAAAAATTTAAATAATCCGGAGTACACACAACCTGCATTATTCATTATTGAATATGCACTTGCACAATTGTTAATGCAATGGGGAATTAAACCTGATATCATGATTGGCCATAGCTTTGGAGAGTACGTTGCAGCGTGTATTAGTGGTGTTTTTTCTCTTGAAGATGCATTACTCCTTGTGATAAGAAGGGGAACGTTAATGCAAAAAGTTACCAGAGGAAAACTCTTAGGCATTTCTATTACGGAAGACAAATTAAAATTAATATTAAACAATTACAAAGATATTTCTCTTGCAACGGTTAATAGTTCAGAATTATGTGTTGTTTCAGGAGATGATGAATCAATTGATAAGTTTAAATTAGTTGTTGAAAAAGAAGGCTATGCATGCAAAATAATACCTGATGCTCATGCATACCATTGTCAAATAATGGATGAAATATTAAATGCATTTGAAAAAGAAGTGGCCCGGGTTAAGATAAATCCACAACAAATACCATTTATCTCTAATTTTACAGGAAAACAGGCTAATGACTCTGAAATTTCAAAGCCGCAATATTGGGTTAATCACCTTCGCTATACCGTTAGATTTTCCGATGGTATTGAAAACCTTTTAACAAAAAAGAACGTTATATTTCTTGAAGTCGGCCCCGGAATAGATTTAGGTGTTTTTGTCAGGTCAAATAGATTAAGAGAAAAAGGACATAAAATTATTAATCTGATCAGACATCAGAATACTGAAGTTGATGATTTGTACTTCTTGCTTTCAGGGCTTGGTAAATTATGGGTGAATGGCATAACACCACAATGGGAAAGTTTCTATGGAAATGAAGTTCGAAAAAGAGTATCCTTGTCAACATACTCGTTTGATAAAATAAAGTATCCGGTACTTGTTGATTCATTTAAAATGATTTCCAATTTCATATCGGATAAATCGGTGGATAAAAAGGATATTTCAGAATGG
>CAYZNC010000084.1:0-19808 GCA_964478555.1 uncultured Bacteroidales bacterium | reverse complement strand
AAGAATGGCAATGGGCATGCCATAACTAATCTTCACTTTCTTAGTATAATTAACACCATTTAGAACGCCTACAGAAACACTTCCACCTCCATTTAAAGTGCCTATAGACACACTTCCGCCCCCATAAACATTTTTACTTCCTGAATTTAACATGTTGTAGGCAGCATTGAAGGATATTTTTGTTGTTTGTGCCTGATCATTGGCTAATAAACTTATTGCAAATATCACGCAAATGGACAAAAACCGAAGTACCGAAAAAGTTTTCATGGTTTCTATAATTAAAAATGAATATTCAAACTGTTCGTTGTAGTGTTAAAATACCTGCTTGTAGCACTATAAATTTCTAATGTCGAAAGGGGAGGCTCACCTGACATTGGTAATATTCCCACAGGTTCCAGCGATGGATCAAAAGCTATGCTTTGACCAATGGTGGCATTCTTCCTGATATAGGCAGGAGCGATATCGCCTCTGTAACCGCTGCCCCAGAAGGCAGTTCTCCAGTTACTGTAAAAATAATTACTTACATAATTTTGAACCCAGGGATTGCCGGGGGTTTGTTCCGAAATATAGATTAACGGATAAATGACGAATTTCTCTCCGAAAGCATCAAAAGTAGTTTCTTTCACATCAAATATATCAAACCCTTCGGCGAAGCTAAAATCAGCCGAATAACCTTCGAGGTTTCCAAAACCGTCGCGGATGGCAGTAGCAGAATAATCGGAATTGCTGAGTTTATCTGCAAGGGTATTGTACTTACTTGTTTTGAAGTAGTAGCTATATAGTTCCAGATCGACATTTTTATTCGATGTAGCACTGCCCGAGATAGTTGTAATTCTAATTGAAATGATATTAGAATTACTATTGTCACCCCAACTCCAGCTCAGGTACCTATTCTGGCTTGCATATCCTATCCCCGCTTTTGAAGGTGTTACAAATTTATTTACCTTTCTCCGCTTGATAATTCTGAGTTCTGTAATTTGCTCATTCGGAATGGTGGGTATTTGAAACGTAAGCTGATTTCCGTTTTGACCTACCATCACTTCTTGTGTGGTACTTTGTGAGGGCGACTGATAGGAAACAAACTGGGCCATCAAATCGTAATTAGGGTCGTTGAGCAAACAGGGATAACTTTTGTTAAGCTCTATAAAACCTTGTGTTTGTTCTTTTTGCAGGAAATATCGCTGATTTTTAAACGGATAGCTTCCAAGCAAAGTTTTGGCTCCCTCGTCCAAACGATGCAGGCAATCGCCCGTTTTAAAGGTTATCGTTTTTGTTTCTTCCACAGGCTGATTCTTCCAATAGATAGCCTGTTTAATGCCGTTCACAATCTGATAGGCCTTTACGGAAACCGTTACCGTATAATTTGTTTGTGGGTCGAATGCAATTTTTGTGTATAGCGTTGAGAGTTTCATTTCGTCAGTAAAAGAAAGGTTTTCGTTGTTGGTCATATTTGCAACAACCGAATTGTCCGAGCTTTTTCTTATAGTGAAATCAGTAAGGTCAACTTGAATCGTATTCAATACCTCATCGCCGTTGCTATTGGTACTGGTTACCTGGAAAACGTTTTCAACTGGATAATTAAAGGCAACTGACGGGTCTCTCGCAATGGAGATATCATTTTCATTATTGTTAGGACTTATTTCTGAAATAATAGGCATATCACTTCCCAGCGGATTTCCCGGAGGCACACATTTATCACCTATGGACAAATGGAAGTGCATGTCTCCTGATATTAATCCTCCCAGCACATCGAAATGACCGTATAACCAGCCTTCAAACCACGATGGATTAACCAGTCCAGCTCTAAATAAAGCGGCTGCTTGGACTGTTGCAACATTTATCTTACCTGTATAGAACCAAACATCCACATTGAGTCCAAATGAAAAATCAGCCCATGCATAAAATTGTCCATTGGCATACCATCCATTAATACCTGGCAGACTGTTGCTTCCGTTGCACCCTGTGCTGAATTGCCTTAAGCTCACATCATATCCCATACCTGCAGAGAAATGCATATAAAATATCAGGAAGGTCGGATCAACCGGACCGTATTGCAGTGATGCACCAAAAGCAAATCCCGGAGCAATTTTATTGGCTACAAGCATGTTATCCCGTGAACTCTTGTACCCTGGGAAATACTGCATTATATTCGAAGGAGGATCCGGTATGCCAGGAATGTTGGAACCCATCATAAAATAAGCGTTCTGGGTTACTAAATCCAGCACATTAATCGTGATTCTGTTGTCTGGTTCTCCCAGTTTAAAGTACCATTCGCCGTTGGAGCCGTTGATATTTAAAGCCAGCCAACCGCTACCGGTTATTACCTTAAAATTCACACTCAACCCAACTCCGGCGTCAAAGATCTTCTGCGCAAAATCATAACCAATATGTCCATGTCCATTGATGGGTGCATCTTTGTCGTCGTCCATTACAGAAGCCAGCATAGCCGCGTCAATGTCCAGATCGACGCTCTTTACACCAAAGGCTGATGTAAATTCCATACTTAACGTTCCTTTTGCATGGAATGGCATTCCATTACCTACTCCAACCACAATACTTGCTTTAAATCCAATAACATTATTAACTGGCTTATACCGGTTAAGGTCGTTAGTTACGCCTTTCAAAAGTGCATCAGGAGAGACATCCTGCGCTTTCGACATATTGTAATATACGCCACCACCAAGGCCATACATAAATACAGGTGGAACAATAGGAATTCCGATACTTTGCAAATAGTTTAAATCGACAAACCAGTAGTTAAAAGAAGTATGCCCAAACATAACGTGGCTGTTGATGTCAATTTTATTCACGCCCAGGTTAAGCTTTACATCGATGATGCCACGTATGCCATTACCATAGGTGGCGTCATGATCGAAAAAGTCTATTTCTCCATCCAAATCCAAGGGTCCTAGTGGTCCGGAAACTTTTATCTGATTGACTTCCAAATGCGGGTTTCCCCATGTTGGCCTGCCATTAGTCATGCCCAAATCGCCCACAACGCCCAGATTAAAGGTCCCTTTGGGTAGCGCAGCAATATCCGTAAGGGAAATACCCAAATCAAAGGAAATACCAACAGATGAACCTTTAAATTCAGGTTTAATGCTGGATATAGATACAGGGAACCCTGCTGCAGATTTGTCGGGACTGGCAAAACCAAAAATGACATTTCCTGCGATATAAGGGGATTTCGTCATCAGTTGCAAGTTCTGAAATTGCATTGCTTTGAAGCTGATCTTAGGCACAGGGCTTAGATCGGCTTCAATGGTAATGTCGCCATTTAATGTAGCTGTGGCATTGAAGCTACCTTTATCGCTCGCAATAGTAATGTTGGACGTTTGGTCCAGATTCAGGGTTGCTGCCCAAAGCTTGGCATGCAAATCATTTTTAGGCTGAATCACAAACTGGAACTTCATGGAACTATCCTTCGGACTGCTGAGGGTGCAGGTATAATCCAGTTCATCCTGATGCGTATTGTCTGGTGCGCCTGAGGTTGGAAGCAGTACCTTGCCGTTTAAACCTCCTCTAATGAATGAAGAATTCACAAACCTGGCATTGATGTTGTCCAGTGAATAATACCAGCTTCCCAGGTCGCCATCTGTAATTGCCATTACATTATCTGCGGCAACATCACCTGTAATTCCCTGACCATCGATCATGAAGTTTTTAACGGAGATGACCAACGGTTGGTTATCTGCACGTTTGATAACCGCTGGCAGTGAGGCTTCCAAATCGGAGAAAAAGAACCCTTTCCAGGTTTTATCCAGATGATTTGTCTTACCTTCTATGGCAGACTTTGGAATATCAGGCGGATTGATACTATCTGAATGATCGTAATAGGCTGGATTCTTAAGCTTAAATGCCCATTCTTCGTAACCCGCAATATAAAAAGGATCGATGTTAACAGAGGCATACCAGTTGTTCCAGCTCTTGATATCTGTTTCAAAAGTTGCTTTTACCACACCTTTATCCGCTTGCCGCACAATGACATTTTGTGAGAAATCATATTCAGCCTTAATGTGCAATTGCTTAAATCCGTTCTGATCGAAAATAGCGTAGGTGCCAGCTTGTGAATTGCCGTTGCCCGTGGCTTTGATGAAGGTAAAATTCAACGCATCAATTTTAAAATCTTCCACCAGGAATAAAGTTGCGTCGCCGCAAAAGTTTCTGCTGTCCTTAAAACAAACATTTTTGGCCCCCAGCGCAAGAGTGTTGTTACCGCCACCTTCCGGTATATCAAAGGCCAGACAAGCATTAAACCCAGCCTGATCTTGGGCGAATACCACATCGGTAATGGCAATTGTAATTTTTTCACCCGAAAACTCCTTTTGAATTCCGAATGGCATTTCCCATCCTACAGATTTTGCAGCATTGGTAAGGTCTACAATGGCGTTGTTGGCTGCATTGCTAACGTATCCTCCGATGTTTTTTATATCATTGGTTGAAAATGGCGGTGGTTGCACCTTGGGATCGTCATAAGCAGGCATAATGCTGGCTGCACTACTGTTTCGTTTGGCACGCACAATACCCGACACCGCCTGATTAGATGCATTCACCTGCAAATCGGAATATTCAACCCTTATTTTCAGTAAACTACTGTTAAGAAAAGGTACAGGAATAGTGCCAGTTCCTGAAAGAGTACCACTTTTCTCTATTACATCATTGTTAAGTGTCATATCGAATGCTCCAACGTGAACAACTGATCCACCTGTGGCATTGGCATTATTGACCGTTTTATCGGAGATGGTTGTTTTACAGCTGCAATTTAATTGCGGAGCATCTATCACACTGATAGGGTTTTTGTTTGGTGGCTGAGGTGGTTGTGGAGTGATATTATTTCCACCCGGCCGATAAGTAAAATAACAGACCTCGCTTCTCCCTCCATTTCTAAAAGCTACATTATTATTCGGATCCAGCGCTGTAACCAGGAAAGCATACCTATTGCCAGGGGTCAATGTTGGATCGCCCGGCCCATACAGCATAACGTTAGTGCTTACTGTACGCTCAAAGAAGGCAGGAATGGTGGCCGATTGCATCGCATCATTAGGGTTACGAAGCGAATCCCATATTTCAACCATTTTAAAATCATATTGAATACCAGGTTTGGCGCCAGCCGGAAGCGACCAGTTGAACAATATATTCTGAGGTAAGTTAGCCGTAATTTCGCTACCGCACTGGGGATTTATAATATAAGGCGGCTCGAGGTTGGCAACCGGAAAAGGATTACTGCACCTGAGATCCGAAAGTATTTGACCAGGTTGTTGCTGAGTTTGGGGATTAAATTCGGCCACCACAGGAGTAATACACAATTCATAGTTACCCTCCGGTAGCCCACTGCCATTGACTAAATCATTATAGCTAATCCCCTTTAGCATCACAGCTTCAATGTCGAAAAGGTTGCGAATAGATGTTGCATTGAGTATAACCGTTGGTTGGCTGCTTAACAGCGTTATCTCCTGCAGTAAATTGAGTTGAGAAGGGTTGGTATTAATTTCGATACCATTGTCGCCTCTTAAGGAAGCCAACAGTTTTATTTTATATTGAGGAAAAGTAGTTAAGTTCGAAAGCGTAATAATCACTTTTGAAGGTGTATTGAGATAATCCGATAAACGATGGGAATAAGGTCCGATAACCTGTACATTCCTGATTAAAACATTTACTGATGAAGGAGCAATGTCAAAACTGTTGCTGCACGTTTGATCTGAAGCAATAGCGCCCGCCTGTGTGCCTGTAGCAGGGTTAGTTTCGGCAGTAACTGCCTGTACACATAAGGTATAACCTCCTGTTGGAAGTCCATAGGTTTGTAAATAATTAAGTGTGGTACCCTGGATATCCACAGAGGTTAAATCAAATAAGTTTCGGATGTAAAGTGAGTTTAACACCTGAACAGGGCTTCCTGATGATAAAGATATTTCAGGCAAGGCTGATAAAGCACTGGGATTGGTTTTTATTATAATACCATTGTCTCCTTGTAAGGTAGCGAATAACTTTATTTTTTGGGCTGGTGCGCCTGCAGCTACAGATACTGACATAATTACCTTTGATGGATTATTCACATAACTTGACAAATTTGGGCTATAAGGACCAATTACCTGAACGGTGGAAATATTTACATAATACTGTGGCTGTGCATATGAGTAAACTTGAACAAATCCAAGAAAGACTACTAAAACTGCATATTTTATTTTTTTCAATCCAAATAAATGATGAATATTTTCCATGTTCTTTGAAATTAATTTTGAACGTTTAGAAAGTATACTTGTAATTTACATCCGCTTTCCATTCCGAAAATGAAGGTGTATAAGCTGTTTGTTGCGATTTATTATTGATATAGTTTATGTTGGCCCCAAAACTATGGTGCTTACTAATTCTGTAGTTGGAGTATACCGTCTGGTTCAAGATTAATCCGCCAGAACTGCTGTTTATCCCTTGTAAAAATGAACCGTTCCACCCTATGGTTAGTTTACCGTTTTTCAACACATAATTAGCTCCCAGCGTAATGCCATAGTTTCCCTCCTCAAATGAGGCGGTTTTCACATCCGTGTAATTAAGCGTTGTACTCAGGGTAAGATTTTTGGAAACAATGGTGATTTGATAATTGAGAAAGTAGTTTTTGCTTTTGGTATCATTCTGTTTATTTGAGCTGTTATCCAAGCTTGTAAACAAATTGTAATTAACAGAAAGTATTAAAGCATGCACATGCTTTTCGGTGGCCATGATGTAACGCGGGGTTAATGAGAAATTTTCCGAAACCTGGGCAATTTTAAAGGTGTCCTTTAAAAGAATCGTCTTCACCTGCTGGGTATTGGAATAGTCTGAAAAACTGAAATCCATACCCAAATGTTTGGTAAATTCAGCAGAAACATTGGCAGATCCAATAGTCCGTTTACTGGTCGATTGTTTCTGGTGGTTTAGGTTATCGTGCTGAAGTCCTATGCTGCCGCTCAGTCTGAGTTTGTTCTTTAGCAGATTTAATGAGGGTGCAATGGTTAGGTTTTCCAAATCGCTGTTAAAAAAGTAGGCACCCATCGATTTATAATTGGGGTCGATCCTTCGATATTGAAACTTTAATGAAAATATTTTTTGCTGATAACCCAGTCCTGTTTGAATTGCATTGTAATGTTCCGAAGTACTGTTGGTATGTATGAAACCTCCCAAAAGTTTGGTCTCTACGTTTTTCGCACTATCAGGTAAGGATGCCGTATTACTCATATTTTTTGTAAACAAGCTGGTAGCTGCTTCCAGTGAAAATGTAAAATGCTTCAAAAACTTGGCCTGACCATTAATGCCTACTACAAGGTTTTCCGCTGGTGTAACCGTTCCTTTCAATTCAGGACCGGGATGAACACTGGTGCTATCGTCTTTTGCCTTTAATACACTTATATCAAAAAAATTACCTCCTTTCCCAAGTCCCATTTTTACGCCATACCCCCAATTTGTATAGGTAAATGGCTGCAGAGCTTTAGAAAGGGTATCAACAGATGTAGCACGGTTAAACCGGCCATAGATAAATCCAAATCGGAATATGCCAGGTGTCAGATCTACACCACCTCCCAGAAAGGTATGCCCTGCTAGGGTAAATTGCGAGTAATTAATATTCCGATAGCCTGCATGAACGGTAATCCATTTGTAATAAGGACTCATTCCAAACTGATTGAATGGTTGTCTAACAGAGCGTTCCTGCTCACTAAATGTAAAAGTGATAGGAATGGTAAAGCTATTATAAATGCTAACGGTTGGACTGCCTGTTATGATATAAGAAAACGGTTTTCGCTGGCTGCTGATTCCGCTTGAATTGTAGAAAATTGCCCTAGCTGTGATGCCTCCGCTTAAGGTAACCGGTTTTTGCTTGCCAATGTCTTCCAGATTTTGTGCATGAAGACACTCACCAAACAAACTAAAAATAAGTAATGTCAGCAAGAAAACACCAATTTCTTCCTTACGCTTGTCAGAAAAATGCTCATCCGCCAGCTGGCGGACTCCGCTTTTCTGACTTCGCAAGCCTCGAACTTGGCGTTTTCTTATCTGACACTGAGTTTTCTTGCAAGCACTAAGTAGAATAAAGCTAGTGTTTAAACTATTGATCTTGTGTTTCAGCATAAATTAGGCGTTGTAGAAGTCAAACTCTTTTATTTATCGGCGATTATATCGAATGTTAGTTTGTAGTATTTAATACGCCATAAAAGATGTTTATTTCTTTAAATGTATAATATAACAATGATGTTGTTTAATTGTTGAGAAAAATAACAAGATGATGATAACTAGAGTATTGCCAGTCGCATAATGTGATTCAAATCATGGAGTGGTATTTTTGTTTGCAGCGTGTGCTATTTCAAATTCCAATTCAGGATCAATGTTTTGTTGTTCAACTCTTTTCGCTTTTTCCATTAGTTCCTCATGATGAGCTTGCAGCCATGCAAGTTGTTTTTTCCCATAGGAAAAGCGGGTTATAATAACAAACAACACCGGCACTATAAATATAGCAATACTGGAGGCTGCCAGCATACCACCAAATACCGTAAATCCAATTGTTTTACGAGCAACAGCTCCGGCTCCCGTTGCGAATACAAGCGGCAAAACCCCCAATATAAATGCCATGGAAGTCATTATAATTGGTCTCAACCGCAACCTGACGGCTTCAAGTGTAGATTTTACGAGTTCCTCACCCCGGTCTACTCGTATTTTGGCAAATTCAACAATTAAAATGGCATTCTTGGCGGAGAGCCCGATTAAAGTGATAAGCCCAATTTGAGCATACACATTGTTAGTGAGGGGGGGGACACAGAAAAGGACCAGTATAGCACCAAAAGCACTGATGGGCACTGCTAACATAACTGAAAGCGGAACCGACCAGCTTTCATATAAGGCAGCCAGGAAAAGAAATACGAAAATGATCGAGAAGAGAAAGATGTAAATGGTTAATGATCCAGCCTTAATTTCCTCATAACTCAATCCTGAAAATTCATAGGTATAACCTTTTGGCAAGACTTTGGCAGCAGTTTCTTTCAGGGCTTCTATCCCTTGTCCGGTACTATACCCTGGCGGAGTTGAGCCATCTACTTCTGCAGAGCGGAATATATTGAAATGCTTTATCAGCGGGGGTGCCACAGTGGCCTTATAACTGATCAGGGTACTGAGCGGTACCATTTGCCCCGTCTGGTTGCGCACATAATATTTTTCCATATCCGATATCAAAGCGCGAAAAGTAGTATCGGCCTGTACTACCACATGAAAAGTACGGTTAAAAAGTGTGAGGTTATTGACGAACAGGCTACCCATAAAGGCCTGCAAGGTTGTAAATACGGAGGAGATATTAACGCCCATTTTTTCACATTTTTCACGATCAAGCGTAACCTCATAACTGGGAGTGTGTGCACTGAAATAACAAAATGCTGTGGCTATGGCAGGATTCTTATGTGCTTCGGCAATAAATTTTTTGGTAACGCTTTCAAAAGCATGAACGTCGTCATTTGTATTACCTTGTTCTATTTGCATGCTATATCCGGCGGCCTGACCAATACCACGAATTGGGGGAGGCGGAATAATTACCACATCCGCATTTTTTATACCGGCAGCAGCAAAGCGTTTTCTCAGTACCATCATAATGCCAGGTATTCGCTCATCTGGAATTCCACGTTCTTTCCAGGGCTTGAGCATGCAAAAAATAGAACCACCATTTGAAGTATTACCGCCATTAACGATATTGAACCCCGACACTGCAGAATAATGCTTTATGCCAGGAGTAGAGCCAATAATAGTCATGAGCTTGGTAATTAAGTTAACCGACTGCACTGTAGCTGAAGCTTCAGGTAGCTGGTATGTTACAAGGAGGCGCCCTTCATCCTCGGAAGGAATAAAGCCGGATGGCTTATGCTTAAATAAAAAAACGGTAACTATGAAAATGCATAGAAGCAAAATAACGATATACTTTGAACCCTTGATACAACGTTGAACACCATGGGCATATCGATCGGTCGTCCTTTCAAACCAATTGTTGAACCAATAGAAAAATTTACCTGCCCATTTGGAATTCTTACTAATACGCGATGGTCTTAAAAGAAGGGTGCAAAGTGCAGGGGTCAATGATAATGCAACAAAGGCTGAAAGCATCACCGAAATAGCAATAGTAATGGCAAATTGCTGATATAACCGCCCTACTATACCTGGGATAAAACCAACAGGAACGAATACTGCAGCCAGAATAAGTGCTATAGCAACGACGGGGGCTGATATATCTTTCATAGCCCTATAAGTAGCTTCTTTAGCAGGCATATTGTATTTGTCGATATAGTGCTGTACCGCCTCAACTACAATAATTGCATCATCAACCACTATGCCGATAGCAAGAACAAAGCCAAACATAGTAAGTGTGTTTATCGTAAACCCAAATGGTAAGAAGAAGATAAAAGTACCCAATATGGAAACCGGAATGGCAAATACCGGAATAAGTGTTGAACGCAGGTTTTGAAGGAACAGAAGTACTACCAGGGCAACAAGTCCCAACGCTTTCAGTAAGGTTTTCAAAACTTCATCCATGGAGACTTTAATGATGGAAACGGATTCAAATGGTACTTTATAATCAACGTCTGGGGGAAACGATTTTTTAAGTTGCCGGAGGGTGGCATATACATTGTCTGCTGTTTGAAGGGCGTTGCTTCCAGGTGATTGGTAAATAAACATGATTGATGCTCTTTTCCCATCTGTAAATGAGTTACTTGAAAAGGTGAATTTTCCAAGTACAACCCTGGCTACATCTTTGAGATAGACCAGTTCGCCCGTAGCAGGATTGGTTTTAACGATGACCTTTTCGAAGTCGGAAGCATTTTTCAGCATGCCATTAACAAGAATTCCTAATTCATACGTTTGTGTTTTCGGCTGTGGGGGTGAGCCTGCCAAACCAGCTGCTACTTGTACGTTTTGTGCGTTTAAAGCGTTAATGATGTCTTGCGGTACTAAACCGTAAGACGCCAGTTTTTCGGGGTTCATCCACACTCGTATGCTAAACTGATCTGTTCGCGTGTTAATATCCCCCACGCCTGGTACACGAAGTAGGGCATCTTCTATATATATGTTGGTGTAATTATCAAGGAAAGTTATGTCGTGCGTACCATTTGGTGAGAAAATAGCAATCTGCATAAGCATATCCGGATTTCGCGCTCGAACTGTGAGACCGAGGCGACTAACTACCGATGGTAATAATGGTGTTGCAATGCCCACACGGTTTTGAACATTTAACGCAGCAATATGCACATTGGTCCCAACATTAAACGTTACACCTATATTCATACCACCTGTGTTGGTATTGGTGCTTTGCATGTATTCCATCCCTGGGGTACCGTTTATCTGTTCTTCGAGAGGAGTAGCCACAGTTTGCTCCACAGTTTGCGCATCAGCTCCTGTGTATTGTCCGGATACCGATACGGCTGGCGGCGTTATATCAGGGTATTGATCTACGGCCAGATTGTCGATACATATAATGCCGCCTATCATTAAAATAACTGATATAACGATAGCTGTAACCGGTCTCTTTATAAATGTATTAGCTATCATTTTTATCAGGTTTATTTAACTCCCTGGATTTTTGAATCTCGTATTCCAATTCCGGATCAATATTTTGCTGTTCAACTTTTTCTGCTTTTTCCATCAATTCTTCATGATGCGCCAGCAAGTAGTCGAGCTGTTTTTTACCGTAAGAAAGACGGGTAATGATCACAAACAGTACCGGTACGATGAATATGGCAAGAGAAGATGCCGCCAACATGCCTCCAAGAACTGTAAAACCAATAGTCCTCCGGGCTATGGCGCCCGCTCCGGTGGCAAATACAAGCGGTAATACACCCAGTATAAAAGCCATGGAAGTCATAATGATAGGTCGTAAACGTAACCTTACAGCTTCCATCGTCGATTTTATAAGTTCTTCTCCCCGGTCTACCCGTACCTTTGCAAATTCAACTATCAGTATAGCATTCTTGGCAGCCAGCCCTATCAGTGTGATCAACCCTATTTGGGCGTACACATTATTGCTGATATGTGGTAGGAACGTAAGCGTGAAAATTGCACCAAAAGCGCCTATAGGCACAGCAAGTAATACGGAAAATGGTACCGACCAGCTCTCATAAAGTGCAGCGAGGAATAAAAAAACGAAAGCAATAGAGAAAATGAAAATAAAAAAGGTGGTGGATCCTGCCTTAATTTCTTCATAACTTAAACCTGAAAATTCATAACCGTATCCCTGGGGTAAGATCTTATCCGCTATTTTTTTCAAGGCATCTAATGTTTGGGCGCTGCTATAACCAAATGAGGAGGCTCCATCTATTTCAGCAGAGCGGAAAATATTAAAATGCGATATGAGCGGTGCAGCCTCAGTAGGTTGATAACTGATCAATGTACCAAGCGGTAACATTTCACCTGCCTGATTACGCACATAATATTTATCAATATCCGACACGAAAGCACGGAACATAGTATCCGCCTGTATTACTACATGAAAGGTGCGGTTGTATGTGGTGAAATCATTGATGTACAGGCTACCCATATAAGCTTGGATAGTTGTAAATACATCGGAAATATTGACGCCAAGCTTTTCACATTTTTCGCGGTCTATGGTAAGATTGTAGTTGGGAGTATGCGCAGCGAAAAAACTGTAAGCATTGGAGATAGCAGGATCTTTATTGGCCTCAGTTAAAAACCTTTTTACGGTATTCTCAAAGTCATGCAAATTATCATTGGTATTATGTTGCTCTATCTGAAAACTGAAACCTACCGTCGTTCCTACACCTGGAATGGGAGAGGGTTGAATAACTTCAACATTGGCATTTTTTATATCAGCAGCGGCGATTCGTTTTTGCATTTCACCTATGATTCCCGGCACTTGCTGACTCGATTTTTTACGTTCATCCCAGGGTTTGAGCTGGCAATACACAGTCCCACAATTAGAATTGGTGGCATTGGTTAATACATTCAAGCCGGATAATGCAGCGTAATGGCCAACACCAGGGGTGGCTGCTATGACCTGCATTAGTTTGGTCATAACCGAAACTGATTGGGCTGTGGAAGATGCTGCAGACAATTGAAACGTTATGTATAGATTACCATCGTCTTCAGAAGGAATAAAGCCTGTAGGCTTATGCTGGAAAAGAAAAAGCGCACCCACACAAACGCAAATGAGCAAAATAACAATATACCTCGATTTCTCGATGCTGCGTTTCACACCATCGGAGTATTTATCTGTTACCTTTCCAAACCAGTTATTAAAATAGTAAAAAAACTTATTTACCCCTTTGGCTGCCTTATCTGTATGCGATGGTTTAAGAAGAAGGGTGCAAAGCGATGGTGTTAACGACAGGGCAATGAATGCAGAAAGCACCACTGATATGGCTATAGTTATGGCAAATTGCTGATATAAACGACCTACGATACCCGGGATAAAACCAACAGGAACAAATACAGCAGCCAGAATAAGTGCAATAGCAATTACTGGAGCTGAGATATCCTTCATAGCCTGATATGTGGCTTCTTTGGCGGACATGTGACTTTCATCAATATAATGTTGGGCAGCCTCCACCACTATAATGGCATCATCCACCACAATTCCAATAGCTAACACAAAGCCAAACATGGTAAGGGTGTTTATGGTAAACCCTAATGGTATGAAAAAACAAAACGTGCCTAAAATAGATACAGGAATAGCAAGGACAGGAATAAGGGTGGAGCGAAAGTTTTGAAGAAACAGAAATACAACTATAGCTACTAATCCCAACGTTTTCAATAAAGTGAATATTACATCGCTCATCGAAACTTTGATAACCGTTACTGATTCGAAAGGTACTTTATAGTCTACATCCGCAGGGAAAGATTTTTTTAATTGAGCCAAAACTTCATACACCCCATTGGCTGTTTTGAGCGCATTACTTCCCGGCGATTGGTAGATAAGAAGGTACGAAGCCCTTTTGCCATCTACAAAAGAGTTACTCGCAAAAGTAAATTTGCCAAGTTCCACTCTTGCCACATCCTTGAGATGAACTAATTCTCCCGTAGCCGGAACGGTTTTTACAATAATGTTTTCAAATTCCGACACTTTACTTAAGCGTCCATTCACAAGTATCCCCAATTCAAATGTTTGAGTTTTCTGCTGAGGGGGCACACCTGCCGAACCAGCAGCAACTTGCACGTTTTGTCCGTTCAGAGCGGTGATAACATCAGAAGGCGTTAAACTGTAGGCTGCCATTTTCTCGGGATTCATCCAAATACGCATGCTAAAATCGTCGGTAAACCTGTTAATGCTGCCAACACCTGGCACTCGGAGCAATGCATCCTGAACAAAAATATTGGTATAATTATCGAGGAAAGTGATTTCGTGAGTTCCCTTTGGAGCATATATCGCAACCATCATAAGCATACTGGGGTTAAGAGCCCTAACAGTAAGGCCAAGTCTGCTTACTACTGCAGGTAATAATGGAGTGGCAATGCTTACACGGTTTTGAACATCAAGTGTGGCAATATCTATGTTAGTGCCAATTTTAAAGGTCACATTCATTGACATTAACCCGTTATTGGTGTTATTGCTTTGCATATACTCCATTCCGGGAGTTCCGTTCACTTGCTGTTCAATAGGGGTTGCCACTGTTTGCTCCACAGTTTGCGCATCTGCTCCGGTAAACTGTCCGTTAACCTGAACAACAGGAGGCGTTATATCAGGGTACTGATCTATCGGCAAAATAAGAATACTGATAATACCGGTAATCACCAATACAATAGAAATTACCATAGCCGTTACAGGCCTTTTTATGAAAGTATTAGCGATCATAATTTATTTCAATGTACATTTCATTTCATTCTTTTTAACCTGTACTTTTTATTAAGCATATAAATTTATTGCCACGTAGCGGCTATAAACTGAATGCTAGCTCAAAAATATCGAAGGTGCTGTTCCTATGGACTACTTTGAGCATTTCTCTGACCACCGGTATTTTTTCCCGGTTGACCACCACCGGTTTTATTAGCGGATGTTATTTGTGCGCTATCGTGTAATGATTGGATCCCATCCACCACTATTCTGTCACCATTACGTCAGGTCCTATGGTTGTTCCAACATGAACCTTTTTTTGTAATGCAATCATGCCTTTTCCCTTTTCAGCAGGTTGTTCTTTGTTAGAAGCCTTGGTGGCAGCAGACATAACCGTATCCTTTGAAATATATACAAAATATTCGCCCATTTGTTCCACCACGGCCCTATTGGGTATGAGTAATTGCGGAGAAGTATCCTGATTTTTAACTCTTAGAACGCAGCTCATACCGCCTCGTAAATAATGTTTTGGATTAGGAAAAACAACCCTGATTCTGACCGTACCCGTTTGAGAATTAACGGCCCTGTCTATTACAGATATTTTTCCTGTAGAAGGGTAAATTGCATTATTAGGTAAAATAAGCGTAAATAAAGAATCTTCGGATTCAGGACTACTCATTTGAAGTTTATCAAAATTAGTCAACTCTTTTTCATTGATTAAAAAATCAACTCCCATCGGATTATCACTGGAAATCGTATTGAGCACTGTTTGGCCAACCGACGCCAAATCTCCAAGTTTCACCAGGCTGAAACCTATCGTTCCATCAAATGGCGCGGTGATACTGGAATAGGCAAGATTAGTTCTTGTATTTTTCAAGGTTTCCTCGGCTGATTTATAGGCATTTTGTGCGTTTTCCAAAGTAATAACCGCATGGTCATAAATCTGTTTAGCAACTGCTTTATTATTGTATAGATAGGAATAACGGTCAGCATCCTGTTGCGCCTGTTTTACATTTCCTTCTGCAATTTTAAGATTGGCAGCTGCTGAATTATAGTTTCCTTCGTAAATGCGCCTGTCAATTTCATAAAGCTTTTGTCCTTTATTGACTAGACCGCCTTCTTTAAAGTATATTCCTGTAATATAACCCTGTACCTGAGCAAGTAGGTTTACCTGGTTCAGCGCTGCTGTTGTAGCCGTGTATCTGTTATAATATACAACCGTTTTTGCCTTTACTGTAAACAAATTAACAGGAATTGGCGCAGGAGGAGGTACCTGCTTTTTTTTACAGGAAAAAAGTAATAAACAGCTTATAACACCTATACTTAAAAGTACTTTATTCATAAATATGACTTTAATGATATGGAATGATACCAATAGCTTTTTCCAGATCTATTTTACTGAACAAAAGTTGAAATAAAGCGTTCGAATAACCTATTTCTGCTGTAATTAAATTTGACTCGGCCACAATTAAATTAAGATAAGGTACAATCCCTTGTTGGTATTGCAACAATATAATATTATAAACATTTTTAGCCCGCATTTCATTTTCTTTCAGTAAATGCCAGTTATACCGGTTGCTTCTATAGTTAGCTAAAGTGGTGGTATATTCTGAATATATCTCTGATTTCAGCCCAATTTCAGCCCAATCGATATCCTGTTCCTGCAGTTTCGACTTATGTATGTTTTCCATGCGCGAAAAGCCCGTGAATAAAGGAATATTAAGAGATAAGCCAACATAAGAATACGGGTAAGCATTTGAAAACAGCGTTGAAGCTGTATTACTTGCATATTCATAGTTGTAATTATAAAAAGCAGATATGGTTGGAAGAATCGAAAGTGTATGATAGGTTGTAAGCTGATGCTGCAACTTTCGTACGGTTTGAAGTTGCTGATATTCGATCCGTTTTTCATATTGTAACAGTGGTACGGTATCGAAAGCTATCTCCTGCATCATCTTCGCAGTATCAAAAGTCACATTAAAATGTTTTTCGGGTGGATACCCCATTATTTGTTTTAGATTCGCATAGGCTGATCCGATGTTTTCAATTTGCTGAAATAATTGGGCCTTTGAATTATTAAAGGTGATAATAGCTTGTTCATTATCTGTTTCATCTACAATACCTCCTATATATTGTTTGTAAGCATCTACAATGCTTCTGCCAAGGCGGGTGGTATCTTCCTTCAGGATATTAACCTGTTCAAGTGTCAGCAAGAGATTGTAAAATGATTTACTTACTGATGTAACGATATTTATTTTTGAACTATCAATAATTTGCTCAGCCTGTTCCGAATATAAAGGTGAGATGCGCGCAGCATATAAAAGTTGTGGATTGAATATGGTTTGCGAAACAGACAATTCCGGAACAAAAGTATTTACAAAGGTGCTACGGGTTTGGGCAGGTGTCCCGGTGCCAGATTGATTTGACGCAAATGCTGAAGGCAACTGAATATAATGTGTTAGATTTCCAGAAATACTCACTTGTGGAAGCCAGCCCGACAAGTTAATTGCATTTGTAGTTCTGACAATCGACCTGTTAATGAAAGCCCGGTTGAGCGCAGGTTGATGTTGCATAGCATAGTTAACACATTGCCCAAGTGTTAAGATTGGAATTGAATCGGATAAGGAGACTATTTGAGAATATGCAGATATTGATATATTCACAAAGCTAACTAGAAGAAGAAGGCGTTTTATTGCACCCATTATTGCTAAAACATTCACCTATACCTATATTTTATCTGTAAAACATTAGAACTAAAACAAATTCAATCAATAAAAGTTTTATAGCGGTGAATTAATCACGGAAGGTCAGAACTGTAAGAAGTAGTTGGGCATTCAGTTTTATAATACGAAAGTGGTTCATAAACATTATAATAAAACATTTTGCTTAACTTTAATTGAATAACCTTGCAAAAAATATTTCAACAATGCTTAATTTCAGACGTTATTTACATATTCATTTTTGTTGATATGACCATGATAAAGGATATTCCTGCATTTGAGAATAACTATATTGTAAATGTTAGCGGTGTACGGAAATTTTTTAAAGAAGTAAAAGCTGTTAATGGTGTTAGTTTTAGAATAAAACCCGGCGAGTTTTTAGCCTTATTGGGACCGAACGGGGCCGGAAAAACAACCCTGGTTGAAATGCTGGAAGGGCTTCAGTTTCCAGATGAAGGAGAAATATTGATTGCCGGTAAACAATGGAAAAATAATCGTCAGGAATTGCATCAAATCATAGGCATTTCGCTGCAGGAAACCCGCTTTATGGAAAAGCTAACCACTACGGAAACCGTGCGTTTGTTCGCCAGTTTTTATAAATTAGATTTCGAAAGGGTAAATGAGGTCATTGAAATGGTTGGTCTGGAGGAAAAAAAGAAAGCTTATGTAGTCAATCTTTCCGGAGGTCAACGACAGCGACTTGCACTTGGGATTGCACTGCTTAATAAACCGAAATTACTTCTCCTGGATGAACCAACTACCGGTCTTGACCCAAATGCACGTCGCGAAATATGGAATATTCTTATGAATCTTAAAAAAGTACAAGATACCTCGCTTGTTCTCACCACACATTACATGGAAGAAGCCGAATTCCTATGCGACCGGATTATTATCATGGATCATGGCGAAATCCTTACCGAAGGTTCACTGCACGAAATCCTGGAGTTAAGCGGAAGTCACCGTAGCCTGGATGAATTATTTATTTCTTTAACAGGACGCCATTTATATGAATAAAATAACTAATAGCCAATTAATCAGACTTATTTTTGCTTTTTTGGCAGAAATAGTCAGAGAACCTGCCGTCTTATTCTGGGGTATTTTATTTCCCATTTTAATGGCCTGGGGCTTGGGAATCGCATTTACTCAGAAAGGAAATGTAATACAAAGAATCGCCTTTGTAAAGGAAAATACAAAAACGCAAAATTCGGAAGATAAATTATATACCTTTTTAAAAAGTAATGCCAAAATAAAGGATAATCAGTATTTTATAGATCTTAAAAATGAAAAGCTTGGTAATGTTTCCCTTGTTTTTTTGGAAAGTGACCGGGCAAAAGCATATACCATGCTTAAAAAAGGGGACGTAAATCTGATTATCGACGATGGAAATAAGATAGCCTATCATTTTGATCCTGCAAATTCTGAAGCACAAAAGGTATATCTGCTTATCAAAAATTTGATGAATTATGGGGTCAATTATTATTCGGCTAACCAGGCCGAAATAAAACCATTGACCATATTGGGAACCCGGTATATCGACTTTTTAATTCCGGGGCTAATTGGCATGGGTGTGATGATGGCTTCCACGTGGGGTATAAGTTATACGATTATCGAAAGGCGTTCGAAGAAACTCCTTCGGCGTATGGTAGCAACACCCATGAAAAGATCAAATTTTCTACTCGCCCTCATTTCGGCACGATTCACCATGAATGTAGTGGAAGCAGGGTTACTCTTTTTATTTTCGTGGTTGTATTTTCATATTCATATTCAAGGTAGTATTACCGCCCTGATTTCGGTTTTTATTGCCGGAAATGTTGCTTTTTCAGGATTGGCTATTCTTATTTCCTCACATACCGCAAACTCAGAGGTTGGTAATGGGATTATCAACGCCGTTGTAACACCTATGATGGTTTTATCGGGCATTTTTTTTAGTTATCACAATTTTCCGGATTGGTCTCTTCCCGTCATCCGGAACCTGCCTCTCACAATGCTTGCCGACAGCATGCGCAGTATTTTCAATGAAGGCGTCAGTTTCGCAGGTGTATATCGCGAAATTATTGTGCTAATGTTAACCGGAGTGATAAGCTTTGTAGTTGGACTGAGAATTTTTAAATGGTATTGATGATGCCGAACGGTGGCTGCTGCACAACTTCACATTGAGGAGATTCCTCGCTTCACTACCAATGACAATCGTCTCTAAACGGCCTTTCCCACTCATTTTGACACACAGTAGCCGTCATTCCGAGAGCTCACACCAAAAAAATGGGGCATAATGCAAAGATGACAGGGAGAATATTTACTAGCAAGAG
>CAYZNC010000083.1:0-19945 GCA_964478555.1 uncultured Bacteroidales bacterium | reverse complement strand
TCCGATCTTTTAGATTTTTACTAATGGCGCTAGCCGTCGTGTTGATGAGCGCCTCCAGCCCCAGCACCAATCCCATAACAATTTATTTTATTGGCGATTCAACCATGGCCGATTACGATGTTACCGTTTATACCGGACCCACAGAGCAAAGGGGTTGGGGACAAATGTTCCGGCAGTTTTTGGTTGGCGATATTCAGTTCGTTAATGCGGCTCGTAACGGACGAAGTACAAAAAGTTTTTATGCCGGAAGCGACAGTCTTTGGGCGGCAGTGAGAAACAAACTAAAACCCGGTGATTATGTTTTTGTCCAATTTGCTCATAATGATGAAAAGGACGGTGGTATTGCCGGACCCGGTGGTATTGGTACCGATCCCTGGGGTGAATATCAGCAGTATCTTCGGAAATATGTGAATGAATCCCGTAATCTTGGGGCCATTCCAATATTGGTTACCCCTATAGTACGGTGTTATTTTTCGGGAACTACCATTACGCGGTCAGGAATGCACGATATTTCAACTACCTCTGATGATTCTATATTGAACTATCCGCGGGCTATGAAATCGGTGGCAAGGGAGTTAACGGTTCCATTAATAGACCATACAACGCTCACCAAAACGTTGGTTGAAAGCTATGGACCTACCGATGCAAAAACAATTATCTACATCGATGCTGACAATACTCACCTAAAAGCTGCAGGAGGAACCATGTTTGCACATCTGGCAGTTCAGGAAATGATTCGCCAGGGAATCTTAACTTCTTACCTGAATCCTTCACCCGATTTAATTATAAGTCCCACTGACATTGACTTTGGGAATTGCTATATTTCAACTTATGCTAACCGGTCAATGTCAGTGTCGGGTATGGACTTAAATCCCTCAAATGGAAACATTGCGGTAAAAGCGTCAACCGGGTTTTTAGTTTCAGCGAGTGAAACTGGAGCCTATAGCGATAGCATTTCTCTTGCCTACACAGGAGGCAATTTATCAGCAACCAATGTATATGTGCGTTTTCAACCATCGACAGCACAAACATATCAAGGTTTATTAACTGTTTTAAATCCATCGGGGAGCCCTAAAATCGTTGCTCTTACAGGATTGGCTTTGGCTTTGACTGGCGGTGTACCGGCGAGTATAAATTTCCCACTCACGGCTAATGCGACTCCTGTGATTACTGGTCCGCTGATTTCGAAGGGTGAATCGTGGTCGGAGATGTATGTAAAAAACTATGCTGCGCCTAATGCATCAACCACTTGGCCCGCAGGAGCTGCTGGAGGAATAACACAACGAAATAGTATTATTGGTGATACCTGGGTGGCGGGTGAAATTGATATTGTACCTACCCGGTATATTCAATTTGGTATTCAGCCTGCGACTGGCACAACGTTTACAATTGATTCCATTGGCGTGTACGCCGGTCCAGCCGGTGGAAGTGGTATGCGATACCGTGTTATGGCATCAAAAAAGGCTGACTTTAGCGACGCCATAACATTGGAAAACAGGACTACAAATGCTAGCAATACAATGGTTATCCTTTCGTATAAACCTGTTGTGATGGTGTCCGATACCGAATCTTTTTACCTTCGTTTTTATCCGTGGTATTCGGGTGTTGCTTCTTCAAAATACTTGTGCTTGCAGAATTTAACTATTAATGGAAGGGTTACAAATAAGAATGTTATTAGCTTATCAAATGTCGAATTAGTTTCACCCCCTAAAAACACTATTAATGCAGATACCTCAAATGTTAAACTTGTTTGGCGGAAGACCTCTGATACCACTACCTATAAGGTGTATTTTGGGATGGATTCAGTAGCTATGAATCTGATTGCCAGCAATAGCGTTTTGGATACTACGTATATAATGTCTGACCTGCAAGCTGGAGCCTTGTATTTTTGGCGTGTTGATGCCATTTATGCTTCCGGAGAAGTAAAGGGTAATGCTTATTCTTTTTCTACCAGGGAACGAAACCCCGGTAAGGCTTCTCTTTTATTTCCAACAAACGGTTCTCTGGAAATCGATACTATCGGTGCAAAATTAAAGTGGCACAGAGGTTCTTATGCCGCATGGAATAAGATTTTTTATGGAACAGACTCTGCAAATCTTACTTTGGTGGCCAACAATCAAGTGGCTGACTCGTTGGTTGTCTCCTCTCTCGCACCCAATACAAAGTATTTCTGGAAAGTAAACTCTGTCAATGGTTCTGCTGAAACTGAAGGCGATGTTATAAGTTTCAGAACAAAGAAACCTGTTGAAGTTATTCATGTAAATATCAGCAATGTGAATAGTAATGATCTGATGATATATCCTAATCCTTCCCGGGGTATGTTTTACTTGAAGGGCTTAGGTTCTGAAAGCTGCATAATAGAAGTCTATAGCAGGGTAGGGGAGCTACTCTATAAAACCGAGAGGAAAAACAATCATGATTTAATTGATATATCCGGATGGCCCAGTGGAATGTATATTCTAAAAGTGATCTCAGGACAATTGGTTGAAAAAAGATTATTGATTAAATATTAACTAATTACTACATAATTTACTAAATCCACATTTTATGAAAAGAAAAATTTACTCCTTCATCACATTGCTTTTTTTAGTGCATCATTTATGGGCACAGGATAAGCTATTGTATACCACCGATTTTACGGATTGGGCTGCGATAACAACTTACACAAGCGAATCTACGGTAACTAAAACAACTGATTTTTCGGGAGAGAGTCTTGTTTTCAAATTATACTATGCAACGGTAGATCCATTAAAATATGATAATACCAGGTTTGCTTACACACCGGCAGATGTATCTGCAGGCTCCTTGGGAACTGCCGGACCGGCATCAAAAGGGGCCGTGATAGCTCAAAAAACTGTGGATTGCTATATACAAACGTCTCCACTCAGCTCGATTACCAAGGTCGAATTTGTAGAAGGAGCCACCGGCAGCAGCAGAGGATATAAAGTGTGGAAAAAAAATGCTACAGATGCAGATTGGGTTAGTATTTATACTACACCGGCAACGCCTACCTCCGGACAAACCGTAACGGTTACTATCAACGATGTTAATGTAGCACTTAAGTTTACAAACATTGCCATAGCGCAAAATGCTTATATGTTTAGCCTTAAAATCTACGGTAATTATGTTTCTCCCAACTCTCAATTTATGCTTAACACCAGCTTAAATATAGATGCTGCCGGTACTATCACCAGAACACCGAACAGCGATAAATATGATCAGGGCTCGGTAGTGAGTTTGAAGGCAACTCCAAACTTCGGCTATAAATTTGTAAAGTGGACGGATGGCTCTGATAACGATCTTTCCACTACGAATCCTTATCCGGTTACCATGGATGCCGATAAAACGATCAAGGCTGTTTTCGCAATTGTCAATACCTATACATTCGAAGTAACCAAGACAGGTTCAACCTGGGGTGAAGTGCAACTTACGCCTTTACCAAAGAATGGCAGATATGAAGAGGGTACACAGGTATCAATGAAAGTAGTTCCAAATCCGGTTACAAATTTTAGCTATTGGGAAGATAATTCTACATTAATGGAAAGATTGATTACCGTGGATGGAAACAAATCTTTCACCGCTACTTTTGACGAGATTCCCTTTATCGTAGGATGGAATTTCAAAGTTCAGACTCCAACCCAAAGCCGTGTAGCTGATTTCTATTCAGAAACTACCAATACCGGGAATATTTCTTCCTATGATGGTTTAACAGGGAATCCGGTTGGTTGGTTGGCTAATACCGCAGCTTTTTCGCCCGCTTATCCGAATATACGTTTCTGGACAGCAGCAGCAGACTTTACAACTAATCGTCGCTACCTTACAGCCAGGTTTTCAACAGTTGGTTATAAAAATATTCAGGTTAAATCGATGGTAGGCGCTAACTATCAGGCTTATTCAGTAATGACTTTGCTATATTCGCTTAATGACACAAACTTTACCGAGCTTTCCCGTATCGACATTACCGATGTTTATAACACTGGATGGAAGGATATGAATGTCACTCTTCCTGCTGATGCGGAAGGTCAGACAACTGTTTACCTGAAATGGAAAGCCGACGAGACAAGCGCGAATCTCGGAGATATTAGCGGGAATGATGGTACTGCTTTTACGAATATTTATATATTTGCGGATAAGGTGATTGTTGAGGACCATGATGCTCCATTGTTGGTTTCCTCCGTGCCGGTTAAAGGCTCTGCCACAGCTTCCATTACCGGAGCAGTAGTGCTTACCTTCAACGAAAAAGTGAAAGCCGGAACCGGTAATATTACCTTAGGGTCGTCGGTAATAACAGGTACTTTCGGTTCAAAAACCGCTACGTTCAAATACGACAGGCTTAGCTATGATACGGAATATAAACTTAATGTGCCGGCGGGAGCACTTACCGATCTTTCAGGCAATCCTTTTGCAGGTGATACGATAACTTTCCGAACAGGTGTACGCGCGGAACCATCCAAGAAACTATTTGATGCAGTAGTGGCTAAAGATGGATCAGGCGATTATATTAGCATTATCGATGCAATTGCCGCCGCACCAAGTAGCAGTGGTACTCCCTGGTTAATATATGTGAAAAACGGTAAGTATACGGGTCACCACGATATTCCATCAACAAAACCATTTATTCATTTGATTGGCCAATATCGCGATAGTGTTATTATTTCTGATAACCGTCTTTGTGGTGATGCTGGTGACGGTACTCCTGTTTATCCTGTTCTTACAGGTGCTACAACAGTTGTAAATTCAACAAACTGCTACTTCGAAAACATTACGTTCGAAAACAGCTGGGGCTATGAGAAGCAAGCTGGTCCGCAAGCGCTTGCACTATATACCCTGAACGATCATATTGCTTTTAAGAATTGTTATATGCGCAGTTATCAGGATACCTACCTTACTTCCTACAATAATATAGCTGACCGACACTATTTGCTAAACTGCAAAATTGAGGGCGCTGTCGATTTTATTTACGGCGGAGGGGATGTCTTTTTCGATAATTGTAATATTACCTGTATGCGCAAGGACGGCGGTTATATAGTTGCTCCCAGTCATAAAACAGGAACGCTTTGGGGCTATGTATTTAGTAATTGTACTGTTGACGGAGCTTCAAATGTAACTACCTATTTTGGACGACCATGGCAAAACGCACCAAAAGCAGTATTTCTGAACACTACGTTAAAAGTGAGTGTGTATCCGGTGGGTTGGTACTATAAAATGGGAGCTATTCCTGCTGTTTTCGCAGATTATGGGACCATGAATGCAACCGGTAATCCTGTTGATCTTTCGCAACGTATTTCTAATTATGAGTATGATGTAAAAGATGCCAATGGCAATGTTATCAATACCGTCCATGGTACTGCTCAAAATAGTCTTACTGATGACCAAGCTGCCACTTATACCTATGAAAATGTAATTTTAAGAGGTGGCGATACCTGGGATCCGCGAATGGTTGCAGAGGCTCCTGCGAAACCAGTCAATGTTAAAATGAGTGGTTCTGTTGTTAGCTGGGATAATGTTGCGTACTCCCGTCTGTACATTGTATTCCGTAATAACAATGTGCTAGGTTTTACTACCGATACTCATTTTTCTGATAATAGTGCTGTTATTGGAGCTAGCTATGCTGTTCAGGCTGTAAGTGAATTTGGCGCACTTAGCGAAACCACTTCTGCCTCAGTAATAACAACGAAGCTTGATCAAAACATTACAATTACAGCGGTTCCTCCAAAAACGTATGGAGATGATCCGTTTAGCTTAACCTCGACTGTAAACCCATCCGGATATGAGGTTGCTTATTCGATAGTTTCCGGTCCGGCCACTATTTCAGGAAACGTAGTAACCATTAAAGGTGCAGGAGATATAATTGTTATGGCTACACAAAGTGGAGATGCTAATTACAATGCTGCAAATAGTTCCATTACTATTAACGTTCAAAAGGCTGTGTTGACTGTTACTGCTATTGATACAAGTATGGTAAAAGGAACAGCTTTACCGGTTTTTCTATACAAAATAGAGGGTTTGAAAAACAATGATTTGGCGACCGTTGTGTCAGGCAAACCGGAATTAACCACCAGCGCACCCACAGATGCGAATACCGGTAAGTATCCAATTACGGTTGCCCGGGGGACCCTTTCAACCGATAATTACACGTTTCAGTTGATAAGCGGCTCGCTTACCATAACTGAAAATACAGGTGTTCAAAAAGCACCATTTGCCGGCGCAACAATTTACCCTAACCCCGTAAAAAATGGTTTGTTATATATTTTATTGCCGGAAAAGGCTTGTGTTACGATTTATAGCGTAAAGGGCGACATGATTTATTCAAACGATGCTTTGGCTGGAAAATCAGTTATTGATTTTAGCAAACAAGCGAAAGGTATCTATTTATTGAAGGTAACTTCAGCAAATGGAACATCCACATTTAAAGTGGAGAAAGAATAGCTTACTTTAGCTTTAGGAAAATGAGGAGTTAGCCAAACCCTCAGGGCCCTCAGGGTTTTCAAAACCCTGAGGTTTTTTTTTGGCTTTTAGTGATTAACAAAAACATACAGATTAAAGATTCTCATTAATGTCAGAATCCTAGTCTTTTCCAGAAGGCCTATACCCTTTTGGCGGATTCCAGGAGTTGATAATTTAGCTAACGGCAAATATCTAACTGCTAACAGCTGATATTAGTGTTTGACTTTTTACTATCCATCATATAAAGTGCTTATTATAAATGATTTTACCATTATTGTTGTATTGAACTGTTTATTTATTTCCCAAATTCTCCACACATCTGGAGGAATTGTGCACGCTCTTATCTCTTCGTTAGAAGTATTTTAGTGATGAAAAACCAACCAGACTATTGGTTTTTCCGATTAACAATTACATATTATTAACTAAACTAACAATTTATTATGAAAATTAAACAATTCTCAACGGGCACATTCTGTGCAAGTCTATTATTTATTGCTTCGGTTTTTACAACTAGTTGCAGTAAAGATGACAATGCTGTAACTGATTCCAAATCCCTCTTAAAAGCTGTGACAACTGAAGCTGCATTAAAAAGTGCTGTGGCTAGCGCAAAAGGTGGTACTACCATTACCATCAGTGGTACTATTTATCTTACCAGTACACTTCAGCTTCTCAATAGCGGTACATCCAGTTCAAAGATTAACTTAACCGGAGGAACGCTCAATTGTTCGAATATGACATCGGGCTGGGGCATAAAGCTACTTGGCAGCTATTGGAACGTCACCAATATGACGGTTAGCTATAGTCCTACAAATGGTGTTGTTCTGGCCACGGGTGGCTATAATTACTTGTACAATGTAACTTCAATTTACAACAAAGGGGGTGGAATTATAATTTACAGCGGTTCGCACAATAACTTACTTTCTTATTGTAATGCAAAGGAAAATTATGATACCCAGAATGCCGGACAGAATGCCGATGGTTTTGCCATTAGTTTATCATGTGGTGCCGGTAATAAAGCCGATCATTGTGTTTCATATTATAACTCAGATGATGGTTATGATCTATATGGAGCCGGTTATGCCGTAGTGTTGACTAATTGCTCCGCAACTTACAATGGTCGTGGAACAGCCGGTAATGGTAATGGGTTTAAGCTTGGTAGTTCCGGACAAAGTCTAACTCACACTGTTACCAATTGTACTTCAAGTAATAACAGGGCATGGGGGTATGACGGTAATGGTAATACTGGCCATATTACAACTACAGGAAGCGGTGGTTCATCGAACGGAAGCGGACTGTGGACAAGAATTTATTAATAATCAGATAAGCCAGAAAGCAGGACGACGGGGGTCGTCCTGCTTTTTTATTAGGGTGCTGGTGGTTAAGGATTAACCACACGGTTTATTTTGATTGTGAAAGAATTGGCCTGTCAGGAAACAATATAACTGCTAAACAAACTTAAAAGGAGAATAGATTCCCATGGGAACGCGGATCGCTTTAAATTTAACAGGTTCGAGTTTGCCATCGAGGAATTCGTCGACTAATGAGCCAAAATATTTGATATCGTCTGATAGTGTTGCTGGTAGGGGTGTACATGCTTGAAGTGATTAAGGATGAAGAATTTTTGTTGTTTTAATCAAAAATTTGCGCAACATTTTAATCAATCTGTTATCATTAAATCTTCATTGGTTGCTGATCCGTTGCTGATCCGGAATGATTTTACCACCGGTTCGGCAGCGGCCAGCGATATGATTACATAGCCTATTTCGGGATCATAAGCCAATCGTATATCTTCCTGCGAAGGACGTGAAGGTGTTTCGGGATGGCTGTGATAATTAGCCAGAATTTGGAGGCCTTTATTCCGGGCATCTTTTACTGCCTTGAATTGTTCGGATGGGTCGAATGAGAAATGTTCCGGGCTATGATCAACATTTGTTAGCTGATAGCTGTATGTTACCTCGCCATCACTTCCAGCCAGGTAACCGCAGGCTTCATTGGGCAAGTCTTTTTTGGCATGTGCAATAATCTGGTCGAGCACATCTTTCTTAATCGAAATCATTTTTCAATGGTTATTTTGTGAATGTTATCTTTTACATGAACTATTTCAAGCACCTTGAAGCCTTGTTCAGTTGCACTTTTGGGAACATTTTCCAACGGTTCGCCTTCGGTAAGCAATACTTCGAGCTTATCGCCGCTCTGAAGCTTTGAAAGTTCAATCTTTGTCTTTACAAATGTCATAGGACAATGTTCTTTTGTAATATCGAGTTGTTTGATTATCATGATTTCAGGTTTTTAGATAAAAATTCTGTCGCCACCTTCGGAATGCTGGAGAAAATTGGCTACTCCGAGCACTTCCTTAATTTCAGGTATGAAATCGTCTGTGGTAATGCCAAGGATGTGCATCGACATTTCGCAGGCGTAAAGATTAACATTCAGAGCGATTGCAGCGTCGATCAGTTCCTTAAGGGTAGCTACATTGCGTTTACGCATCAGAAAAGTCATCAGTTTAGGACTTGCTCCAAAGAAATTCAGGCGGCTCAGTGGCACATTGTTGACTCCTCCCATAAGAAACCCGAAGGTTTTTGCAAGTACTCCCTTGCCAGTAAAGCTACGTCCTTGCTTTTTCTTAATGGCATTTAATCCCCAGAAAGTAAAGAAGATGTTTACTTCGTAATTTACGGCCGCGGAGCCACTCGCAAGCGTGAACGCTGCAACTAATTTGTCGAAATCGCCGCTAAAGCAGATAATCGAAAGTTTCTTTTTGTCTGAAGTGCTCATGGTATTTTAATTATGTTTTAACTCGCATGCTGGAAGCTCATATGTCTGTAGCTCAGTTATCGTAGGATGTTCGCCGCAGATGGGGCAGTTTTTATTTTTTTGGAATGCAATGGTCCTGAAATTCATCGAAAGCGCATCGAACGTTAGAATCCGGTTTGTCAGCAATTCACCTTTGTTAACCAGAAATTTCAATACTTCTGTTGCCTGAATAGTTCCCAGCATACCGGCTATGGAGCCCAAAACTCCGGCTTGTGAACAAGTTGGCACCACATTGGGTGGGGGAGGGCTGTCGAAAACGCAGCGATAGCAAGCATGCCCCGGAGTGTATGTGAAGGTTTGACCTTCGAAACGAAGAATGCCTCCGTGTGAAAAAGGCTTTTTTGCAAGCACACAGGCATCGTTTATCAGGAACTTGGTTGGAAAGTTATCCGTACCATCAACTACGATGTCATATTCGTTTATGATATCAAAAATATTATAAGTGGAAAGGAGATCCTGGTATGCAACTACTTTAACATCGGGATTCAATTTTTCGATTTTTTCTTTGGCTGATAAAACTTTGGCTTTATTTACATCAGCTGTGAAATGAATTACCTGGCGCTGCAGATTGGTTAAATCCACCACATCGCCGTCGATAATGCCAATGGTGCCCACACCGGCTGCGGCAAGATAAAGTGCTACCGGCGCTCCAAGTCCCCCGGCTCCAACAATTAAAACTTTCCCTTCGGAAATTTTAATTTGTCCTTCTACACCAACATCCTGAAGAATGATGTGTCTGCTGTAACGTTCAATTTGTGATTCGGTAAAATCCATAATAAAAAAGTATTTAGTTATTAGTCGTAAGTCATTAGTCTTTTACTTAAGACTTACGACTATATACTTACTACTGTAACGCTGTCTGTATATCGTTTTTTAAATCTTCAAAGTCTTCGATACCTGCTGAAAAGCGAATGAGGGTATCGGATATATCCAGACTTTTTCGCAATTCAGGAGCATAGTCGCAAAAGATGGTAGATGCAGGGTGTACAATCAGCGAACGGTTGTCATAGAGATTGGTTGCCCTGTTAATTAATTTCAGTTTATTAAGAAAAGTAAAGCATTCCTCTTTTGTATTGAAATCAAAGGTTAATATAGCCCCAGGCTCATCACCGAATTGCCTTTTTCCCACTTCGTAATATTTAGAAGTTTTTAATCCGGGATAATTTACGTTTGAAATTTTCTTTTCAGTTTGCAGGTATTCGGCCATCAACAAACAATTGGAAGAAGCTTTATCGAACCTTAACGAAAGGGTTTCGAGACCCAGGCTTTGTAAATAAGCATGATAAGGAGACAAACAAGCACCCAGGTTTCGGTGTATTTCTTTCCGCAGTTTGGCATTGAAGGTAAAAGGACCAAAACGTTGAGCCAGATCGCTTAATTTGGCAAAGCAGGTCCAGTCGAATTGACCATAATCCAGTATAAGACCTCCTAATGAGGTGGCTCCGCCGCTTATAATTTTTGTGCTTGAAATAGCCTCAATATCGACCCCAAATGCCTGGGCATTAAAAATGTTGGGTGGTGTTAATGTCGAATCAGCAATTACAAGTAAACCATGTTCCTTTGCAATTTTTGACAACGCGCTAATGTCTGCTATTTCAAGTTGAGGATTGGTGATAGTTTCAAAAAAAACAGCAATGGTATTGCCATCAATAGCATTGATAATTTCTTCCGGATTGGTGAGGTCGCAAAACCTGGTTTCTACATTAAAAGCCCGCAAGGTTGAAGTAAAAAAAGAATATGTATTTCCAAATAAATGCTTGGAGGTAATTATATTATCTCCTGCTTTGGCGATGGTGAAAAATATATTTGAAATGGCAGCCATTCCGGAACTCAGCGCTGTGACGCCCAAGGCTCCTGTAATAGACATGATGCGTTGCTCAAAATTTTCGACCGTGGGATTTGAAATTCGTGAATAGGCATGTGCAGGTGTTCTGCCCACAAATGCTTCTTCCATTTGTTCTGCCGAATCAAATTCAAATGCAGCATTGCTGTAAATTGGCATTTGCAAAGCATTGTGAGCATCCTTTTTAGAATACTCCGCATGTATTACCCTGGTTGAAAATCCTTTAATTCCCATCTTGTTAATTGTTAGGCTGACTGCCACCACCCATAAAGAAAAGAAAATCTACTTCATCGTTTTCTTTTACAATAGTTTCCTTGTATACTTCGCGTTTAACAAATAAACCGTTTAACTGAACCGAAACTAACTCGGGTTTGGTTACATTATTTTGCTGCAATAATTCTATCAGTCTGATATCCTTACTATCAATAGTTTGCTCTTTCCCGTTTACTTTTAGTACCATTTTGTTGACATTTTAATAACCGTGATACAAAGGTGCATCTGTTTGGTATTTATTAAAATACCATCAACAGGGTATATTGGATACCGTATTTTAGGTATGGGCAAAATTGATAATAATTAAGACTGAAATTCAAGACACTCGTTAAAAAAAGGAAACGCGTGCCAGCACCGAGAAACGATACTTTTGGAAAGTATAGCAGTAAATCTTTATAAAAAATTTAATTGAATTTTATAAGTTAAAATACACCCATAGCTCATGAATTTTAGAATTTAAATAACACGGTTGGCATTTAGTAAACGACCAAATACAATCAACCGTATCTGTGAAAATATGAAACAATAGGCCAATGGAAAGAATCCTTAATTTTGGCACAAACAGCAATATAAAATAAATAATTATTGCATAAAAGGAATGTAGTGGATGAAAACCTATGCTGCAACGCGTTGGGTCAAAAATTGGGGTTGCAGATAAATGGTCAAGATCAATGATCATGGTCAATAGAAAAATTAGATACACTCTTTTCCACTCCTTTCTAAAGAAACCATACGCAATTATTGCCGGGAAAATTAAATGAAGTGAATAATGAACAATTACTTGCATTTTAATTTTTTTAGCTCAAAAGTAGCTATTTATTGTCATCCCCTGGCATATTCATTGCCGGCATCGAATTAGTTTTTCCAGCCTCGGGGTTCATCATACTAGGTTTGCCTTCGAGCTGGGCTGCCGCATCTACACTGAAGGTTCCTTGTGTTACAATTTCTTCGCCATCTTTTAATCCGTCAGTAACTACATAACTATTGCCTAACATGGGTCCGAGTCCTATTTCACGGATTTTAAAAATGGGTTCGTCTGTACCAGCTTGTTTTACGTACACGATGGAGCGTTTCCCCGTCCATAGTACTGCTGATCTTGGAATGATCAATTTATCGCGATATTCGGTAAGGTTCGCGTTAACAATGCCTGTAGCAAACATTTCGGGTTTTAATTTTCCATTTGAATTATTTATTTCAACCCTAACCTTTACCACGCGTGTAACCGGGTCTATTACCGGGTCAATAAAATTGATATTACCGGTAAAATTAATACCTGGTAATGCCTGAACTGTGAATGTCAGTTTATCACCCGATTTCAGAAATGGCATATCACTTTCGTATGCATCGAACATCACCCATACATGCGACAAGTCAGCTATATCATAAAGCACTGTTCCTTCAGCTACATGATCGCCATTGTTCACACGGCGTGCGATAACAATGCCATTCGTATTCGATAATACATTGAAATTGTTTTGCACCTTGCCTGATTTTTCGATCATTTCTATCTGATCTTCCATGAGCATCCACTGACGAAGCTTTTCCTTGGCAGCTTCATAAAATTCCGGCTGTAATTGTTTTGTTTTTACGGTTTCAAGGAGTTCTTGCTGTGCAGTAATTAATTCAGGCGAGTAAATAACTGCCAGTATCTGACCTTTGCGCACTTCTTCTCCGGTAAAGTTGACCGTTAGTTTTTCGATACGCCCGGGGACATGTGCTACCTGGTTTTGCAATAAACGCTCATCGGCCTGTATTTTGCCGTATAGGCGCACCTCTTTGACCGGTTTTTGGCGTGCAACCACCGATGTTAATACATTAGCCAGCTGTGCGGCTTCTTTAGTCAGATGTATGGCATCCGGGTCTAATGCTGCGGCATTGTTTTGACTTACAGGAATTAAATCCATACCACAAATTGGACATTTCCCTGGTTGGGACATACGTATCTGCGGATGCATGGCACATGTCCAAATAGTTGCTTTGCCGGTCTGTGCCGAATCCAGAGGTTTTTCTTCAATTTTATGTGAAGCGTGAAAAAACAACCACCCGATAAAAATTCCACCGATGACCAAAAGCCCATAGCGGACATATTTTTTTGAAAATAGCTTGTTCATATTAAACATTATAAAGTTATTTATTTCTTTTCAACCCCCAACCCCCTGAAGGGGGCTTCCTTACCCCTTAAGCAGTTGCAGGAGCCCCTTTAAGTGGTTTGTGTTCTAATTTTTCAATTTTGAGAAAATGCCATCAGTCGTTCTAACCATGCGATAGCCGTATTGTAATCAGTGACTGCTTCCACCTGCTTAAACTCATAATCGAGCGTTTGTTGACGGATACGTAAAACATCGGTTAAGCCGCTTCCTGAAGTTGAAAAGCTTTTCAGCATAATATCAAGTGTGCTTTTTGCCAGGGTAGACTGATTTGAATAAAGTTTAATCCTGCGCTGTGCATCCTGGTATAACTGAATGGCCTGGTAATATTCGGTTTGCAAACTATTGGCTGTGGCTAAGTAATTTTGGGCAGTGGCTGATTTCAATAGAGAAGTTTCTGCTTGCATCGCTTTGTATTTCTTGCGGTAAATGGGTAAAGTAATAGCTACCATAGGCATAATCATATCTTTGCCATTCATGGAAGAAGTTGACATTGCGCTTTTATTGATCAAAGAATAATTGACCCCTAAACCCACCATTGGATAACCCATTCGTGTGACCATTTTCTTTCGGGCATCGAGCGATTGTTTCTCATACTGAAGCATCCCCAGCATTGGATTGTTCCTGAGCATACTATCCGAAACAGCAAGCAACGAAAAATTCAGGGTGTCGGGTTTTAGTGTGTCGATAATGGCAACAGCCGTTTGCACCGGCCTGTTCAGATAACTGTTGAACCTTGTGATAATCGTACTTTGTAGGCTTCTTAGTAAAGCAATGTTATTTTCAAGATCACCAATTTCTATTTGTATGCGGTATAAATCGGCCAATCCGGAACTGCTGGCGGTTGAACCCATACTGGTAGCAGGGGATTGATTTGATATTGCACCCGAATTATTACCGGAATTGCTTCCCATGGTTTGCATTCCCGATGAACCGGCAGATGAACCTATTGAAGGTAAGGCTGTTCCTGAACTTATCGATGAGGATGATGTTCCACCCCCGCCGGGTGAAGCAGTCCTAAACTTTACCAAAGCCAACCTCTCAAGCGTTTGCAGTATTTGAATGTTTTTTTCGGATACATGAATATCCTGGCCTGTTTTATATAGTTCGTACCAAGTACGTTGGATATCATAAAAAGCCTGTAATTTCGCATCACGAAACAATTCGTATTTGGCTTTAGCCATCAGGCTCATTTCATCCTTTGCATTTTTTAGAACGCCAAACCACGGGAACATCTGCATCAATCGCATATCAGCCACCTGATTGCCACTTATAAGTTCCATAGGTGAAAGAAATACACCCAGTGTAAACTCCGGATCGGACAAAGCGCCAACCTGCGGCACTTTTTGCAGCGCAGCCTGGTACTCATAAAACTTTTGCATCACCGTAGGATTGTTTTTGGCTGCTATTTCAAGGTAATATCCCAGTGAATCTGACTGGGAATATGCTGAAATAAATGGAAATAAATAGAAATAAATGGAAATAAACGGAAATAGGAAATACTTCAACTTATTTTCGTTTTTCAGAACTATTTTCATCTTTTGTTTGTGTTATCAGGTTGTTTAATTTTATCTGAAGATCTTTAGCAATAGAATAAAATTCTTCATGCTCGATTTCTGAAATCATTTTTCTTTCTTTCATCAGATCTAACCAATGCTCGAAACTTTCTATCAATGATCCTCTAGAATTATAATAAAATTTGACTTTATCCAAAAAGTGAAATCTACCATAACCTTCTGCAATATTTGCTCCTACTGAATCAGTAGAAGTTATAAATTGATCACCAATGATTTTTTTCTCTTCATATTTCATTCTTGAATAAATTTTCCATGCCTTATCTGACAGAATCTTGCTAGTTGGTAAACTTTAAGTTCTTTTAAGGGTATGAATTGCTTTCCTTCCATTGTTTTAAATCTTTATTTCAATGTACTTCAAATTATTTCAATTTTATTTCAATGTATTTCAGCTATTATGTTTCACGCTTCCTTCCCTCCACATAGCCTGAAACAGCGGAACCACGAAAACGGTCATTACCTGAATGATCATGCCACCGAACATAGGTATTGCCATGGGAATCATAATGTCAGAACCTTTGCCTGTGGATGATAATATAGGTAACAAAGCAATAACGGCAACAGCCGTTGTCATCATGGCAGGCCGCACACGCTTTAATCCTGCGACAACTACGGCTTCCCGTACATCGTGAACAGTAGCAGGATGCTTGGCTTCAAATACCTGGTGAATGTAAGTCCCCATGATTACTCCATCATTAGTGGCTATACCAAAAAGGGCAATGAAACCGACCCAAACGGCTACACTCAGGTTTATGGTGTGCATCTGAAACATATCACGCAAATTAATGCCAGCCACAGAAAAATTCATGAACCAGCCCTGCCCGTACAACCAGAGCATGATAAAACCCCCTGCAAAGGCCACGAAAACGCCGGAAAAGTGAATAAATGAGGCTGTAACCGTGCGGAATTGAAAATACAGCAATAACAAGATCAGGAGCAAACTTATGGGTATTACAATAGCCAATCTTTTTGTAGCCCTGAGTTGATGTTCGTAATTGCCTGCAAATTTGTAAGAAACACCGGCGGGCAACACGAGTGCTCCCGAGTTAAGTTTCTGCTGTATGATTTTAGCTGCTTCCTCCACGACATCTACTTCCGCTTTGCCTTCATTTTTATCGAAAATAACATAGCCGTTCAAGAAAGTATTTTCACTCCGTATCATTTGTGCACCACGGGTGTAATCGATATCCGCTATTTCGCTTAAAGGAACCTGAACGCTATTCATTGACGGGATAAGGATGCGTTTGAGATCGTCAGGATTATCGCGTAATTCTCGCGCATAACGTACTCTTATGGGGTACCGTTCACGGCCTTCTACTGATGAAGAAAGAGTCATGCCTCCGACGGCTGCCTGTAAAACTTCCTGCACATCGCTTATGCTCATGCCATATCGCGCCATAGCTTCGCGGTTGAGTTTTATTTCGATGTAAGGTGCGCCAACAGCACGATCGTAAAACACACTTGAAGCTTTGATGGATGGAACATCCTTTAATGCCTGTTCAAAGAGCAAACCTCCCTTTTCGATAGATTCCAAATCGGGGCCAAACACTTTCAGACCCATTGGGGCACGCATACCTGTTGAAAGCATTACCAGACGGGTTTCGATCGGCTGTAACTTCGGAGCGGATGTGAGACCAGGAATGTCGGTAACTTTGACGATTTCGTTCCAAATGTCGAGTGGTTTCTTTATTTGCGGTCGCCATTGTCGGAAATATTCACCATTGTTAGCAGGGATAAGGCTGTCGGCAGGAATAACCCTGAATCCCTTTTCTAAATTGTATTTTGATCCGTTTTTCAAGATATAACTGCCATCCCTGTCTACTTTAAATTGCATACGCTGTCCATTTTCATCAAGAATGTACTCCGAACGGTAATTGATCGTATTCTCGAACATTTGCACAGGAGCGGGGTCGAGTGCTGAATTAACGCGTCCCCATTTGCCTACGGCAATTTCTACTTCGGGAATTGTTGATAAACGTTTATCGAGTGTTTCGACATACCCAAGGTTCTTTTCGATACTTGAATGCGGCATACTGGTGGGCATGAGCAAGAACGAACCTTCGTTTAATGAAGGCATAAACTCTTTGCCCGTCCCTGGGAATGTTTTTACAGGGGCCTGCCAGAAAGCTGTTTGCCTGAAACTTTTCCAACCTGTTTTTTCAACGCCCGAAGCAACAAAACCGAATATTTTATCGAAACCCTGCCATGCCAAGAGGCCGAAAAGCAAGGTGACTGCCGGAATAATCAGGAACTTTAGTTTGTTGGCCAACGCCCAACGAATGATATTTTCATAAAAATGTACCATGGACATCAGGACAGTGAGGATTACTGCAACAATGCCACCTACAAAAATGAAGTTTACAAATGTACTGTTATGAGCACCAAGTGGTAGCCACTCGATTGAGAGATAATAAGCAGCTATCAGCACGGTAATGACAATATTGATATAGTTCGGAAATTCTTTTCGTTGCTCAGACCAGCTGTAATCGAGTAAGTTATTGAACCCTACCGCAATTAATGCCAATGCAGGCCAGGTATGCCAGAAAATTATAAATAAGACACCTGCCGCGATTAAAATGCCATTCCAAACCTTACGTATTTTCTTCGTATCGAAACGGATATTAAAAAAAATATGCACCAACGTGGGTAAGACCACAATACCAAGAATAAATGCCGATAGCAATGCAAAAGTTTTGGTAAAAGCCAGGGGATGGAATAACTTTCCTTCGGCTGCCTGCATGGCAAAAACAGGTAAGAAGCTCACTAACGTTGTGGCAATGGAAGTAACCACTGCGGCTCTTACTTCGGTAGTTGCCAGGTATATTACTGACATTAATTGTTTGCCCCGGATATCTTTATTTTCAGGCATTTCCAAATGCCGGAGGATATTCTCCACGTCAACGATACCGATGTCGACCATTACACCAATAGCAATAGCAATACCCGATAAAGCAACGATATTAGCCTCTATGCCGAAAAATCGCATCAGGATAAATGTCATTAATACGCCAATGGGCAATAATCCCGCAACAATTAGTGAAGCCCTCAGGTTCATAACGAGCACAATAATGACGATGATGCTGATCAGAATTTCATGCGAAAGGGCTGATTCAAGTGTGCCGATGGTTTCCCTGATCAGTCCTGTACGGTCGTAAAACGGTACAATGGTTACTTTGGAAACCGAGCCATCAGGCAAGGTCTTTTGTGGCAATCCGGCTGTAATCTCCTTTATTTTATCTTTTACATTGTTGATAACATCCATGGGATTCGACCCATAACGGGCAACTACAACCGCACCAACAGCTTCTGTTCCAGATTTATCGAGGCCACCACGGCGGGTAGCCGGGCCAAATGCAACGTGAGCAATATCTTTAATGCGCACAGGAATGTTGTTCCTTACGGCGACTACCGAGATTTCGAGGTCACTCAGGTTTTTAACATATCCCAAACCACGGATGATATATTCCACATTATTCAATTCCATTGTTTCAGCCCCAATGTCTAAGTTGCTTTTGCGTACGGCATTCATCACATCCATTACAGATACATTGAATGCTTTCAACGCTTCGGGGTTCACGTCGATCTGATACTCTTTGATGAAACCACCTACTGATGCCACTTCGGAAACTCCCTCGGCTGTTGATAAACCGTATTTAACGTAAAAATCCTGAATTGCCCTTAGCTCCTGGGGATTCCATCCGCCGTTTGGTTTACCTGTTTTTGGATCGCGACCTTCGAGGGTATACCAATAAATTTGTCCCAGAGCAGTGGCATCCGGACCCAATGTCGGCTGCACTCCGGCAGGTAAAGTACCTGAAGGAAGTGAATTGAGTTTTTCAAGAATGCGTGAGCGGCTCCAGTAAAAGTCAATATTATCTTTAAAAATGATATATATAAAAGACATGCCAAACATGGAAGTGCTTCGCACGGTTTGCACCCCGGGAATACCCAGCAAAGCTGTTGTTAGCGGATAGGTTACCTGGTCCTGGATGTCTTTAGGAGAACGCCCCATCCATTCGGTAGCCACGATTTGCTGGTTTTCACCAATATCGGGGATAGCATCCACTGAAACCGGATCGCGGGGCAAAATGCCCGTCTTCCAGTTGAAAGGCATGAAAACAATGCCCAGTACCACGAATGTAATCAGAAAGATAAAGGTGATCAGCCGGTTCTCGAGAAAATATTTGACAAGTCGATTAAACATATTAAAATATTTATGAAGCTATTAAGTAAAAAGCTTTTTAGCTTTTTGTTAAAACATGTCTGATTCATAGTTGATTATAAATTCTTAATCCTTAATGACAACCTGTGCTACTGCCGCCCGAACCCGAATGGCCACTATGAGCACTGCCTGATTTTTTTGGCATATTTTCCAATTCCCATGCCTCCAAAGTCATTCCGCACTTGGGACATTTGCCGGGATTATAAGATATATAGTCCTGGTGCATGGGACAAGAATAATAATATTGCTGAGCTTGTTTTGTTTGGCTATGTGTTTGCTACACGAACTGAACAACAATCCGGTTAACATTATGATGATAATTTCTGCACTAAATTTAGTCATTTTTTGTTTTAATTTTTAGAAAGGGAATACTATTTTCAACACTACTAATGCTTTAGGTGTAGTAACTGCTCATAAATTACATCTCAGTAATTTTATGGTTAAGGACAGGGGATGGTTCCCCTGTCCAGCCTCTAAAAGTAGAGCCCACCTACACCCTACACGATAAACAAACATGTGGACTCATTCCCTTTAGCAGCAACCTACTGAATGCATAGTAGATTATGCTCACCATGCCTCACAGCATTGCAACCGTTATTTCTTTCTATCGTATTGGCAGCACTTG
>CAYZNC010000082.1:0-19967 GCA_964478555.1 uncultured Bacteroidales bacterium | reverse complement strand
GGCCGCAATTGCACAATTATCCGCAAAAGATTCGGGGTTGAAGATTCAGAACGATGGAGAGCAAAGTTCCAATTAGTGAAGTTTAGCTGGCACGGTATAATTCTTTTATTAATGCCAGAATTAAAAGCTGCCTAATATCAGGTTCTGGTGCCTACATGACCTGCCAGCGTCCTTAGACCTGGCAGCGTCAATCTTCCTACAATACAATATAACCTATATCCTGTGATCTTCCCTTATAATAGTCCGGCTACCACCATCAATGCTGGTGCTCCAGTCTTTTGCAGGGTAGATTTTTTTTAGTTTATCCAGTTGGTTTATATCTTTCAGACGTTTGTATATAAGCTGCCATGCACATGGTTGATTGGCTTTTATTTCACAACGGTCTTCGCGGGAGCCTCCACAGGGCCCATTTAACATATGTTTGGCACAACGGGTCACAGGACAAATGCCGCCAAAATCAGCAAGCACGCAAGCACCGCATTGGGCACATTTTTCGGTCCAAACACCTCTTGATTCGAGGATGCCAAGGAAAGCCGTATCGAGACCTGCATAAACCGGCTTATCGGGATAGCGTTCTGCAAGAGCCTGCACACCTGCTCCACAACCTAAAGAAAGGATAGCGTCATTTTTCTTAATGTCTTCCGCAGCAGTTTCTATGAACACATTATCGCACTGACGCTCTATGGTGAGTTCATTGACTTTTATATCGGTACCCGCTTTTTTGGAAGCAATTCTTAATGCTGAAGATATAATAGATACTTCTCGTTCACCACCTGCCAAACATACTGTAACACATGTTCCGCAGCCTAAAACAAGCACATTCTTATGTCCATTAATGATATCAACTAATTCAGGTATCTTTTTTCTTTGAGCAACTATCATTGTTGTGTCTCCTTATAATTTTATATTTATATTGCTGTTGGCTGTTAGCTTTTAGCCGTTGGCAATTATTACCAACAAGCCTTTAGCCTATTTCAACTTTGTTATTAAGCTATTTATTTTTTTTTTTAATTGGTGAATGAATGTTATATTATCATTTATTTTAAGTTCTGAAACCATTTGTAATTCTTGAATAATCACTAGTTGGGTTTCCAATTCAAAGGAGGAACCCATTGCAATTTCAAGGAATCTTTTAAATTCTAAGTCGCTATTTCTGCTGCATCCTTCTGAAATATTTGACGGAATAGAAACAGAAGCCCTTTGAATCTGACTTTTTAATCCATAAAATTCCTCTTTAGGCAAAAGATTTGACAATCCATAAATTCTTTTGACCAAATCAATACCTTCCCTCCAAATAGTTAATTTTCTAAAATCTCTCATATTCTGCTGTTGGCGGTTGGTTGTTAGCAGTTAGCTATTGCTACCAACAAGTTCTCAGCCAATTTTAATTTATCTTTTTGTTATCAGTGCAGAATCTTTCATTATCAATTGCCAAAAGCCAATCGCTAATGGCTAATAGCTGCTTTTATCGGATTTGGTCCCAGCGCTTTGATTTTATCCACCATATCAAACATCTCCTCGACCAGGTTCACTGCCATGGCCGCAGAAACATTTATCATGCGAAGCCGTTCTTTATCAATGCCACATTCTTCAAGCATTTCGCGAACAGCATTTACTCGTTTACGGGCATAGAGGTTACCATCAATAAAATGACAGCCTCCTTCCAAACATCCAGCTATTAAAACCCCGTCGGCACCATTTTCAATGGATTTCATGTAATATTCAACTTCCAACCTTCCGGTACAAGGCGTACGGATAATACGTACCCCTGCCGGATATTGAAGTCGCATAGAACCAGCGAGATCAGCCGATGCATAAGCACAGTAATGACAGCAGAAAGCAACAATCTTCGGTTCAAAATTATTATCAGTCATATGTTAAACAGTTTCTGGTACTTTAAATAAGTTATCGATCATAATTCTGAAATGATCAGATTTGAAATGGTTAAGCTGTATTGCCCTGGCCGGACATTCCGCAGCGCAAATACCGCAACCCATACATTTTGCACTCTTAATTTCAGCCTTATGGTCATAGTTGCAGAATGGTGCACCATAGGGGCATGCCTTAACACAGGTCATACATGAAATACACTTATCCTGATCAACCACAGATACCTGAGTGCCCACTTCAAGATGTGTTTTTGAAAGTATGGTGGCGGCTCTGGCAGCAGCAGCTTGAGCTTGTGATATGTTTTCATCGAGCATTTTTGGCGAATGCGCCAGACCGCAAAGGAATAATCCTTCTGTAGCAAAATCCACAGGCCGTAATTTCATGTGGGCTTCCACATAAAATCCATTAGCATTAAGCGGCACTTTAAGCATATTGGAGATAACTCTGTTATCCTCATTGGCATCGATACCTGTGCTTAAGATAAGTTTATCAGCTTCTATGATGATCGGTTCAGCGAAATCGGGACTTTCAAACTTAACGGAGTTCAACACACCATTGGAGTCAGAAACCACCGGTAACTTTGCTTCATCATATCTGATAAAGATCACTCCTGCTTCGCGTGCTTTTTTGTAATAGGTTTCTCTGAATCCGTAGGTTCTGATGTCTCTGTAAAGGACGTAAACACTGGCTGTCGGATCTGTCTTTTTAATTTTTAAGGCGTTCTTGATAGCCATGGAACAGCAAATTCTGCTGCAATATGGTTTTTGGTTGTTGCGCGATCCCACACATTGTATCATCACATAAGCTTGTCCACTAATTTGTATCGTATCCTTGCTTAATGCTTTTTCAAGCTCAACCTGGGTCATCACATTTTTAACCACGCCGTAGCCGTATTCTTCGGTATTCGCTGGTTTGGCACCTGTGGCCACCACAATAGCACCACATGAAAATTCTTTGGGTTTGTTATCCTTTAATACCTTTACGTTGAAATGTCCGATATGTCCGGTTACCCCTGTTACTTCGGTGTTTAAGTGGCAATCTATGTTTCTTTGGGTATTTACCCGTTCAATAATGTTTCCTTTATATTGATCGAGGTTTTCGTTTTCCAGCGTACTGTTGACTAATGCAAGGTTTCCGCCCAACTGATCAGATTTTTCAATTATTTCAACATCGAATCCTTGTTCGGCCAGTGATAAAGCTGTGGACATACCGCTAACTCCACCGCCTATTACGATGGCATTCTGAAGAATCGGAATTTTCTCACCTTCCAATGGTACCAGGCTATGTGCACGTGAAACGGACATTTTTACAAGGTCAATTGCTTTTTCGGTAGCCTTTGCGGGTTCATTGGAATGTACCCATGAACATTGATCCCTGATATTTGCTAATTCAAACAGATAAGGATTGAGTCCCGCTTCACGCAATGTTTCGCGGAATATCGGTTCATGAGTTCGTGGGGTACAGGAAGCAACCACAACCCTGTTTAGTCTGTATTTGACTATTTGTTCTTTTATATTGGAGAGACTGGCATCGGCACAGGAATACATAGTGTGCGAAGCATAAACAACACCGGGCTCTTTACTGATCACATCCGTTACTTTTTCAACATCTACTGTTCCGGCAATGTTGATTCCGCAATGACAAACAAAAACGCCTATCCTGGCTTCTTCGTCGGTTACATCATGTTCTTGGGGATACTCTCTGGATCTGATCAATGTATTTTTCACTGAAGAAAGCAGTTCCATTGACATAGATGCCGCAGCACTGGCTTGCATTACGGTTTCCGGAATATCCTTAGGTTCTTGAAAAGCACCACCCACGTAAATACCCGCTTTAGAAGTAATTAACGGAGCAAGGCGGTTGGTTTCTGCGAAACCGAATTCATTAATATCAATACCCAGTTTCCTGATGCTTTCCGTTACGGTAGCCTTCGGATCAATTCCCACTGCCAATACAACCAAATCATAGTCTTGTTCTATATAACCTTTTTTAGGATCCATAAAACCTAAACGCAAATCATTGGTTTGAGGCATTTGTATGATCCTGGAAGGAATGCTCTTAATAAATTCGAGGTTCTCCATGGCTTTGGCACGTTCATAATACTGGTCAAAGTCTTTTCCGTGCGCCCTGATGTCCATGTTGAAAATAGTGCCTTGCAGACCTTTGACATGTTCGGTGGCAATCATAGACTGCTTGGTGGTTGCCATACAACAGATAGATGAACAATAATCGTTTCCACAGCTTGAATCGCGTGAACCTACACATTGAATCCATGCAATTCTGCGAGCTTCCTTTCCGTCATCACGGCGTACAACATGTCCGCTATAAGGACCAGCTGCAGAAAGCATTCGTTCGAACTGAACACTGGTAAGAACATTTTTGTAGCGATTAAAACCATACTCGCCTTTCAGTTCTGCATTGAATTCTTCGAAACCGGGTGTCAGAATAACCGAGCCAACTTCCAGTTCCATCATCTGATCCTTCATATTATGTTCGATGGCTTTCTTTTCGCAGGCATCTACACATTCCATACATTCGGAACATAAAGCACAATTGAGGCAACGTTCAGCTTCAGCAATGGCTTCCTCCATGGAAAGAGGAGATTCTATTTCGTTATAATTGTTGATCCTGTCTTTAATTTCCAGGTGAGCTGTTTTTACCCTTGATTTTTTCTCGATATTTTTAATCGAAGGCAGCAATTCTTTTGGGATTGGGCGTATGGTATCCTCAAAACGGTTGAGCGTCTGTTCTTCGCCATTTAAAAATTTAATAATTGACTCAGCAGCTCTTTTTGCAGCTCCTACAGCTTCAATGACCGTAGCAGCACCGGTAACCACATCACCACCAGCAAAAATACCTTTTTTGCCGGTAATCCCATATTTATCTGTGATAATGTTACCTGATTTGTTAACAGGTAAATCTTTGGTAGTTTTGGCTAAAAGCTCTTCGGGTCTGCTACCAATGGCAATAATTATCTTGTCGGCTTTTACCTCAAATTCAGAGCCCTTTACCGGAATGGGTCTTCGTCTGCCCGATTCGTCGGGTTCGCCAAGCTCCATTTTGATACACTTAACCGATTTTAATTTGCCCTCGCTGTTCTTAATGAACTCAACCGGAGATGTGAGGTATTGAAAATTAACACCTTCTTCACGGGCATGTATAACTTCTTCTTTTATAGCAGGCATTTCCGCAGCAGTTCTGCGATATAGAATGGTTACCTTATCGGCACCGAGTCTGAGTGCGTTACATGCAGCATCCATGGCAACATCGCCACCTCCAATTATGGCTACATGTCCGGAGAGTGTGGGTCTTTCTTCCGGCATGCTTGCCTTCTTCAAGAATTCGATGCCATCTTCAACTCCTGCAATGTCTTCGCCTTCAATACCCAGTTTTGTTCCTTCCTGGGTGCCTATACTCACAAATACGGCTTCATTCTCCTGTAGCAGTTTTTCAATGGTGATGTCAGTTCCTATTTTGCAGTTGTATACGAATTGAACACCTTTCCGGCGTATCAGGTCAACTTCATAATCGAGAATATCCTGTGGCAGGCGATAATCCGGTATACCGTATCTGAGCATACCGCCTGCTTTAGGTTGCGATTCGTAAATAGTAACAGCCATGCCATTGTCTGCAAGATCTTGGGCAACCGTTAACCCTGCGGGTCCGGCTCCAATGACAGCTACTTTCTTAGCATCGACGTCGGGGGTTTTTTCTTGGGGAAGTGCTAGCTCGCCTGATTTTATCATCTCCATTTCCTTGTCGGAGGCAAATCTCTTTAATTGCCTTATGGCTACAGCAGCATCTACATTGGAACGTGTACAAACGCTTTCGCAGGGAGCAGGGCATACGCGCCCGCAGATAGCAGCCAGAGGATTTCTTTGTCGGATAAGGTTAACAGCCTTTACGTATTCTTTTTTCTTAATGAGCTGAATATAACCTTGAACGTTAATATTGGCAGGACATTCTACCTTACATGGAGCATGCCCGTTTTTAAGCATGTTAGGCATGTTGGGTATGGACTGTGCGTAGTATTTCTGAATAGCCTTACGGGTGCCCAAATTACGATTGAATTCATCGTTTACTTCAACCGGACAGGCTTTTGTGCAGTCACCACAATCGTTACAAATTTTTTCGTTGATGTAACGTGGTGATTTTTTTACAAATGCCTTGAAATTTCCGGGTTCTCCTTCAATTTTTTCAAGTTCGGAAAGGGTATGTATTTCTATATTAAGATTTCTGGCACATTCAACCAGTTTGGGAGAAATCACACAGATTGCACAGTCACCGGTAGGAAATGTTTTATCTAGATGAGACATCATTCCACCGATGGTGGCTGAACGGCTAACCAGGTAAACCTTGTATCCTGAATTGGCAAGATCGAGAGATGCCTGAACACCGGCAATACCTCCGCCTTCAACCAATACAGCTCCTACCATTTTTTTCTTATTGTTCATAGTCGTATTTTATTCTGCTTCTGAAACTATATTTTTACGATGTCCATCCCAAACCTAAGCTTTTCAAAGCGTAGATCGCTCCCTCTCCTTCAGGTGAGGGTTGGGGTGAGGTCACCCAATCTTCACTTTCTCAATCACCGGTTTTGGAGAAACCACACATTTATCCATTCCCAGTTTTTCAGCGGATATGCCCAAACATAAACCTACCAATTGAGAAATATACACAACCGGTAATTGATAATCTTTGTTTTTTGTTTTATTGATATCACTCTGACGCAGGTCGAGATTAACCTGGCACATAGGACAGGCTACAGACATGCATTCTGCCCCTGAAGTTTTTGCCATTCCTAATATGGAATTCGAGAGCTCCAGAACAATGTCGGTGCGTGAAAGTGCAAAACCTCCGCCACAACATTCTACTTTGTGAGGCCAGTCTATACTCTCTCCTCCCATAATGGTTATTAAACTATCCATAAGGGTGGGATTTTCGGGATCATCGAAATTGGTTACGTCACGAGGTCTCACCAAAAGACAACCGTAATAACTGGCTACTTTCAAGCCATCCAATGAATGGGTGAAAGCTTCCAGCAATTTCTTAACACCAATATCTTTGATGAGCACTTCTACGAAGTGATGAACTTTAACACTGCCATCATAATCTTCGCCTAATGCATCCGCAATTTCCTTTCTAATTTCAGGGTTTGTTCGGATTTCGTGGTTGGCTACTTTCATCCGGTTATAACAGGCAGCACAGAAAACAACCATATCGAGCCCCATTTTCTTAGCCATTAATAAATTGGCTGCGGGAAGCGCAATGGAAAGTACTTTATCGGTGTGATGTGCTGGTGTAGACCCGCAACATGTCCATCCCTTGGGCTCTAAAAGCTCTATATTCAGCGCTTTTGCAACTTCGTTTACAGACATATACTGGTCACGTGCTGTTGATTCTGCTGAACATCCCGGATAATATGCGTACCTCATTGAATTTTATATTTTATATTTTTGATTTTATATTTTCTATTGTTTACAGCACCTCTCAATCTTTGTCACGATTGGAAAAAGGTTAGGGGTTCTGTTTCTTGGCAAATATGCGCTTTACATATTTTTTGTCGGCTTTAAAAGATGGGAGTAAAGCTATTTTCCCCTTCTTCAGCATCATCGGAAATTTGTCGGCATCCTGAAAATAGCTTGAGGTGCCTAACTTATAAGCAGCAATCATTCCCAGATCGTAGGTACGACCGAACATTCTAACCGTTTTCAGAAATGATTTATTAAAATGTTGCACATTCCCTTTCTGTTTGGAAGCTTTTTTTTGTACAGCGAGGATACGCAAAGCATCCATTACAGCTGCCATATTGATCTGCATGGGGCAACGTGAAAAACATGTTTCACAGGCCGCGCAACTCCATATTAAATCACTTTCCAATAGTTTGGGTCCTGCATTCAGCTGCAATTGTCTTATTATTTCAGATGGACGCATAGTGGTTAAACCATTAACCGGACATCCATTGGAACATTTCTTACATTGAAGACAACTTCTAACATCGATGCCGGAGATTTTTTGCACTGCATCGATTAAACTGTCTTGCTGCCTTTCTTTTTTGATGACCATCGCCATACTATATCATGATTAAATTAGAATCTCTTTTATTTGGTTTCCTCCAAAAGCTCATCCACTTCTTCCTCTTCGCCGTACACATCTTTCTCAGGTGTCGCTGGAACGCCTTCTATACTTGGTGCAACCTTTCTGTATACTCTGGAAGGTTTGAGTCTTTTACCTTCTACGGTAAGTAAATCTTCTATCTTAATACCGAACAGACGTTCATTTTCCTGCAGGTAGGGAAGTATTAATTCCCAATCTTTCTCAGTAAAAGGAGAAAAGATACAACCGTTTAGCTGTTGTGGAACAAGCGTTCTGTAAGGGTCTCTAATGAAAGCAGCTCCGCCGGAAGCAAGTGAAAATAAATTACTACCGGGGTAAGGTTCCTTCATTGGTACGATTTGTCCTTCTTCATTAAATTTTACTCCGTTTACCACAACGAAACCACCTTTTCTATGTGGATCACCGGCCATAAACGATTCTCCAAGAAAATCGAGGCTGGTGCCGTTAATAACCACTCTTGGCTTTCCAACTGAGTTAATCATGGGGCGTCCGGCTGCATTGCCTTTTACATATATAGAGCCTCCTTTGGCACCATAAAGAAAGGTTTGACCTACATCGCCATGGATGACAAATTTGCCTTCTTTGATGATTTGTCCCAATTGATCCTGAGCGTTACCATGAACGGTTATGCTCATCCCGTCGATACCTGAAGCAAGGTAATCGCCGCAACTTCCATATACATCAATAGTAACATCGTGAGTTTCGGGGCCTAAGCCACATCCTACATATCGTTGGCCTGCACAATTGAAGATAATAAAATTTCTCCACCCTATTTTAAAAGCTTTTACCAGATAGGTTGCATCACACTCGTCGCCTTCCGGCGGAAAAAGCTTGGCATCAATAACCAGCATTTTCTCGTTATTTAGTGGTTTGCGCAGATCATTGCGGGTAGCAAAATCAAATAAGCGATACTCGCAATTTTCTTTTGCTTCAGCTTTAAGTAGAGGAAGCTTCTTAAGCAAACTGTCAATTTCGGTTCGAATGATATAAAGAAGATGTGAACGTCTCTTGTTTCCCGTAGGATAGTTGTGATCATTCAACTGTGTAAGGACATTGATCGCATAGGCTATGTAGGAATCGTTCTTGCAAAGTTCAGCAACCAGGCTGCAGGCAACCCGTATATCCGAAAAAGTCCATTGGGGAATATTGTTTTTGATGTACTCGTAGAGGTCTTTACCTCCTTCTGCATATTGAGCAACTGTTTTTTCAATTTCACCTTGCATTTTGCTTACCGCTGCAGCGGTGAAATCACAACCCTCGGTTTTATCGGTAATGTGAATCAGGGCGCCGAATTTGTCCTTGCATTCCAACCGGTATTTACCTTTGTCATTTGGTATAATGTCGAACATAAAAGTTCCACCATCTGAGTGACTGCCGCCACGGGCATTCCAGTATTTATCAGCTACCGGACAAATGCGTTTGTCGTCCTTTGCAAGGCTTACCAGGGTTGCGTCAATTGCCTGTTTCTCGGAACCGATAAGTCCTACTTGTACTTCGCCATCTACGAAGGCAAATACTTGTGGTCGTAACATGGCGGTATCCGTTATTCCCATCAGCTGGAACCTGCGATTCTGAATCAGATTGCGTGCGATGATGAAAAACCAGGGGCCGTCCGGTGAGCCATGCATGTGTGTGGCTTGTATCGCTCTGTATATTTTTTGTTTTTCAGGAGTTAACCGGTCAAAGTCCAACTCTGTTGTAGGAGCTAAAGCTTCGATGATATACTCAACAGGATATTTATAGGTTCTTGAAAGCAAGTCGAACATGAGTGCCGACACTTCGGTATCTGTAATAAACTGTGGAAATATATTCCTTTGTTTAAGGTATTCCGTCACCGAATGATAATTGGCAAAGTCTCCGTTATGCACGAGGGCCATGTTCATGGCTGTAAAAGGATGTGCTCCTCCCGGATGCCATACACGTCCTCTGGTTGGGTATCGTTGATGCGCTATCCATGCATGGGCGCACAAATCGTCAATTTTATAATATTGGGTAACCGCTTCTGCAAAACCAACTACTTTCAAAATCATGATATTACGGCCATGAGACATCACAAATGCCATCTGTTTTTTTGTGGCTACGTAGAATTCGTGATTTAATTTAAAGCTATTTTGGTTGATCAATTCGTCCTCCGCATCGCGGCGATCTAATGCTTCGAATTTGTTTTCTGCAATAAATCTGGTTAATACACTGTCTTTTACGCGTACAAAATAGCGATAAACATCGGGTGGCTTAACCTGCAATCCAGGAATGGTTTTCCAATCATCAACCGTATCCAGTTTTGTCGTTTTTGTGATGTCAAATATGTCGTTGATATATTTTTTCTCAACATCTGCACGTGAATCAGGGTCGAGATACGCGATATGTAACATGTAACAGTCGTCCAGTATTTCTCTGGTAACGCCCAGTTGTTCGGGTATGAATCCTACGGCAGCAATACCACCCCCTTTACCATTACCACGGTTATGCATCAGTCGTGACGGCTCATGAATGTGTTTCCCCGGAACCGGTTCCGTACAACAAAATCCTATTACACCACATCCACCTTCAGCCTCCATTGTAGGCGGTTTTGCTGAGATATCCACACTTTCGATCAATTTTCTTTTAGACCGTAAGATATTTTCTACGTTGTTCATGCTCTTATTCAGGGATTTATATCCAAATGTTTTAACAAGTCGGTACGTCCTCGTAATTCTTTAATACTTTTGAGACCCAGACGTTTTAATATATCTTTTAGACCAACAGCCCAGGCGTTGTATAAGTTAATAAGTCTTTGTGTTCCCCAATCCAGTGATATCTGGGTAACCAGACCTCCATCGGTTGTAGCAATACCTCTGGGGCACCCACGTCCGGCGGAACAACGGGTACAACGCAAGCAGCACAGTGCTATTAGTTCTGCAGTTCCTATAATTACACCATCAGCACCCAGGGCGATAGCTTTTGCCGCATCGTAATAAGTACGTATTCCACCACTGGCCATTAAAACAACAGTATCGCGTGCACCTTCGGCAACCAAAAAGTTATGAACTTTAGGAATCGCATAATCGATAGGCATTGCAATGTTCTTTTTGGCAATGTCGGGAGCCGCACCTGTTCCTCCATAGCCGCCATCGATGTGAATGATATGTGTACCGGCGTAATAACTACCAACAGCCACCATATCAACATCCGTAGGAGTAGATACCTTTGTGGAAATAATTGCCCGCGGATTGATATGTTTGATCCAGTCGATATGCTTCATGTGATCCTCAATAGAGTATACACTATGAAATGGAAATGGAGAGAAGAGGGGTATACCCTGAACGGCTTCACGCATTTTTGCTACTGATGCAGTATTCTTGGTACCCAATAGGTGACCTCCCAAACCGGGTTTAGCTCCCTGAGCATATTTAAATTCAACAATGGGGACCCGCTGAATGGTTTCTTCACGCACACCAAAAAGACCTGTAGCCACCTGGGTAATCATGTGGTCGTCATAAGGTCTCAACCGTTCCATATATCCACCTTCTCCTGAACATGAAAAAGTATTCCAGGCAACGGCAGCACGAACCTTTGCTAATTGAGTTACGTTGCTTATGGAGCCAAAAGACATACCGCCGCCATACCAGGGCACATCTATGGTAATTTGCGGTTTGCCGTCGTTCCTTTTATTCAGGTCGAGACTGAGATCTATTTCATCATCAGTAACTTTTGCAGGCTTTTCGGGATATACGATTCGTATTCTGTCAAAACCTCCATCGGATTCGCCCGTTTCGTATTCAAAATCACAATCTTCGGGAAGTGTGTTGCCAGTTTCAGCCATATACCAGGTAGCGAGCATCATATCGGCTGGCCATCTGGCATCTCCGAGTGCTTCCATCATTGGATTTTCGACCAATTTAAGGGCGCCTTGCGGACATTTTGTAACACAAAAATGTTCCGTTTTCTCGCAAACAAATCCATTGCATTTATAGGATAGAGGAGTTGCAAAAAGCTTATAACCGGGCTTCATTACATGAACACCTTTAGGGCATGTTTTAACGCAGGTTCCGCACAAAGTGCATTTTTCCTCATCGCGATAGATGATGTATTTTGCGATTTCATTCCGGTACCTGGAAGGAGCCAGTTGAACTTTTCTTTCAACGACAGCTTGCGGAACAAATGTTTTTACGGTATTATCCGGCAGTATATCCGCCAGATCCGTTTTATTTTTTAAAGATTGGTCCATAAATTTCTTCTTCAAGTTCGTCTTTAAACATGGCACGACCTACATCACCGCGTAAACGGCGAGCTTCGCGCATACCCATAGCTCCCATTAGCTCTACCATTTGCCAATGCCACGCTCCCATAAGGTTGGTCATACGGCCTGCAGCATATTTAGGGTCGATATTTTTATCCAGTTTGGCAGGACAATAATCGCCAGGTTTGCAGCTGTCACATAAGCGGCATTCTATGGCTATCAATAGAGGTACGTCAATAGATACCAAGTCGGCGCCACAAATAAGAGCTTTAGCAACATGCTCTGACAATCCAACTCCGCCACCGGCAATCAGTGTTATTTCGTCCCGTGTTTCATTTTTAATAAGGATGCCATGAATTTCGCGGACAACATCTTTCACAAATCTGGGATTTTTGACGCCTATTTCATTTCCATTAATATCGGAAACCAAATGAATAACGTCAATGTAAATCTTGGATAGCACATCAACGCGTTTTGAAGCTTTATCATCCAGCATCACCCGGACGGATACTATTAACCCGGGGTGTTCTTTCCTAATGGCATTTATTTTTTGTTCCACATCAATGCTATCAGGAATTTCTACCATTCGGGTCTTGTCCAACAGTTCTTTTGGAATTACCGGGCCTTCGGGGTTTAAATAGAAAACAATATAGTTAAGGTAATCGTTTTTATTTTCAAGTTTGATTTCGTCCCATTTCTTTGAATCCACAATGGTAAGCAGACCTGTTTGTTTTGCTGTTTCAAGGATAAAAGGTTCCAGCACAGGTAGTGTATGCTGTGCGGAAGGCATATCAAATATAACAGGAAATGGCAATGAGATTAACGGGGGTAATGCGTTTGTCATCTGATTATTATCGAACTGCAGGTGAGCTGGCTTTCTGCCAACGTCGACGGAGGTACTGATGTATTCTCTGCCGTGGATACCATCACGCGTAGGCCGTACAATTTCTGACATGTCAGTCCACATGGAATCGAAACCGTGTCCTGAAAATTTACCCCGGTATCCTGCTCCTGACACGGGTACTTTTCCGGTTTCTGCTTCTAACCAGGTTGTTCCGAATATCTGAGGGGTCCAGTATTTATTTCCAAGTTTTTTATACTCCGAATTGATGGACATGGTAAGCAGGTTCTTAGTGCAATTTTGAACGCAGGAAAAGCAGCCCATACATTCGTAATAGAGGGTATGCACTTCGTCCAGATCTCTGATAAATGAACTCTCCTCACGGTATTTGTCATAAATACACGCTTTTTTCACGCAATTATGACATCGTGCACAATCTTCACGCCAGTCAACAACACCATACTTTCCTATGCGTGGGAGCCTTGGCTTGACTTGGGTAGTTTTAATGTGATATTTTTCCGGCATTTATTTTTGATTCAAACTGTTACTATTAAATATCGGTTAAGCCAGCTTCAGCAATAACCTCTTTAACAACATCTTCTTTTCCGCCTGATATAATATGTATTCCGCTCAGACCTTTCATTTCTTTAATTTTCCCAATCGTTTCAACGCATATGGAAATCCCCATTTTTCTTTGGGCTTCAATGTTTCCAGCATCTTTTATTCTTTTGATGTGAGAATCGGGAATGTAAAAATCGGTATGCTTTTTTAACAGGCTGATAGCCTCGTCATAACTTTCGAGCGGATAAATACCAGCTATGATAGCAGCCTTTTCAGTGATACCTTCTTTGTGGGCCGCATCGAGCCATTCCTGGAAGTCAGTGGTATTGAAGACTGCCTGTGTTTGTATGAACTTAGCGCCAGCTTTAACCTTTTTCAAAAGCCGTATAATGTTTAGCTCTAATGGTCTCAAATATGGATTCACCACAGCACCAATCAATATGGAGTAGTTACCTTTTATTTTTGTTCCGTTGAGCATGGTCCCTTCCGTATTCATCTTATTCACGATGTCGATAAGTTGAATAGAGTCGAGGTCGTAAACGTTTGCCGATTCCGGCATGTCCGTTAAGGTCTGATGATAACCCGATAAACATAAAATGTTTTTGATTCCCAGGGAGGCCGCACCAAGAATGTCTGATTGAAGTGCAATTCTGTTCCTGTCGCGGGTTATGATCTGATAAATAGGCTCAACGTCTGCCAATTTTAATTTTATTGCAGAAGCAAGACTTGATGTGACTGGCCCAAAAGGGTTGTCTGCTACATTTACAGCAATTGCTCCACAATTCTTAAATTTATTTTGTGGCTGGGCATCTATATCAGTATCGGGCAAATATTCTGCTGTGATAATAAAATCGCCTGCTTCAATTTTTTTTGCAAGTAAACTATCCATTTTCTTTATGATTATATCTTTAATTTTTCTTTAGCTGTAGGCTGTGTCTTTAAATAATTGGCAAAGGTGTTTATTTCATTTACGATGATATCCGCTTTATTACCTTCTTCCAGATGTACGCATTTAACGCAGCCCTTTCCAAAACCTGATTCAACCAATAAATCATCAACAGCTTCAATGCGTTTTTCTGCTCTGAGATTTCCCTGAAGGTATTTACACTCTCCGAATTTGCAAGTCATTACCAGTACTCCGTCAGAACCGGTTTCAATGGCTTTAAGGAGATACAGTAAATTGGCTTTACCGGAACAAGGCAAACTGATGGTTTTTAATTGGATGTCACTGAGTTTGGAGGAACATTGGCCTATATCATCAGACGATATTGAATTTGAGCAATAAAAAAGAGAGATAGTTGTTGAAGGTGTCTTCATGTTAGCATCGTTAGTTTTTCTAATTCATTAGTTAGTTGCTTTTTTTCAGAAGGCTATGTTTTAGTTTTGAGGATGAGTAAATTTCAAGTGGTTTTGAAATTTAGTAACTTACAATTCTAAAACAAATGATGATAAGTAATGACAGTTTGGAAAAAAACAGGTTGTAAAAATAAAAATATTTTCAATTACAAACCTGTTTTCATGAAAATCTTCACAAAATAGTTTTAAATATTAGTAAGTCACAGAATTTAAATGATGTATGCATGTGAACTTTGTTGAATTGCTTTAAAATTGCAAGTTTTGGGTTGCATGTTGCGAATTGAGGGTTCCAAGTTTCGCGTTAGCAAGTTGCTTTTTAGATTTTTTTTCGGAAATAAATCAATTGTTTATTCGTTTATTATCTTGCAGAAAAATTATCATCTGATAATGAAATACGACACAGGAACTTTTCATCGCAGCCTTAATCTTTTTGATTCTACGGCTATTGTCATGGGGTCCATGATAGGTTCTGCTATTTTCATTGTTAGTGCCGATATTTCACGAAATGTAGGTGGCGCCGGATGGCTTCTTCTCGTTTGGGTTATTACAGGAATGATGACTGTTTTTGCCGCGCTAAGTTATGGAGAGCTTGCAGGAATGATGCCCAAAGCCGGAGGAATTTACGTATATCTGAGGGAAGCATATTCCCCTTTGTTTGGCTTTCTTTACGGTTGGACCCTCTTTCTGGTGGTGCAGTGTGGTACCATTGCCGCAGTAGCTATGGCATTTAGCAAATTTTTGGGGGTTTTGTTACCCTGGATTTCAGAGGATAATCTTTTCTTTCAGCTCAATCATCTTACCGTAAATTTTACCCAGCTGGTTGCCATTCTTTCTATTTTGTTTCTCACCTGGATCAATAGCAAAGGTGTGGAAGAAGGTAAAAAAATTCAGAATGTATTTACGTACTCTAAAATTCTGATCCTTATCTTACTTATTGGTTTAGGTTTTCTTTTTTCCAAGGGTTTTGCTTCTTCTGACTTGTGGCATGGATCTCAGGTTCCACAGGGTGTGCATTTGCCCACAGGAGTGTTTGCGCTTGTTGTTGGCATTGGCATTTCTATGGTGGGCTCTTTGTTTGCTTCGGATGCCTGGTATAATATTACCTTTACTTCAAGTGAAGTTATTAATCCCAAACGGAATATTCCACTGAGCCTTTTCCTGGGAACATTAATAGTATGCGTTCTGTACTTCCTGGTTAATCTTATATATATTAAAATTCTGCCCGCTGTCGGAAACCCAAATGGTTTGTCGGTTGCCGATCAGGGTATTCAATTTGCTTCTGAGGACAGGGTTGCTACGGCAGCTATGAAACAGATTCTCGGACGATCGGCCGAAATTGTAGTAGCCATTGTTCTTTTAGTATCTACGTTTGGATGCAACAATGGGATTATTCTTTCAGGTGCCAGGGTCTATTATGCTATGGCGCGCGATAAACTGTTTTTTAACAAGGCCGGACAGTTAAATCAGAAAGGTGTGCCCAGTGCCGGCTTGTGGGTTCAGGCAATTTGGAGTACCATTCTCTGTCTTTCGGGTACGTATAGTCAAATGCTAGATTATGTTATATTTGCCGCGTTAATTTTTAACATACTTACTATTTTCGCCGTTTTTGTGCTGCGATATCGAAAACCTGACATAGAGCGACCTTATAAAACTATTGGCTATCCATTAATTCCGGCAGTCTATATTGTGCTATGTGTTTTTATCGAAATTATTCTTTTAAGGTATAAGCCACTTTTTACCTGGCCAGGATTGATTATAGTGCTAACGGGGGTTCCGGCGTATTATTTCTGGAAGTATCATAGGAAGATATTGGGAAAGCTGTATAGATAGGGGATTAGGTAGTCTAAAACGAGGACTAATAGTAAAACTGACTCGTCCTAAAAATAGGTTACAGAAAAATAACCCCTCAAAATGACCCCAAACCCCTTAAAGAATGGGCTTTTGAAACTTTTGTACGACTTAAAAATTTCAAAATAATAGTAAATATTACTATAATATAAGGAATCCTTAAGTTATGCTAAACTGAAGCCCTCCTGTTTTTAGGAGGGTTGGGAGGTTAATTTACGAGCTGTTAAAAGCTTTTTAAGATATTATGGATTCTAAACAGCTTATTAATCCCTACTTTTCCCTTCTTCTTCTGCGTTTGGGGAAAATATGAATGTGGGTGTGCTTTAATTTGTTTATCCAGTACATGGGATCGTAGGTGCTGATGTGGCGGTCTATTTTGGCCTGATATATATCGTTAATGGTAACCATAATAGCGGTCTCTTCCACACTTCCAAAGTGAGGATTGATGGCTGTGCCAAAAACCTTCATGGTAGGGGATAAATTCATGTAGGAGTTGATGAGGGGTGGTATCATTTCTCCCATTTTGCGCACAGATTTTGAAAGGATCTTATAATCATCCATATATTGCTGATGAGAAAACACGCCAGCAAGTTCGTCGCGGTTCATGTGAGTTTCCATAGCCACAGATCGGGAAGGAGATACAAGACCTTCTTTGTCGCCAAAATGTTTTTCGAGAAAAAATAATAAGTGATTTCTCGCGTGAACATTGTAGCTCTTGTACATGGTAACTTTTCCAAAACAATATTTTTTATCGGGATTGTCTGCAACTATGGCGCCTAATCCATCCCATAAATTATCAAGAACATACAAGCTCTTACGTAAACGTCCTGTAGATTGATAGTTCGGTTGAACAAATGACCGGCCCAGTTCAATAACATAGGGAAGATATTCTTCACGAAACTGATCAGAAAAATCAAATAATTCAGCCGTAGAAAGCTGTATATTACCTTCCGCATCGATTGTATTCTTATCGCAGACTTTAAAACGATATCCTCCCAGTATTTGCTTAGATTCCGGGTCCCAAACGATGAGTTGTTTATAAGGATTTTCGCACGTATCGAAATGATCAACGTCGATTTCCTGACCTGTTCCCCCTCCTGCATGACGAAAGGACTCTTCCCTCAGCCGGCCCACCTCTTTCATAAGATTAGGAGCCTCCTGAGCAGTAAAGATATACAAAAGGTTTCCTCCCTTGTTTGTTTCTCGAACAAACAGATTCTCCGTCAATTCCTTCTGTAATAGTTCTCTTGGCAGAGGAGGAATAATATCAGTCATAATTCTGTTTAATTAGAAGATGTAAATTTATAATTTTTCTTTTATAAGTTAATATGGCCATTGAACAATTTCGATTCAACAACCATTTTAGCATGAATAATGATCTTTTAATAACCATAATTTTAAAAAATAGGTATGTTTTAAATACCGCAGTCAAAGTAATAAAGTTTTGATATTTAATATACAAGATTTAGCACTGGCCTGCGAAAAATTTAATTAAACTTTATAAAGTTGGTGTTGATTAGATGTTCCGGTTAAACCAAATGTTCACGATTTTCATTAAGTTTGTATAGGATAAATATGTGCAATGGAATTTATAGATACCCATACCCACTTATACGCGACGGAATTTGATGCAGACCGCCAAATGGTAGTTGAAAGGGCCATAGCATCTGGTGTGAGTCGTTTGCTCCTGCCTAATATAAATTCCCAGACAATTGACGATATGCTCAGCTTGTGCAAAACATTTCCGGAGCATTGTTTGCCCATGATGGGGTTACATCCCACATCGGTAACTGAGGATTATCGGAAAGAACTTGCAACCGTTGAAGCTTGTTTACCCAACAACAGATTTGTTGCCATTGGCGAAATTGGGATCGATCTTTATTGGGATAAAACGTTTCTGGAACAACAGCTTGATGCCTTTTCATTTCAAATTGATCTTGCCAGAAAGTTCTCTTTACCCATCGTTATTCATTGTCGAGAATCATTTGAGGAGGTCATAAAAATAATTCGGGAGAAATTCAATGGCGATGCATATTCAGGCGTTTTTCACAGTTTCCCGGGCACGGCAGAACAAGCTAAGCAGGTTATTGAATTTGGATTTAAAATTGGCATTAACGGTGTGGTTACTTTTAAAAAGTCGAGCCAGCGAGAGGTTATAGAAGCCACTCCACTTGAGCATATCATTCTTGAAACAGATGCTCCTTATCTTACGCCGGTTCCTTTTCGTGGTAAACGGAACGAAAGCTCATACCTTATTTATATAGCAAAGTACATTGCCGACATAAAAAAAGTACCTGTTACTGAGGTGGCAGCAATAACCACGAATACTTCCAGGACATTATTCAAATTGGATTAAAATGAAGCAGGAAAAAAGAAAATCAGTACTAATCATATATACCGGTGGTACCATTGGTATGAAGCAAAATCCGACCAGTAAAAATTATGAGCCTATCAACTTTAAGCTAATTGAATCAAAAGTTCCGGAATTAAAGAAGTTTGATTGCAAAATATCTACGGTTCAGTTCGATCCGCCGCTTGATTCCTCAAATATAAGTCCCAAAGACTGGGTTACCATGGCCACCATTATCGGAGAGAATTATGAAAACTATAATGGATTTGTAATCCTCCATGGCACTGATACGATGGCGTTTTCTGCTTCGGCGCTGAGCTTTATGCTCGAAAACCTGCATAAACCTGTTGTTTTTACTGGGGCACAATTGCCTATTGGAACGCATCGTACGGATGGCCGGGAAAACTTGCTTACTGCCATTGAAATTGCTTCAGCCGAGCAAAATCGTGAACCTGTTGTTCCGGAAGTATGTATTTATTTTGAGAAAAAACTTTATCGTGGGAATCGTTGTACCAAGAATAGTGCTGAATATTTCAGCGCGTTTAAGTCATATAATTATCAACCTCTTGCAGAAATTGGTGTTCATATAAGATTTAATTTTGCAGCTATTAATTATGTGCCTTTAACCCGACCTTTCAGATTTCATACGGAGTTGGATGATCGCATTGCCATATTAAAGCTGTTTCCTGGTATAAGGCAGGAAAATGTAATGTCCATTATAGGATTGAAGGGCATGAAGGCACTGATCGTCGAAACCTTTGGAGCCGGTAACGCGCCCAATGTGC